>NZ_JBITDJ010000012.1:0-183910 GCF_044454085.1 Streptomyces sp. NPDC051569
AACAAGGACCTCGACAATCCTCATTCTTGCTGGTCAGAGGCACTTTTCGCTTACCTGACCACCCATCGGACGCCCCGCTTCATGAAAGCGCGAGGCTAACGGCCCACGGGCTCCGGCCTCTCGCAGCTGCTCGCGACCGGGAGCGAGCAGCCCTCCCGTGCCGCGTCGAGCAGCGTCAGCATCACGTCCAGGACGTGGCGCGCGAGATCCGCCGAGGTACGGTGCGGACGGTCGGAGGCGATCGCGTCCGCCAGGTCCCGCAGACCGACGCCGCGCCCCGCACCGGCGTATCCGGCGGAGACCGGGAGGGTCTCCCACTCCCCGCCGGCCGGGTGCAGATCGACCGGCCCGTCGAAGCCGTTGGGGTCGGGCAGCGACAGCGAGCCCTCCGTGCCGTACACCTCGATGCGCGGCAGCCGCACGGCCTGGATGTCGAAGCTCATCACCAGTGTGGTGAGCGCCCCGCCCGCGTGTTCCAGGACGCCGGTCACATGGGTGTCCACGTCGACCGCGAACCGCTCGCCGGCCCGGGGCCCGCTGCCGATCTCCCGCTCCGCGCGCGGCCGGGAGGCGACGCCGGTGACCTTCACGACCGGCCCCAGCAGATGGACCAGCGCGGAGAGGTAGTACGGCCCCATGTCGAGCAGCGGACCGCCGCCCGGCCGGTAGTAGAACTCCGGGTCAGGGTGCCAGCGTTCGTGTCCCGCCGTGGTCATGAAGGCCGTCGCGGCGACCGGCCTGCCGATCAGCCCGTCGTCGACCGCCTTCCGGGCCGTCTGGACGGCGGTGCCGAGGACGGTGTCCGGCGCGCAGCCGATCCGGGGCCCGTCGGCGCCCGCCCCGGCCAGCATCGCGTCCGCCTCCTCACGGGTGGCGGCCAGCGGCTTCTCGCCGTAGACGTGTTTGCCCGCGGCGAGCGCGGCCCGGGCGACCTCGGCGTGGACCGCCGGGATGGTCAGATTCAGGACGGCGTCGACATCGGGGCGGGCCACCAGCTCCGCCACCGAGCCCACCGCCTCCGCCCCGGGCACCCGGGCGGCCGCCGCCCCGGCGCGGCCCGGATCGAGATCGGTGACGGCGGTGAGCGTCACGTTGTCCAGCTGCTCCATGGTGTCCAGATAGGCGCCGCTGATCTTGCCCGCGCCGACCATGCCGATCCTCAGCGGCTCGCCCACAGGAGCCCCCTCTCGGTGAGTGTCCGTACCTCGGGTACATCGAAGTCGTCCGGCTTGTGGCCGATGGCGGAGACGAAGACGCGGCCCGCGCCCCAGTTCCTGGTCCATACGGCCGGCATGGTGACCGGCCGCGACCTGTCCCCGTCCGCCTCGAACTCCGTCGCCGCCAGGACGTCGATGAGCGGGTCCGTGGCCACCCAGTACTTCTCCGTGTGGACCCGGAAGTCGGCCAGACCGGCGATCACGGGATGGTCGGCCTGTTCCTCGACCAGGGTGACCGCGTGGTCGGAGAAACCGTGCGGGTGCATCAGGAACTGTCCGCCGGTGAGCAGCTGGTAGCCGAGGTCACCGCGGAACGAGTCGACGATCCCGCCGTGCCAGCCGGCCAGACCGGTGCCGGCGCGGACGGCCGCGACGAGCCCCGCGCTCTGCTCCCGGGTGATCTCGCCCATCGTCCAGCAGTGGACCACCAGGTCGGTGCCGGCGAGCAGTTCGGCGTCGGTGTAGACGTCCAGGGTGTCGGAGACCCGGACGTCGTAGCCGTGCTCGCGCAGGAAGGGCAGGAAGAGCTCCGTGATCTTCACGGGCTCGTGTCCCTCCCAGCCGCCACGGACGACAAGAGCCCTTCGGGCATCGGATGTCACGGTCGTTGCACACTCCCATCGGTGTTGCGCAGCAGGGCCCAGCGGTCGTGCTCCAGCGGCTCGGGCACGGGGTGACGGCGGGCGGCGGCCTCGTCGAAGTCGACGCCGTGGCCGGGTGTCTCATGCGGTGCGAGGCCCCCGTCGCGGGCCGTGATCGTGCCGGGGAACACCTCGGCGACCGGGGGTTTGAAGGCCGCCGCCTCCTGGACACCGAAGGCATGACTGCTGATGTCCAGGGCGAGGGTGGCGGCCTGGGCGACGGGGCTGACGTCGGCGGGCCCGTGCGGGGCCAGCCGTACGCCGCGCAGTTCGCAGAAGGCCGCCAGCTTGCGGGCCGGGGTGAGACCGCCCAGGGTCGGGATCCGGATCCGGGCGAAATCGATGGAGGGGCCCTCCAGCAGCGGCAGGAACTGGCCCACGTCGCTGAAGAGTTCACCGACCGCGAGCGGTACGGAGGAGCCGGCCCGCAGCGCCGCGAAGTGCGCCGCGTCCTCCGGGGCGAGCAGGTCCTCCACGAAGTACAGGCCCGCGTCCTCGACCCGGCGCAGGAAGTCCCGCGCCTGGCGCGGGTCGAGCCGCTCGTGCACGTCGTGCAGCAGTTCCACGCCGTCGCCGACGCGCTCGCGTACCTCCGTGAGGACGGACGGCACGGTCCGTACGTAGGCGGCGGAGTCCCACGGCACCGCACGGCGGCGTACCGCCCCGGCGTCCACCTCGCGCGCCGCCTTCGTGCCGTACGTGTCGGACCCGGGGACCGCCACCTGGACACGGACATGCCGGTAGCCGCGCTCCACGGCGGCCAGCACCTGGTCCGCGATCTCCGTGGCGTCGGCGCCGTCGACATGGGTGTAGGCCTCGGCGCGGGTGCGGACCCGGCCGCCGAAGAGGGAGTGGAGCGGGGCGCCGAGCCGCTTGGCCTTGAGGTCCCACAGTGCGACATCGATGCCGCCGAGTGCGTTTCCGGTGATCGAACCACCGCGCCAGTAGGCGCTGTTGAGCATCAGCCGGTGGATGTCCTCGATGTCGTCGGGGTCGCGGCCGACCAGCATCGGCGCCAGGTAGTCGTCGAGTACGGAGCGCACGGCGAGGGTGCGCTGCGGATCGCTCGCACACCCCAGGCCGTACAGCCCCGGTTCGTTGGTCTCGACACGGACGATGAGATGGGGGCAGCCGTGAGGGGCTGTCAGGAACGTGCGTACGGCCGTGATGCGGATCTTGGCGCCGCGTTCCTCGACCCAGGGAGCCGGGGCGAGGACCTCGGAGCGGGCATCAGGCTGAGCCATGCGAACTCCAGCGTACAGATGGCAGAATGATGTTCTGCTACCCGAACGTAGGGAGCGGCAACCAGATTTGTCAATGACTCTACTTAATCAAGCCCGGAACGGGCTCAGTGCTGTCCGAGCCGCTTGAGGAGGGTCCGCAGCGCGTAAGCGGCCTCGGTGACCGCGCCGGCCACCTCCTCGGCACGGGCGTCGTCCATCCGGCTCTTGGGCGCCGAGCAGCTGATCGCGTCGCCGCCGCCGTGGCCGGTGCCCAGCGCGACGGCCACGCACCGGATGTCCGGCGAGTTCTCGCCGTCCTCCGCCGCCCAGCCGCGCAGCCGCGCCCGCGCCAGCTGGGCCAGCAGCTCGTCCGGGTCGGTGACGGTGTCCGGGGTGAGCCGCTCCAGCGGCCAGTTGAGCCGCATCCGCACCTCGGCCCCGTCGTACTGGGAGAGCATCGCCTTGCCCAGTGCGGTGGCGTGCGCGGGGAGCCGGCGGCCCACCGCCGAGTACATCCGCAGGGCATGCCGGGATTCGCGTTTGGCCAGGTAGACGACGTCCGTGCCATCGAGTCTGCCCAGATGGACCGACTCACCCGTCTCCTCCGCCAGGGCGTCGAGCACCGGTCCCGCGAGGCTCGCGACATCGTCGCCCTCCAGATACGCGGTCCCGGTCAGCAGGGCTTTGAGGCCGAGGCTGTAGCGGGTGCCGGACGGATCGAGATCCACCCAGCCGCGGGCCTCCATGGTCCGGAGGATCGCGTGCAGGCTGCTCTTGGGCACGGCCATCGCGCCGGCCATCTCGGCGAGCGAGAACCGGGCGCCCTCCGCGCCGAGTAGTTCGAGCACCTCAAGTACCCGAGCGGCGGACTTGACCTCTTCGGGCCTGCGCCCGCGCGCTGCTGCTGCCACCGATTCCACGGAACCTCCGCTTCCCGCACCGGAGCCCCTCGGCCAACCGGTCAGCACGAAATCTCGACGTGCGTCTTGACGCTATATCACCACGACCATAAGTTCAGTCACTCCAACGTCATTCGCTCTTCTGAACGGCCTTCTGAATAGTTGATCCTTAGGTAGGGGCCATGCGCATATCTTTCTCGCGGAATGTCCGGCGCGCGGCGGTCGCCGCGGCCACCGCGCTCTCGCTCACCACCCTCTCCGCCTGCGGCGGATCGTCCGGCTCCGGCAGCGACGCGAACTCGCTGGAGATGTGGACCTTCAAGCAGTCCCATGTCGCCGCGCTGCGCACCGCCGCGGCCGAATTCGAGAAGCGGACCGGTATCTCGGTCAAGGTCGAGGCCTACACGCCCGACGACGCCTACACCACCAAGGTGCAGAGCGCGGCGAAGACCGGCGACCTGCCGGACGTACTGGAAGTGCACTCCGACGGCGAGGACCGGGTCTTCGGCGCCGCCGGGGTCGTGTCCGATCTCAGCGGCGACTTCAAGGGCGCGTGGGCGGACCGGATCCAGGGACCCGTTCAGCAGTCCGGCCTCGTCACCGACCAGCGGTTCAAGGACTCCCGGCCCGGCACCGCCAGGGACCACGGCATCGAGAAGGGCGCCCGTTACAGCGTGCCGCTCACCGTGGGCACCTTCGGCATCGTCTACGCCAACAGGAAGACGCTGGCCGACGCGGGCATCACCGAACCCCCGGCCGACTGGGCCGGCTTCCTGGCCGCGCTGAAGGCCACCACCGCCAAGGACCCGAAGAACGGCGGCCTCGCCCTCGGCCTCAAGGTCCAGGCCACCGGCCTGACCTGGGTCCTCCAGCCTCTGGCGTTCAGCCAGCTCGGACAGGTGAAGTACGAGGCACTCTTCGGCAAGGACAAGAGCGCCGACTTCGCCTCCCCGGACGGCATCAAGGTGCTGGGCCTCTACGACCAGCTCACGCCGTACTGGATGCCGGGCTCCCAGAGCCTCACCATCGACCAGGCCGACCAGGCATTCGCGCAGGGCAAGGCCGCCTTCGACATCGGCGGCACCTTCACCCTCGCCTTCCTCCAGCAGAACGGGATGAGCCCCGACGACGTGTTCACGTTCGGGCTGCCCTCCCCGAAGGACGGCGCGGTCCCGGACCGCGCGCTCGGCCCGCTCGCACTGACCGGCCTCAGTGTCGCCGCGACGAGCAAGCAGCCGGAGAACGCCAGGAAGTGGATGGAATTCCTCTCCGAGGGGAAGATCGCCGCGCGGTTCGCCAAGGACGCCTCCGATGTGCCGGCCACCGAACTCGGCGCGGAGTCATCCGCCGTGCTCGGCCCCGCGCTCGCCGCCATGGTCGACAGTTTCAAGGGCACGCCGGAGAACACGTACGACCCGAGCCGTGGCAACGAATTCCGCGCCCCGGGCTACGAGCAGGACGACGCCGGCGAGATCCTCGCCGACCTCACCCCCCTCAAGCAGCAGTCGGTCGAGGAGACGGCCCGTCAGCTCCGTCAGCTCAACAGCTCCTACTGGGCGGCGGCGCGGCAGTGACCACGGCTCCCCGACAGGCCGCACCGGGGGCGTCCGGGGGCAGTGGCGAGAGCCGCCGTCTCCCGGCCGGGGCCCCCGGCGCGGCCGGCAAGACGCCCCGCCGGCGACCGCGTTCGTACGAGAGCATCACCGGGTACCTGTTCGTCGGCCCGGCGGTCGTCCTCTTCTGCCTGATGGGCCTGTACACCGTCGGATACGGCTTCGCGCTCTCCTTCGCCACCTGGAACGGCTTCACCCCCCGGTGGACCTGGGTCGGTCTCGACAACTACGCCGACCTGCTGTGGCGCAGCCCCGTCTACGCGCCCCGCCTGCGGCACGCCGCGCTCAACACCCTCTGGGTCATGATCGCCGCACCGGCCCTGACCGTCGCGGTCTCCTTTCCGCTGGCCGTACTCCTCAACCGGGTCAGGCGCCTACGGTCGGTGCTGCGCTCGGTGTACTTCCTGCCGTACGTGACCAGCGGCGTCGCGGTCTTCTTCGCCTGGCAGTACATCCTCCAGCCGGACGGCGCGGTCAACGCCCTGCTGGACGGCCTGGGACTCGGCTCCCTGAGCCAGCCCCAGGGCTGGCTCGGCAACCCCGCCACCGCACTGCCCACCATGATCGTGGTGACCATCTGGGGGCAGGTCCCGGTCGCGATGCTCCTCTACCTCACGGGACTGCAAGGGGTCGACCGCAGCGTGCTGGAGGCCGCGGAGCTGGACGGCGCCGGCTGGTGGCGTACCAACGCGTCGGTCGTCTGGCCGCTGGTCAGGCCCATCACCGCCGTGGTCATGCTGCTCAACCTGCGCGAATCCCTCCAGGGCTTCCAGACCTTCCTGGTGATGACGAACGGCGGCCCCGGTGACCACACCAATGTGCTGGGCCTGGAGGCGTACCGCCTCGCGTTCCTGAAGAACCTCGCGCCCACCCTCGGGCTCGCCAGCGCGCTCGGCTGGATCCTGTTCGCCGCCGCCCTGGTCCTCGCCCTGATCAATCTCCGGGCGCTGCGGAGCAAGACATGACATCGCGGAGCACCACATGACATCGATCCCGCTCGACACCCGGCGCCGGGCACAGCCCCCCGCCCGGCCCGCCGCGCCCCACGAGGCCACGGCCCGTACCCGCCGGCTCATCGCCCGTACCGTCGTCGGCGTCCTGCTCGGGCTGTACGGCCTCGTCAGCGTCTACCCGTTCCTGTGGATGGTCTCGGCCGCCTTCAAGGACCAGGCGGAAGTCGTACGCGGCGGACACCTGATCCCGCGGAACCCGACCTTCGACACCATCGTCGACACCTGGAACAAGCTGCACTTCTTCGACTTCTTCCTGAACAGCCTGCTGGTCACGCTCTACACCGTGGTGCTGACGCTGGTGATCTACGCGGCGGCCGGCTACGCCTTCGCCGTGCTGCGCTTCCCCGGCCGCGGCGTGCTCCAGAAGCTCTTCGTCTCCTTGCTCTTCGTGCCCGGCATCACGGTTATGCTGCCGATCGTGCTGCTGGAGAACACCATGGGCATCCTCGGGTCGCACTTCGGACTCGTCCTCCCCTTCGTCAACGGCGGCGCCCCGCTGTCCGTCCTGCTGATGACCGGGGCCTTCCTCGCCGTCCCGGCCGAGCTGCGCGACTCCGCGCGTGTCGACGGGGCGAGCGAGCTGCGCGTCTTCACCAGCGTCTATCTGCCCCTGGCCAGACCGGCGCTGATCACGGTGGCGCTGCTGACGGCGATCCCCACCTGGAACGAATTCCTGCTGACCCGGGTCTCGCTCAACGACCCGGACACGTACACCCTGCCGCTCGGCCTCCAGACGCTCTCCGCCGAGAACGTGCCCCACTACAACAACCTGATGGCGGGTGCGCTCATCGTGGTCATCCCGGTGATCCTCCTTTTCCTCAGCCTGCAGCGGTACTTCGTCAACGGGCTGGTCGGGGCGGTGAAGGGCTGATGCGCGTGCTCGTCACCGGCGCCGCCGGTCACATCGGACGCTTCGTCATCGACGACCTGCTGGCCCAGGGCCACCGGATCGTCGCCACCGACCTCGTCCCCGTCGACGATCCGCGCGTCGACACCGTCCACACCGGGGATCTCCAGGATCCCGACCTGGTGGCCGAAGCGATGGACGGGGCCGAGGCGGTCGTCCATCTCGGCGCCATCCCCCATCCCAACATGCCCGACGCGAGCGCCCTGTTCGCCACCAACTGCCTGACCGCGCACCGGGTGCTGGACCAGGCGGGCCGCCACGGCATCCGCCGGGTGGTCGCCGCCTCCAGCCTGTCGGCCGTCGGCCTCGCCTGGTCGCCGGTGCCGCGGTCACCGCGCTACGTGCCGCTGGACGAGGAACACCCGAT
This sequence comes from Streptomyces sp. NPDC051569, assembly GCF_044454085.1. Classification (NCBI taxonomy): domain Bacteria; kingdom Bacillati; phylum Actinomycetota; class Actinomycetes; order Kitasatosporales; family Streptomycetaceae; genus Streptomyces; species Streptomyces sp. NPDC051569. The sequence continues at coordinate 7,881 of NZ_JBITDJ010000012.1, forward strand.
CGTCGTCCAGGACCCCTACGGGCTCTCGAAGGTCGTCCTGGAGGAGGTGGCCCGCGCCACCCACCGGCGCTACGGCACCGACATCGTCTGTGTGCGCTTCCCCTTCACCGGGACCGGCGAACGGCTGGAGCGCCAGCTCGACGCGATCCGGTCCGATCCGGCCGCCCATCGGATGGACCTGTGGGGCTGGCTCGACACCCGGGACGCGGCCGAGGCCGTCCGGCGGTCTCTCGAAGCCGAACTGACGGGCTGTCATGTCGTCAATGTCGCCGCCCCCGACACCTCCTCGCCGATCCCGACGGCCGTACTGATGGAGCGCTACCACCCCGGCGTACCGGCCTTCGCCGAACTCGCCGGCCACAGCTCGCTGTTCGACACGGGCCTCTGCACCGAGCTGCTGGGGTTCGTCCCCCGGCACGGGTGGCGCGCGCCGGAGGACTCCGGGGTCTGACTCCGGGGTCTGACTCCGGGGTCTGAGAAGAGCGATCGGGGGCCGTCCGGGCCGCGAAGGACGCGCGGCACGGACGGCCCCGTGGCGGTCTCAGGGCAGCATGCCCGGGTCGATCACCGTGCCGAATTCCGACTCCGTACCGAAGCCGAGCCAGCCGACCCCGAAGCCCATCGCGGCGAAGAACAGCCCGCCGCAGGTGAAGACCACGCAGAAGGCGAGCCCCAGGGCCAGGCCGACCCCCGCTCCGACGGAGGACGTACCGGCGACCGCCGCACGCTCCGGCCGCTCCGGCAGATAACGGACCTGGACGAGGTCGCCGATGACGCGGGGGAGACCCGAGGTGTCCTCGATCCGGATGTCGCGGCCGTCCTGGGTACGGAAACCGAGGATCACATGCCGGGTGCTGGTGTCTCCCGGCTGGTCGGGCCCGATGCGGGAGGAATGCGTCACATAGGTGTCCAGGACACGTGCCTGGGCTGCCAGACCGTGTGTGAGTGCCCGCCCGCGCCACCGCATCCGGCACAGCAGGGTGATCCCGAGCCCCGCCCCCACGCACGCGAACAGCAGTCCGATGAGACCGATGAGTACGCCGAAGGCCCCGCCGATTGCTGACATCTGGTTCCCCCCGAGGTGACCGCGCTCCGTGGAGCGACTCTGTGAAGAATGATGCGCCATGACCTCATCCGGTTCCCTCCCCGGCGGACCGGCCGGAGCCCGCACCCGGGCCGGGGCGCGCCGGGGGCGGCGACGGCGGAGAAAGCGGGCGCCCGCTTTCTCCGCGCACGCCCCTGTCCCGGCCGGGAGAGCCGCGTTAGGCTGCGGGACGGCTCAGCAGCAGTGCAGATACGGAGACCGCACACCCATGGACACCGCCCCGCGCCCCGTCGGCGAACTCACCTACCGGGACGCCACGCCGGCCGACACGACAGCGCTCGTCATGCTCATAGAGTCGGCCTACCGGGGGGACAGCAGCCGTACCGGCTGGACCACGGAGGCGGACATCCTCGAAGGGCAGCGGACCGACGCCCAGGGCGTCCTGGACGTGATCGAGGCACCGGGGAGCCGGCTGCTGGTGGTGGAGCGGGAGGGCGATCTGATCGCCTGCTGTCAGATCGAGCACCGAGGTGAGGCCGCCTACTTCGGCATGTTCGCGGTGGCGCCCGGTCTGCAGGGCGAGGGCCTCGGCCGGCGGATCATCGCCGGCGCGGAGCGCATCGCCTGCGAGACCTGGGGCGTCAGCCAGATGCAGATGACGGTCATCACGGTCCGCGAGGAACTGATCGCCTGGTACGAGCGGCGGGGCTACCGCCGTACGGGAAAGCTGATCCCCTTCCCGTACGGTGACGAACGCTTCGGCATACCGCAGCGCGACGACCTCACGTTCGAACTGCTGGTCAAGCCCCTCGTCTGACCTCCGTACCGGCGCCGGCGGCCGTACCCGCCGCGTCGTGCGACCAGGCCCTGTCCGGGCGATCTCCGCCGGCCCGGAGAGATCGCCGGGACAGGACCTGAGGGGCTCAGCCGGTGAACCGGCCGGCCGCCCGCCGGATCTCGGGCAGGTCCGTGGTCGCGCCCTGGAGCCCGAAGGCACGCGCCAGCCGCAGCCGCTCCTCGGTGTTCACCAGCCAGCCGATGACCCCGAGCCCCTCCGCGTGCGCCCGCTCGACGACCTCCAGGGTCAGTCTGCGCATGCCCAGGGCCAGCGTCGCGGCCCCCACCGCACGGGCCCGGTCCACCACGTCGTCGTCCCAGCGGCTCGCGATCAGCACCGTACGGACGCCCGGCACCAGGTCGGCGATCTCCGCGACGGCCGCGTCGTGGAACGACGACACCTCGACCCGTTCGGTGAGCGAGCGCCGGCGCATCACCTCGGCCAGCGCGCGCGCCGCCGCCGCGTCCTTGATCTCGGCCTGGACCGGGGACCGTACGACGTCCAGGACCTCCTCGAAGAGCGGGATCCGCTCGCCCTCGCCCGCGTCCAGCTCCCGTAGCTCGGCGAGGGTCAGCTCGGCGATCGCGCCCGTACCGTCGGTCGTACGGTCCACGTCCGTGTCGTGCATGACGACGAGGGCGCCGTCCTTGCTCAGGTGCAGATCCAGCTCGATGGCGTCCATGCCCGCGCGCTCCGCGTGGACGAAGGACCGCAGGGTGTTCTCCGGCTCGACACCCATCACCCCCCGGTGACCGATGATGAGGAAACTCACGACTCGCTCGATTCCGTCGACCGCGGGTTCCGCGTGGCGGCCCGGTGCCGCTCCCGGCAAGCTCTGCCCCGTCGCGCCGCCCGGCACACCCGCTCGGTGTGCCGGCGCCGTGGCCCGGGGGCCGCTCCCCCCACGGGCCCGGTGCCGTGCGAAGCGACGGATGCGTGTGTCTCACCCCACAACCGCAGGAAAAATGGCGGTGACCATGGGGGGTCGACAGGATAATTTGTACCGCTTCCGGTTGTGAAGAAGAACGGTCGGCCTATACGGTGATTCGACGCCAAGTTCTACGGTGGAGGACGTGACATGACGGAAATTCTTGCGCAGGACGCCGCTGTACCCGATATAGCCGGCGCTGCCCGGGTGGTCGATCACCCAGCCTGGCCCGAACTCAAGAATGCCGTCGAGGAGATCCGCCCCTGGCAGTCCAAGGACGGCTCCATCGACTTCGACTCCGACGGCGCCCCGTCCCGCGCCGCCGTCGAGGAGGTGATCGGCCGGGTGATCACCGCGGTCGAGCGGCTCTCCCCGCTGCTCCCGCACGACGCCGGCTATCACCGGGCGCTCGTCGCCGACCTGCGCGCCTGGGCCGACAGCGCCTTCGCCGTGCCCGACTTCCTGGACTCGCTGCTCGCCTTCCAGCCCGCCGCGGACCGGGCGGACGGCCTGCAGCACCTGGCCGTCTTCCCCATGTACACCCAGAACGGCAACCCGGACCGCAACCTCGAAGCGGTCGTGCTGCGCATGGTCTGGCCCGACTGGCTGGCCGAGCTGGAGCGCACGCGCTACGACAACCCGCTCTTCTGCGGCATCACCTTCGAAGGGTTCACCCCGGGCTACGACACCAACTCCGCGGTGTTCTTCCCGGAGACCATCGCCGTACGCGAGGCCCCCGAGCGGTTCACCTGGGGCGGCATCTTCTGCGACCGGGAGGCCGCCCGGTTCCGCCGTGTCACCGAGGGGGCCGTCAGCACCCTCGGCATCGACCTTCCCGACGACATCCGCGAGATGATCGCCGACCAGGGGCGCTGCCAGGAGGCCTTCGTCCTCTGGGACATGGTCCACGACCGCACCCACAGCCACGGCGACCTGCCGTTCGACCCCTTCATGATCAAGCAGCGCCAGCCGTTCTGGATGTACGGCCTCGAAGAGCTGCGCTGCGACCTCACCGCGTTCCGTGAGGCCGTGAAGCTGGAGGCCGACGGCTTCCCGCAGGGCCGCGACGTCCAGTTCGCCGTGCTCTTCGACCGGATGTTCCGCTTCCCGGTCACCGGCGCGCGCGAGCGGAACTACGACGGCCTCGGTGGCCAGCTGCTCTTCGCCTACCTCCACCAGCACGACGTGGTGCGCTGGACCGACAACACCCTGCGCATCGACTGGGAGCGGGCCCCGCAGGTCACCAACCAGCTCTGCGCGGAGATCGAGGACCTCTACCGGGCCGGCATCGACCGCCCCAAGCTGGTCCACTGGCTCGCGGCGTACGACCTGGTCTCCACCTACCTCTCCCCGCACCCCGGCTCGCGCTGGGCCAAGGGTCCCGACGCCCTCGACCTCACACAGCCGCCCCGCAAGCTCGTCGACGACGTGCTGCCGGACGAGTTTCCGCTCAGCATGTTCTTCGAGGCGCTTGCGAAGAAGCTCAAGGACGTGGTCGCCTCGACGCGCGGGATCACGGCGTCCGACACCGAGCGAGCGGCCGCGTGAGTTCCCAGGAACGGGAGACGACGGCCATGACCGGAGACAGCGACATGAGCGGCGCGACACTGGACGGAGCCGTGATCGCGGTGGCCGGGGCGGCCGGTCCGGCCGGCCAGGCCACCGTCCTGCGGCTCGCCGCGGCCGGTGCGACGGTCGTCGCCGCCGACGCGGACACCACGCGTCTGGGCGAAGCGGTCGACGCGGCCCGGGACGCCCGCGCCGGAGCCACCGTCACCGGCGACACGGTCGACCTTCTCGACCTCGCCGCCACCCGGGCGTGGGCCGAGCGGACCGAGAAGACGTTCGGCCGGATCGACGGACTGGTCCACCTCGTCGGCGGCTGGCGCGGCAGCCCGAGCTTCGCCGAGACCGACCTGGCCGACTGGGAGGTGCTGGAGAAGCTGCTGATCCGTACGGTCCAGCACACCTCCCTCGCCTTCCACGACGGACTGCTCCGCAGCGACCGGGGCCGCTATCTGCTGATCAGCGCCGCGGGCGCGTCCAAGCCCACCGCTGGCAACGCCGCCTACGCCGCCTCCAAGGCGGCGGCCGAGGCGTGGACCCTGGCGCTCGGTGACGCCTTCCGCAAGGCGGGGGGCGAGGACGGACCGCGCGCCGCGGCTGCGATCCTGGTGGTCAAGGCACTGGTGCACGACGCGATGCGCGCCGAGCGCCCCAATGCGAAGTTCGCGGGTTTCACGGACGTCACGGATCTGGCCGAGGCCATCGCCGGACTCTGGGACCGGCCCGCACGGGAAGTGAACGGAAACCGCCTGTGGCTGACCCCCGAGACGTGAGGTCCCGTACGACGGACGCACGCCGCCACCACGACCCCGAGGTGCGCGGCTTCGCCAGCGACAACTACGCGGGCGCCCACCCCGAGATCCTCGCGGCGCTGGCCGTCGCGAACGGCGGCCACCAGGTCGCGTACGGCGGAGACGACTACACCGGTCACCTCCAGCGGATCATGCACAGCCACTTCGGTGCGGCGGCGGAGGCATTCCCGGTCTTCAACGGAACCGGTGCCAACGTCGTCGCGCTCCAGGCGCTCACCGACCGCTGGGGCGCGGTCATCTGCGCCGAGTCCGCGCACATCAACGTGGACGAGGGCGGCGCCCCCGAGCGGGTCGGCGGCCTGAAGCTGCTGACCGTACCGACACCCGACGGCAAGCTCACCCCGGAGCTGATCGATCAGCAGGCGTTCGGCTGGGAGGACGAGCACCGGGCGATGCCGCAGGTCGTGTCCATCACCCAGAACACCGAGCTGGGCACGGTCTACACCCCGGACGAGATCGGCGACATCTGCCGGCACGCCCACGACCTGGGCATGAAGGTCCATCTCGACGGCGCCCGGATAGCCAACGCCGCCGCGTCGCTGGACGTACCGATGCGCGCCTTCACCAACGCCGTCGGGGTGGACGTCCTCTCCTACGGCGGCACGAAGAACGGCATGCTCTTCGGCGAGGCCGTCGTCGTCCTCAACCCGGACGCCGTGCGTGCGATGAAGCATCTGCGCAAGCTGTCCATGCAGCTGGCGTCCAAGATGCGCTTCGTCTCCGTGCAGCTGGAGGCGCTGCTCGCGGGCGACCTGTGGCTGCGCAACGCCCGGCACAGCAACGCGATGGCCCAGCGCCTCGCCGAGGGCGTACGCACGCTGGACGGGGTGGAGATCCTCCATCCCGTCCAGGCCAACGCCGTTTTCGCGCGGCTGCCGCACCACGTGAGCGAGCGCCTGCAGAAGCGCTTCCGCTTCTACTTCTGGGACGAGAAGGCGGGCGACGTCCGCTGGATGTGCGCCTACGACACCACGGAGGACGACGTCGACGCCTTCGTGCTCGCACTCCGGGAGGAAATGGCCGCGTAGCCGCCGGCAGCGCGCCGTGAGCCGACGAAGGAGGGCCGGCCGGATCCCCGGGGATCCGGCCGGCCCTCCTTCGTCGCCCTCTTCGTCGAGCCGGCGTACGTTCCTCCGCCGGCCCGGATCGGCCGGCGAAAAGACGTTTCAGCCGATCTCCGCCGCGCGGACCTCGGCCGGGGTCGGCGCGGTCCCACCGAGGTGTGCGGGCACCCACCAGGTGTCGTCCGCGTCCCTCGGGCGGACCGGATACGCGCGCTGCGCCGCCTCCAGCAGCTCCTGCACCCGGTCCCGCAGCCGCCGGGTGATCGCACCCGCGTACTGGTCCGCGGGCGCCTCCAGCGGCTCACCGACCCGGAGCGTCACCGGGATGTGGCTGCGCTTGAAGTTGCGCGGCCGGCCCTTGGTCCAGACCCGCTGGGTGCCCCACAGCGCCATCGGGACGAGCGGAACGCCCGCCTCCTGCGCCATGCGCGCCGCACCCGACTTGAAGCTCTTGAGGGTGAACGACGGCGAGATGGTCGCCTCCGGGAAGAGCCCGATGATCTCGCCGGAGCGGAGCGATTCCAGCGCCTGCGCGTACGCCAGCTCCCCCTGCTCGCGGTCCACCGGAATGTGCTTCATGCCGCGCATGAGCGGACCGGACACCTTGTGCCGGAAGACCGACTCCTTCGCCATGAAGCGCACCAGCCGCTTCTGGGGGAGTGCCGAGAGTCCCGCGAATATGAAGTCCAGATAGCTGATGTGGTTGCTGACGAGCACGGCGCCACCAGTGCGCGGGATGTACTCGGAACCCTGAGTGTCGATCTTCAGGTCCAGCGCCTTGAACAGGGTGCGGGCGGCGCCGATGACCGGCCGATAGACGAGCTCTGCCATCTGGTTGAGGACCCTTCTGTTCCGGGGAGGTTCTCCCTGCGGAAGTTACGCAGCCGTAGGTTTTCGGCATTGGGCCGATCGTGCCCCATACGGGCCCCGGTGGCCAGTCCTGGTCTGCGCGTACGGCGAGATTCTCGTCACGTCGCGGAAACGCCGGCGCCGCGTCGGCGCACCGCGGCCGTCGCCCGCCGCAGCAACAGGTACATCTCGCACCCCAGGCAGTACCCGAAGGCCGCGTTCAGGAAGGCGGCGGCGAGGGCGCAGCCGGTGGCCGCCATGCCCAGCCACAGGGGCCCCCAGAAGTACCCCACCAGGCCGACCAGGGCGAATCCCAGCCCGACGGCCTGCGCGAAGCGCGGCGGCGCGGGAGATTCGTACTCCGCCGCGGGCCCGAGGCGCGGGCGCACGACGGTACGGAAGAGCAGACCGTACGGCGAACGCCCCACGCCCGCCGCCGCTCCGATCGCGAAACACAGCGTCTGCCAGGCGAGCAGGCCGCCGCTGCCCGTGACGAGGGCGCCGGCCAATACCACGGTGGTGACGGCCGCGCCGAAGCGCGGCCCTCTGATGTCGATGTCCATGGCGCCAGCATCTCGCGCCCGGGCCGCCGCGCGGCCACGGAATATTTTGCGGTTCTGTGAACGCTGCACCCGGCGATGACGATCACAGGACTGGTGGTGTGCGCGGCGGTGCTCGCGGCGGCGAGCCTCTTCGGAGTGCTGCACCGCCGTAGCGACGGGAGGCTCACGGTGCGGCGGGACGACGAGAGGCGGCTCGGCCCGGCCGAACTGGGCGCGGAGCTCGGGGAGCGTGCCACGCTCGTCCAGTTCTCCAGCGCGTTCTGCCAGCCCTGCCGGGCGACCCGGCGCATCCTCGCCGAGGTGGCCGGCATGGTCGACGGCGTCGCCCATGTGGAGCTGGACGCCGAGGAGCGGCTGGACCTCGTACGGGAGCTGGGCATCCTCAAGACCCCCACGGTGCTCGTGCTGGACGCCACCGGCGGCATCGTGCGCAGGGCCGCCGGGCAGCCCCGCACGGTGGATGTGATCGCCGCTCTGGGTGAGGCGGTGTGAGATATGCCCTTGACGGCGGCGGCCACGCCTCGTCACCCTGACGAGATGCCCCAGGAACTCCTTCTCCACGGGCGGGCCGATGTCGACCTGGCTCGCAATGCGAGCGCGCGCTGTCCGGCTGTCTGAGCAGCCACGGACCCGCCTCCTCTCTCCCCGCAGAAGGACAACTCGATGACGGCTACGCCCGATCTCGGCACTCCCCGACTGGCCTCTCCCGATCTGCTCCGCTCCGTCTTCCGGCGGCACGCGGCGGGGGTCGCGGTCATCACGGCCCAGGGTGAGCGCCCTGTCGGATTCACCGCCACCTCCCTCACCTCGGTGGCCGCCGAGCCCCCCATGATCTCCTTCGGCGTGGACACCGCCTCCTCCAGCTGGCCGGTCCTCTCCGAGGCGTCCCACATAGGGGCGCACATACTCGGCGATCACCAGGAAGAGCTGGCCGGCACCTTCGCGCGCAGCGGCGCCGACCGGTTCGCGCCGCCCACCGCCTGGCGGACCGGACCCGAGGGCGTGCCCGTGCTGGACGGCGTACTGGCCTGGCTGGTCTGCCGCGTCGTCGCCCGCGTCCCGGCGGCCGGCCACCGCGTGGTGATCGCCCAGGCGGTCGTCGGGGACCCCGCCGGAGCCGGCCGTCCTCTCCTCTACCACCAGGGACGCTTCAACGCGCTGCGCGACTGAGAGTTCCCTTCCCCGCATCCGTCCCGCGTTGGGCATGTCACAGTTCACAGGGCTTGCCCGGCGGGAACACTCTGGGTGTACTGGCGAGTAATATTTACTCGGGTGCGCCGGTCTCCCGACCGGAAACCGCCCGGTAAGGCGCCTATGCTGCGTGCAACAAGGCAGCCCAGAAATGACGATGCAGTAGGAGAGCCGGCGTGAGCTTGAGGATCGTTGTCTGTGTGAAGTACGTGCCCGACGCCACCGGCGACCGGCACTTCGCCGATGACCTGACCGTCGACCGGGACGACGTCGACGGACTGCTGTCGGAGCTCGACGAGTACGCGGTCGAGCAGGCGCTGCAGATCGCCGGCGAGGCGGACGACGCGGAGATCACCGTACTGACCGTCGGCCCCGAGGACGCCAGGGACGCGCTGCGCAAGGCGCTCTCCATGGGCGCCGACAAGGCCGTCCATGTCGAGGACGACGATCTGCACGGCACCGACGCCCTCGGCACGTCCCTGGTGCTCGCCAAGGCCATCGAGAAGACCGGCTACGACCTGGTCATCTGTGGCATGGCATCCACCGACGGCACCATGGGCGTGCTGCCCGCCATGCTCGCCGAGCGGCTCGGAGTCCCGCAGGTCACGCTGGTCTCCGAGGTCTCGGTCGACGGCGGTCTGGTCAAGGGCCGTCGCGACGGCGACTCCGCGAGCGAGCGGCTGGAGGCGTCCCTGCCCGCCGTCGTCTCGGTCACCGACCAGTCCGGCGAGGCCCGTTACCCCTCCTTCAAGGGCATCATGGCCGCCAAGAAGAAGCCGGTGGAGACCCTGGACCTGTCGGACCTGGAGATCGACGCCGCCGCGGTGGGTCTCGCGGGCGCCTGGACGGCGGTCGACTCCGCGACCCAGCGCCCGGCCCGTACCGCCGGCACGATCGTCAAGGACGAGGGCGAGGGCGGCAAGCAGCTCGCCGCCTACCTCGCGGAGCAGAAGTTCATCTGACCTTCGGTCACTCCCTCAACCGCCCCCAGATACTTCGCATTCGCAGGAGAGCGTTCCCATGGCTGAAGTTCTCGTCTATGTCGACCACGTGGACGGCGCCGTCCGCAAGCCCACCCTTGAGCTGCTGACCCTGGCCCGCCGCATCGGCGAGCCCGTCGCCGTCGCGCTCGGTGCGGGCGCCGAGGCCACCGCCGCCGTGCTCGCCGAGCACGGCGCGGTGAAGGTCCTCACCGCCGACGCCGCCGAGTTCGCCGACTACCTCGTCGTACCGAAGGTCGACGCGCTGCAGGCCGCCTACCAGGCGGTCTCGCCTGCCGCCGTCCTCCTCCCGTCCTCCGCCGAGGCCAAGGAGATCGCGGCCCGGCTCGCCGTCCGCATCGATTCCGGCATCATCACCGACGCCGTCGATCTGGAGGCGGGCGCCGAGGGCCCGGTCGCCACGCAGGCGGTGTTCGCCGCCGCGTACACCACCAAGTCCCGGGTCTCCAAGGGCACTCCGGTCATCACCGTGAAGCCGAACTCGGCCCCGGTGGAGGCCGCTCCGGCCGCCGGCACCGTCGAGGCGCTCGCCGTGACCTTCGGCAGCGGGTCCACCGGCACGAAGATCGTCTCCCGCACCCCGCGCGAGTCGACGGGCCGCCCGGAGCTGACCGAGGCCGCGATCGTGGTCTCCGGCGGCCGAGGAGTCAACGGCGCCGACAACTTCGCGATCATCGAGGCGCTGGCCGACTCGCTCGGCGCGGCCGTCGGTGCCTCGCGCGCGGCCGTCGACGCCGGCTGGTACCCGCACGCGAACCAGGTCGGCCAGACCGGCAAGTCGGTCTCCCCGCAGCTGTACATCGCCTCGGGCATCTCCGGCGCGATCCAGCACCGCGCCGGCATGCAGACCTCCAAGACCATCGTGGCCGTCAACAAGGACTCCGAGGCCCCGATCTTCGACCTGGTCGACTACGGCGTGGTCGGCGACCTCTTCGAGGTCGTCCCGCAGCTGACCGAAGAGGTCAAGGCCCGCAAGGGCTGATCCGCCGCTTCCGTACGGCCGGGGCCGCGTGGTGATCTCCACCGCGCGGCCCCGCGTGCGACCCGGCAGCGCCCGCGACCCGATCGCACGACCGCACATCGCACGACCGCACACCGCACACCGCGCGCGACCGCAGACCGCAGACCGCAGGGCAGGAAGGCGTCGGCATGGGGCAGCAGGAGTCAGTCACCACCAGCCTCGCGAGCGGGGTGAGTGCCGAGATCGGCCGCTCCCTCGCGGCCGTCGACGCGGAGCTCGCCCGCCGCTACCCGGGCGATCCCGGGACCCGCCAGCCCGTCCACACCGTCTACGTACCCGGCGACGTCTTCACCGCGGACACCATCCGCTCCTGGGGCGACCAGGCCCTCGCCGCCCTCGACGAACACGCCCCGGACGCCGCCTCGCTGGCCCGCGTCCTCGGCCTCTCCGACGCACTGGCCGGGCCGGTGTACGAGCGCGTGCGGGCCAAGCTGGACCGCGAGCCCGTCGAGGACCTGCGGATCGACTTCGAGGACGGCTACGGCACGCGACCGGACGCCGAGGAGGACGAGGCCGCCGCCCGCGCGGCCCGCCTGGTGCACGCCGCGTACGCCGACGGCACGGCCGCCCCGTACACGGGCATCCGGATGAAGTGCCTTGAGGCAGCCGTACGGGACCGGTCCATCCGGACCCTCGATATCTTCCTCAGCGGGCTGATGAAGGCGGGCGGCCTCCCCGACGGGCTGGTCCTGACCCTTCCCAAGGTCACCTACGCCGAGCAGGTCACCGCGATGGTCCGGCTGGCCGAGGAGTTCGAGAGGGCGCTCGGCCTGGCCCCGGGACGGATCGGCTTCGAGATCCAGATCGAGACCAGCCAGGCCGTCCTCGCCGCCGACGGCACCGCGACCGTGGCCCGGATGATCGACGCGGCCGGGGGCCGGGCCACCGGGCTGCACTACGGCACCTTCGACTACAGCGCCGGTGTCGGCGTCAGCGCCGCCCACCAGTCCAGTGACCACCCCGCCGCCGACCACGCCAAGGCCGTCATGCAGGTCGCCGCCGCCGGTACGGGGGTGCGGGTCTGCGACGGCTCGACGAACGTCCTGCCGGTCGGCCCGAGCGCCCGGGTCCACGAGGCCTGGCGGCTGCACTACCGCCTCACCCGGCGGGCGCTCGCCCGCGCCTACTACCAGGGCTGGGACATGCATCCGGCCCACCTGCCCACCCGGTACGCGGCGGTGTACGCCTTCTACCGCGAGGGCCTGGAGCCGGCCGCGGCCCGGCTGGCCGCGTACGTGGCGAAGACGGGTGGTGCCGTCGCTGACGTCATGGACGAGCCCGCCACCGCCAAGGCGCTCAGCGGCTATCTGCTGCGCGGCCTGGACTGCGGCGCGCTCGACCGCGACGAGGTCGGCCGGCTCACCGGCCTGACCCGGGCGGACCTGGAGGCCTTCGCGATCCCGCGGCGCGCGGCCCGGAGGGCGACGGCCCGGTAGGCCCGGCGCCCGGTGCCCTCCCGGGCGACGGGGCCTCGCGCTCCGCCCGGCGTCCCCGCGGGCGCGGCCCTGGGCGCGCTCCGCCCGGTCGCCCCGGCCTTCCGGCTCAGTCCGTGGGCGGCGGGATCTCGCCCGATCCCCGGGCGATCAGCCGCGTCGGCAGGATCACCCGTGACGGGGCGTCGGCCGCGCCGTCGAGCCGGTGGAAGAGCCGCTCCGCGGCCGTCCGCCCCAGCGTGGCGGCGTCCTGTGCGATGACCGTGACCCCCGGGTCCAGCAGATCGCCCAGTTCGATGTCGTCGAAGCCGACCAGGGCGACCGGACGACGGTGCGTGGCCAGGACCCGTACGACCGTCACGGTCACGCGGTTGTTGCCCGTGATGATCGCGGTGACCGGTGCGGGACCGGCGAGCATCGAGACCACTGCCTCGCGCACCCGCTCCGGCGCGGTCGTGCCGAGCGAGACCCAGTCCTCCTGGATCGTCAGCCCCGCGTCCTCCATCGCGGTGCGGTAACCGCGCAGCCGCTCGATCGCCGTATGGATCCGGGGCTGGTCGCCGATGAACCCGATCCGCCGGTGGCCGTGTGCGATCAGGTGGGCGGTGCCGGAGCGGGCGCCGCCGAAGCTGTCGGAGAGCACCGTGTCCGCGTCGATCAGGCCGGCGGGGCGGTCCACGAAGACCGTCGCCACCCCGGCCTTGATCTCCGGTTCCAGATAGCGGTGGTCGTGCCCGGCCGGGATCACGATCAGCCCGTCCACCCGGCGCGCGCAGAGCGCCAGGACCAGTTCCCGCTCCCGTTCCGGGTCCTCGGCGCTGGAGCCGTTGATGAGCAGCGCGCCGTGGGCGCGCGCGACCTCCTCCACGGCGCGGTTCAGCGGCCCGTAGAAGGGGTCGGCCAGATCCTCCAGGACCAGGCCGATGCTGGCCGTACGGCCCTTGCGCAGCACCCGTGCCGAGTCGTTGCGCCGGAAGCCCAGTACATCGATGGCTTCCCGCACCCGGCGCTCGGTGTCCGTGGTGACACCCGGCTCTCCGTTGACCACACGGGAGACCGTTTTGAGCCCCACTCCGGCGCGCGCGGCCACATCCTTCATCGTGGGCCGGTTGCCGTAACGGGGTTCGGAGCGGCGGGGAGTGTCGGGCACAGTGCGCTGTCCTGTCGTTGTCCGGTCGGGGTCCGGTTCGTGGGTTCGGTTCGCGGGTCCGGCCGGCCCGGTCGGGAGTCGGCCGGGGCTTCGGTCGTGGCCCGGGTTGCCGTCTGGCCGCCGTCGGTTTGCCATCCGACGCCGGGGCGTCGAGCATAGGCCCTGGACAACGTTGTCAGGGGAATGGAGACTGTTCATCGAAGCTATGACTCCGCTGGTTTCGTCCGCTTCGTCTCATCCCGCGCCCGCGTGGTCCGCACGCGCCCGCGCGGATGCCCCTCACCCCCCTGGAGATCCGAGCCCGATGCATACCGACCCCGTTGCCGCACTCGACGTCGGCGGCACCAAGATCGCCGGCGCGTTGGTGGACGGCAACGGCAGGATTCTCGTACGGGCCCAGCGGCCGACGCCCGCGCGGGAGGACGGCGAGACGGTGATGCGTGCCGTCGAGGAGGTCCTCGCCGAGGTGGCCGCGTCCCCCCTGTGGGGTTCGGTCACGGCGCTCGGCATCGGCAGCGCGGGGCCGGTGGACGCCTCCGCCGGTACGGTCAGCCCGGTCAACGTCCCCGGCTGGCGCGGCTTTCCGCTGGTGGAGCGGGTGCGGCGGGCCACCGGCGGGCTGCCGGTGACGCTGGTCGGTGACGGCGTGGCGATGACGGCGGCGGAGCACTGGCAGGGCGCGGCCCGCGGCTACGAGAACGCGCTGTGCATGGTGGTCTCCACCGGCGTCGGCGGAGGGCTCGTCCTGAACGGCACGCTCCACCCCGGGCCGACGGGCAACGCCGGTCACATCGGTCACATCAGCGTGGACCTGGACGGCGACCTCTGCCCGTGCGGCGCCCGCGGCTGCGTGGAGCGGATCGCCAGCGGGCCCAACATCGCGCGCCGGGCGCTGGAGGGCGGCTGGCAGCCGGGGCCGGACGGTGACGCCTCGGCGGCCGCGGTGGCCGCCGCCGCCCGCGCCGGTCATCCGGTCGCGATCGCGTCGTTCGAGCGGGCCGCCCAGGCGCTGGCCGCCGGGATCGCCGCGACGGCCACGCTCGTCGAGATCAACATCGCGGTCATCGGCGGGGGCGTGGCCAACGCGGGTGAGGTGCTCTTCGCCCCGCTGCGCCGCTCGCTCCAGGACTACGCCACGCTCTCCTTCGTCCAGCGGCTGACCATCGCCCCGGCGTTGACCGGTACGGACGCGGGCCTGGTCGGCGCCGCGGCGGCCGCGGCGCCCACCGGTCGCGGCGCCACGGCGGCGGTCAGCGGCTGAGCCCGGGGCGGTCCGGGCTGACCGACCGCCCGGGGCGGCCCGGGCTGACCGCCCCGCCGCCCGGCCCGGCGGTCAGCGTGTGGTCTGGCAGGCCGTGCGCCGGCTGCCCTGGAACTTCACGCACAGCTCCGTGTCGGTGCCGGTGTCCGTGGCCGGCCAGGTGTGGGTCAGTGCCCGGTCCGAGCGGGTGGCCGTCGCCGTGTCGACGAGCTGGCCGTTCCGGAAGAGCGACACCTCGCGGGAGCCGAGATCGGCGGGCGGGTTGGTCCAGATCCCGGTGACCGCGTTCCGGCCGCCCTGTCCGTCCAGCCGGACGCAGATCTGCGGGCCGGAGAAGTGATGGGTACAGGCGCTGCTGTCGGCCATGGCGGGCGGGGCGGTCAGCGAGACCGCGATCCCCGCGAGCGCGAGGGTCAGGGCGGACTGGCGGGCGCGCGGGCGGGGTGAGGTGGCCGGTGCGGCCGATGTTCTGGGCATTTCGGGCTCTCCGGTTCGTACGGCACTCGAACGGTGGGACGGGGCCCCACAGGCGACACCACCGCTCCCGGGCCTCCGGGCACGGCCGGACGGTGCCCGGCCCGGGGGAACCCGGAGTGCATTCGGAGCTCGGAGGGCACTCGGTGAGCCCTCGGCGAGCACGCGCGAGCACTCAGAGAGAGCCCAGGGCGGAATCCGTCGCCTGCTGCGGTACGACGACCAGGAAGAAGTCCGAGTCGAGATCCATCACGACCTCGGCGGGCGTACCTTCGTCCCGCCTGGCCCGCGCGAATTCCTCCGCGGGCCAGCTGCCACGCGGTCCTCCCGCGGGAAACTTCTCCAGCACCGTCCGGCGCATTGGGTACCCCCTTGTCACATCGAGTTCCAACGATGTTCCTCAGGGATCTGTTACGGCCCGACATGGACATCGGTTCGTAGAGTAGGCCGATTACCGGCCACGGCGGCTTCGAACGGGACACAGCTCGGACACATCCGGGTGTCCGAGCTGTGTCCGGGCCCTCTGATCCCGCCGGAGTTTTCGTGGCAGGGTGTTCCGGGCAGTCCTCTGGGGGCTACGGAAGAGGGGGAACCGTGATCGTCTGGGTCAACGGTGCGTTCGGAGCGGGCAAAACCAGTACCGCGCGCGAACTGGTCGACCTGATCCCGAACAGCACTGTGTACGATCCCGAGCTGGTCGCCGGGGAACTGGCGCGGCTGCTGCCGCAGAAACGGCTCACCGAGGTGAGCGACTACCAGGACCTGCCGATCTGGCGGCGGCTGGTGGTGGACACCGCGGCGGCGCTGCTCGCGGAGGTGGGCGGGACCCTGGTCGTCCCCATGACCCTGTTGCGCCAGGAGTACCGCGACGAGATCTTCGGCGGGCTCGCCTCCCGGCGCATACCCGTACGGCATGTGCTGCTGGCGGCTGACGAAACGATCCTGCGGGGGCGTATCGCGGCCCGTGAGGACATCGAGCACGATCCCGCGGCGAACGAGCACACCCGGCGGTGGTGCTACGAGCACATCGAGCCCTACCGCGCGGCACTCGGCTGGCTGAGCCGCGACGCCCATGTGATCGACACCACCGGCCTCACGGCCCGGGAGGCGGCCGTGGCCGTCGCGGCGGCGGTACTGAGCGGCGCGGCCGGCGTCTGCCAGATCGTCCAGACACCCGAGCCCACCGCCGAGACCCTCGCGGCGGGGGTGCTGCTCTTCGACGAGCGGGACCGCGTACTGCTCGTCGACCCCACGTACAAACCCGGCTGGGAGTTCCCCGGCGGCGTGGTCGAACGGGGCGAGGCGCCCGCCCGCGCCGGGATACGTGAGGTCGCCGAGGAGCTGGGCATAGCGCTCACCGAGGTGCCCCGGCTGCTGGTCATCGACTGGGAGCCGCCGCGTCCGCCCGGATACGGCGGGCTGCGGTTGCTGTTCGACGGCGGCCCGCTGTCCGGGGACGACGCCGGACGACTGCTCCTGCCGGGCCCCGAACTGCGCGCCTGGCGCTTCGTCGGCGAGAAGGAGGCGGCGGACCTGCTGCCGCCCGGCCGCTACGAGCGACTGCGCTGGGCCCTGCGCGCCCGGGAACGCGGGACGGTACTCAACCTGGAGGACGGCGTCCCGGTCGGCTGAGCGCGCCCGCTGAGCGCGCCCGCCGAGCGGTCGGCTCAGCGCCCCCGCCGAGGGGCCCGGCGGGGTGTGCGGCCGGGGGCCCCGAACCGGCCCCGTCCACGGCACAGCTCCTCACGAGGCTCATGCGGCGGACGTGCCGGGCACGCCCGCCGCACCCGGATCGGTCCACCCGATCAAGCCTGCTGGGAACGGGCGTAGTTGGCCAGGAAATGGGCCTCGGCGACGGAGAGGCGCTCCAGCTCCTGCGGCGAGACGCTCTCGTTCACCGCGTGGATCCGCGCCTCCGGCTCGCTGAGTCCGATCAGCAGCATCTCCGCCTCCGGGTACAGCGTGGCCAGCGTGTTGCAGAGCGGAATGGAGCCGCCCATGCCGGCGGTCTGCATCTCCTGGCCCGGGTACGCGATCCGCATCGCCTCGGCCATCGCCGTGTACGCCGGGCTGGAGGTGTCCGCGCGGAACGCCTGGCCCTGGCCGACCTGGTCCACCGTCACCCGCGCGCCCCACGGGGTGTGCTTCTCGATGTGCGCGGTCAGCAGCTTCGTCGCCTCGGCGGCGTCCTGGCCCGGCGGCACCCGCAGGCTGACCAGCGCCCGCGCGCCCGCCTGCACGGACGGGGTCGCGCCCACCACCGGAGGACAGTCGATGCCCAGGACGGTGACGGCGGGACGCGCCCAGATCCGGTCCGCGACCGAGCCGCCGCCGATCAGACCGACGCCGTCGAGGACCTTGGCGTCCTCGCGGAAGTCGGCCTCCTCGTAAGCGAGTCCGTCCCACTCGGCGTCCGCCGGAAGACCGTCCACCGTGGTGGAGCCGTCCTCGGCGCGCAGCGAGTCCAGGACCCTGATGAGCGCGGCGAGCGCGTCCGGCGCCGCCCCGCCGAACTGGCCCGAGTGCAGGTTGCCTTCGAGCGTGTCGACCGAGACACGCACCATGGTCATTCCGCGCAGCGTCGCCGTCACCGTCGGCAGCCCCACCCGGAAGTTGCCGCAGTCGCCGATGACGATGGTGTCGGCGGTCAGCAGCTCGGGGTGCGCCTCCGCGTACTGCTCCAGGCCGCCCGTGCCCTGCTCCTCGGACCCCTCGACGATGACCTTGACGCTCACCGGCACGCCGCCGTTGGCCTTGAGGGCGCGCAGGGCGAGCAGATGCATCACGAAGCCGCCCTTGCAGTCGGCCGCGCCGCGCCCGTACCAGCGCCCGTCCCGCTCGGTCAGCTCGAAGGGCGGTGACACCCAGGCGGCTTCGTCCAGCGGCGGCTGCACGTCGTAGTGCGCGTACAGCAGCACGGTCGGCGCCCCCTCGGGGCCGGGGAGCAGACCGTAGACGGACTGGGTGCCGTCCGGGGTGTCCAGGGCCGCGACGTCCTGGAATCCTTCGGCGCGCAGCGCGTCGGCGACCCAGGCGGCGGCGCCCTCGCACTCGCTCCGGGGGAACTGCGCCGGGTCCGCCACCGACCGGAAAGCGACCAGTTCCGTCAGCTCCGCGCGGGCGCGGGGCATCAGGGACGCTACGGTCTCGGAGATCGGATGGGCGGTCATGGGCACGCTCCTCGTGGGTGCGACGTTGTTCCGGGTGGGTGTACGTCGAAGGCACTGCCGATCCTCCCACAGCGATGTCGGGGCACCCGCGCCGTAGGATGCCGTTCGTCAGCAGGGGTCACCGGTCGGATCAGGAGCAGAAGCACATCGTGAGCAGCGAGAACGCAGACGCCGGAAGCGAGAACGACGAGCCGGTGTGGGATGTCGTCGTGGTCGGCGCAGGACCGGCGGGAGCCTCCGCGGCATACGCGGCGGCGGTCACGGGCCGTCAGGTACTGCTGCTGGAGAAAGCCGAATTGCCCCGTTACAAGACGTGTGGGGGCGGAATCATCGGGCCTTCGCGGGACGCGCTGCCCCCGGGCTTCGAGCTTCCGTTCAGGGACCGGATCCACGCGGTGACCTTCTCGCTGAACGGGAAGCTCACCCGTACCCGCCGCTCCAAGCGCATGCTCTTCGGGCTCATCAACCGCCCGGAGTTCGACGCGAGTCTGGTGGAGCACGCGCAGAAGGCCGGCGCCGTCCTGCGCACCGGGGTGACGGTCACCCGCGTCGAGCAGCACGGCGCGGCCGTGCCCGACCGCCGCACGGTCGCCGTCGTCCTCTCGGACGGTGAGACGGTGCTGGCGCGGGCCGTGGTCGGCGCCGACGGCAGTGCCAGCCGGATAGGCGCCCACGTGGGCGTCAAGATGGACCAGGTCGACCTCGGCCTGGAGGCGGAGATCCCGGTGCCGCCGACGGTCGCGGAGGACTGGGCGGGGCGGGTGCTCATCGACTGGGGCCCGCTGCCCGGGAGTTACGGCTGGGTGTTCCCCAAGGGCGACACCCTCACGGTCGGCGTGATCTCGGCGCGTGGCGAGGGTGCGGCGACCAAGCGCTATCTGGAGGACTTCATCGCCCGGCTCGGGCTCGCCGGATTCGAGCCCTCCATCTCGTCAGGCCACCTGACCCGGTGCCGCAGCGACGACTCGCCGCTGTCCCGGGGCCGGGTGCTGGTGTGCGGGGACGCGGCGGGACTGCTGGAGCCGTGGACCCGGGAGGGGATCTCCTTCGCCCTTCGCTCCGGTCGGCTCGCGGGGGAGTGGGCGATACGGATCGCCGAGGCGCACGATGCCGTGGACGCCCGCCGCCAGGCGCTGAACTACGTGTTCGCCGTCAAGGCGGGCCTCGGAGTGGAGATGAGCGTCGGGCGCCGGATGCTCGGCGTCTTCGAACGCCGTCCGGGAGTGCTGCACGCGGCGATCACGGGCCTGCGCCCGGCCTGGAACGCGTTCGCCGACATCACGCGTGGCTCGACGACGCTGGCCGGGCTCGTACGGACCCGTCCGCTGGCCCGCCGCGCGCTGGAGATGCTGGACCGGCGGCAGCCGGCCGCTGCCGCCGCCGATGCGGGAACGGGTGCCGCTGCCGTCGGTGCCGGGGCCGGTTCTGGTGGGCCGGAGGCGGGGACGGCGGAGGCCGGCGCTCCGGAGTAGCCGGTCCCGCCCACCGCCGCACGGTCCCGCCGAGCCGCCGCCCGGTCCCGCACCTCCCCGCCCGCCGCCGCACCTCCCCGCCCGGTCCCGTACGTCCCGTCCGGCGGGCGGGCGGGCGGTGGTGGGTGCGGGTCACGTTCGGGGTGTGGTCGTGATCAGGAAGACCGGGTGGTCGGGGGCCGCCGCGAGGATCTCCGCGTCGGAGGACTTCGCGGTGACCCCCTGGAAGTACTGGTTGACCTCCCAGCCCCAGCGCTCCAGATAGGCGCGCAGGATGGCGAGCTTCTCGCCGTCGGGGACCTCCGTCGCCGTGAAGGTGCGGACCTTGCTCCCGACCCGCAGATCGCCGCCGCCCGCGACCCTCATGTTCCGCACCCACTGCGAGTGGCCACGGGCGGAGACCAGGTAGCGGTTGCCGTTGTGGGCGTGCGGGTTGACGGGGATGCGCTGCATCTGGCCGCTCTTGCGGCCGCGTACGGAGAGCTCGGCGGTGCCGAGCAGGCTGATGCCGTTCCGGGCGAGTCGGCCGACCAGGCCGTTCATCCAGACGCCGAACGGGCTGGCCTTGCGGTAGTACGGCTGCGACATGGTGACTCCCGGAGAGAGCGAGCGACGGAGAGCATGTGTGAGAGCACTGCTCTCGCTTAAGAGCAGTGTGCACTGGATAGGTGATCCAAAGCAAGAGCAGTGCTCTCTACCCTGGTCAGTGCTCCGAAACGTGACACACTGCTCCCCATGACGACTATCCGGGGAGCCAGGGAACGGGCCCGCAGCGAAGTCACGGCGGCCATCAAGGACGAAGCGCGCGCACAACTCGCAGCCGAGGGCGCGGCGAAGCTCTCGCTCCGCGCCGTCGCCCGCGAGCTGGGCATGGTGTCGTCGGCGCTCTACCGGTATTTCCCCAGCCGGGACGAGCTGCTGACCGCCCTCATCATCGACGCGTACGACGCCGTCGGCGAGGCCGCCGAGCACGCGCTCGCCGCCGCCTCCCCGGCCGGGGATCACCCCGCTCGCTGGACGGCCATCTGCACGGCGGTCCGCGCCTGGGCCCTCGCCCACCCCCACGAGTACGCGCTGATCTACGGTTCCCCCGTGCCCGGCTACACGGCGCCGCAGCTGACCATCGAGCCCGCCGCCCGGGTGGGTTTCGCCCTGATCTCCGTCGCCCGCGACGCCCACCGCACGGACGGGATCGCTCTCCCGCCGCTCGCCGAGGAGCTGCGTCCGGAGGCGCAGAGGCTGGCCGCGCAACTGGCCCCCGGCCTGCCGCCGGCGGTGGCGGTGGCTCTGGTCGCGGCGTGGGCAGAGCTCTTCGGTCTCATTTCGTTCGAGGTGTTCGGCCAGTTCAACGGCGTGGTCGAGGCCCGCGGCGAACTGTTCGTCCAGGCCGCGACGCGCCTCGCCCGCGACGTCGGGCTCTTGAACGCTCCCCGGCCCTGACAGGCCGGCCTCGACACGGCGCCCGCTCGCCGGGCCGGGCGGAGGAGGCGTACCGACCGCCGCGTGCTTCGGCCTACGGTGATCGCCTAGGAGTCGGGGTCGGTACGGCCCGGTCGGCTCGGCTGACCGAACTGACCCCGGAAACGCCTGAGTACCCGGACGACACGCGCCACGAAGACGGCGCCCGCGGCCACGGCGGCGACGCGCGGGAAGGCCTCCGGCAGGTCGAAGTACCAAGCGGATCCGGCGAGTACGGCGAACACCAGCCCCGCCGCCAGCGTGCCGGTCATCAGCGCGAATCCCGTCTCGACCGTCATCGCGTCCCGCTCGGCACTGCTCCGTGTCCCCATGGCGCCAGTCTGGCAGCGGCCGGATCCCGCGACAAGCTTCGCGCTCCGGGCACCGCTCCGGGCGCGGATTCGGAAGGAGCGTTCGCAGCCGCGGCTTCGGCCGCGGCCCCGAAGCGCGGGCGCCCCGTCCGCTCAGGCTTCCCGGGGGCGGGCCGAGCGGTGCCGGTCGGGCCGGTCGCGCAGCAGCCGTACGAACGCCCCGAGGGCCGCCGCCTGGATCAGTACGGACAGCACCAGGGCCGGGTAGAGGAATCCCGCCGAGTCGGCGAGCGCCTCGCCGAACAGCCCGCCGCCGAGGACGAAGACGAAGATGGTCGGCGCGGCGAGCAGGAACAGCCACACGCCGGCGAACGAGGCGTCGTCATGTGCGACGAAGAGCGTGTCGACCGCGACGAACACGGCCACCGCGGCGACCAGACCGAGATAGACCTGCGAAGCCCGATTGCCGAAGGTGAGCCGTGCGAGGCCGGTCAGCGGTCGAGAGTTCATGGCGTCCTCCTCTGAAGTTCCGTCCTTCCAGAATGAAATGGATCGAACGGGGGTGCCTGAGTACGCCTACTCGTCTGCCCGCTGTGCCGACGCGTAACGCGCTGAGTACGCGATGACCGCGGCGGCGGACGCCAGCAGTGCCACCGTGGTCAGGGCGAGCGGCAGCGAGAACCAGTCGGCGAGGAAGCCGATGGCGGGTGGTCCCAGCAGCATCCCGCCGTACCCGAGGGTGGACGCGGCGGCGACGCCCCCGGCTCCCGCCAGCGCGCCGGCCCGGCCGATCGCCACGGGGAAGATGTTGGCGAGGCCGACACCGGCCACGGCGAAGCCCAGCAGCGCGAGCCAGGCGGTCGGCGCGAGGGCACCGAGCAGCATCCCGAGCGCGGCGGTACCACCGCCCGCCACCAGGGAACGGGTCTCGCCCAGCCGCTCCTGCAGGAAGGTCCCGGAGAGCCGGCCCACGGTCATGGCGAGGGCGAAGAGGGAGTATCCTGCCGCGGCGGTCCCGGGGGAGGCGCCGAGGTCCTGGGTGAGATGGAGTGCGCTCCAGTCGGCCATCGCCCCCTCGCCGTACGCCGTGCACAGGGCGATCGCCCCGAAGAGGAGGACCAGCCGGCGGGCACGCCGGCCGGGCCGTCCCGGTCCCGGGTTCGTCCGCTCCGGCCGTTTCGGCTCCTTCCGTTCCGGCCCCGTCCCGGGCGCGCGTGCGGGAGCGGGCGGGGGGACGCGTACGGGCGGGGGAAGCCGTAGCAGCGCGGCGCCGGTCGCGGCGGTGACCAGCAGACCGGTGCCGGACAGCAGGAGCAGGTGGACAGCGGGGGAGAGGCGACTCGCGACCAGCCCGCCGAGACCCGCCCCGATCATGCCGCCGAGGCTGAACGCCGCGTGGAAGCTGGAGATCACCGGACGCCGCAGGGCCGCGACCAGATCGACGGCCGCGCTGTTCATCGCGACATTGAGCGCGCCGTACGCGGCGCCGAAGACCATCAGCACCAGACCGAGCGTCAGGGCCGTGTGCGCGTGCGGCGGGAGCACGATCGACAGCGAGAGCAGCGTCGCGCTCACGACCGTCACCGGATGACTGCCGAAGCGGCGGCAGAGCCGGCCGGTGAACACCATCGTCACGACGGCGCCCGCCGATACGCCGAGCAGGGCCAGCCCCAGAGCGCTCGCGGAGGATCCGGTCTGCTGTTTGACGGCCGGGATGCGGACCACCCAGCCCGCGAACATGAAGCCGTCGAGAGCGAAGAACACGGTCAGTGCGATGCGGACGCGGGACAGGGAGGACGCGGCCAGGACGTCGTGTCGGTCAACCGGAGGGGCCGTCGCTATTTTGTTTAAGTTCGGCACAAAAGGGAGCTTAGGGGCCGGGCCCGTTCCGTACAACGTCCCGTACGGAAGACCCTGTCATCTTCGGATCATGGGAGACTCGCCCCCATGGACGGCAAGGTGACCACGGCCCGGACGAGGCTGGAGAGAGGGCGCGGCGCGCTCGGCCCCGCACTGGAACTGGTGCATACGGGACGCGCGCCCACCCGTGCCGTGCTCACCGCGGAACTGGGCGTCACCCGTGCCACGGCCGGCGCGGTCGCGGCGGAGCTGGAGGCCCTCGGACTGATCCGGGTCGACTCCCGGCCGGGCGCCGCGGCCGGCTCCCAGGGCCGCCCCTCGCACCGGTTGTCCGTCGAGGACTCGGGCCCGGTCGCGCTCGCCGCCCAGATCCACGCGGACGGTTTCCGTGCCGCGCTGGTCGGACTCGGCGGCCGGATCGTCGCCACCGCGCCCGCTCGCGCCACGGTTTCGGCCGACCCGGCTCAGGTGCTCGGCGAGGTCGTCGAGGCCGGGGCGGGACTGCTGCGTGACAGCGGCCTTCGCTGTGTGGGCGCCGGCCTCGCCGTGCCCTCCGCGGTCGCCGAGCCGGAGGGCACCGCCCTCAACCCGCTGCACCTCGCCTGGCCCGCCGGCGCCCCGGTCCGGGAGATCTTCGCCGAGCGGGTACGCGCGGCGGGTATCGAGGGCCCCGCTTTCACCGGGAACGACGTCAACCTCGCCGCGCTCGCCGAGCACCGGCACGGCGCGGGCCGCGGCGCCCAGCACCTGCTCTGCGTCGCCACCGGCCATCGCGGCGTGGGAGGCGCGCTCGTCCTCGACGGCCGCCTGCACAGCGGAAGTTCGGGCCTCGCCCTCGAAGTCGGCCATCTCACGGTCAACCCCGAGGGGCGGCCCTGCCACTGCGGCGGCAGGGGCTGCCTCGATGTGGAGGCGGACCCGCTCGCGTTCGTCACGAAGGCCGGCCGTGAACCGGGCCCCGAGATCTCCCTGCTCCAGCAGTCCCGCGACCTGCTCCGTACGGAGTACGCGGACCCGGCCGTACGGCGGGCCGCCGAAGAGCTCATCGACCGGCTCGGTCTCGGGCTCGCCGGACTGGTCAACATCCTCAACCCCGACCGGATCATCCTCGGCGGCCTCCACCAGGAACTGCTCGACGCCGACCCGGAACGCCTGCGCGCCGTCGTCGCCGACCGCAGCCTGTGGGGCCGCAGCGGCGGCGTGCCGATCCTGCCGTGCACGCTCGACCACAACAGCCTGGTGGGGGCGGCCGAGCTGGCCTGGCAGCCGGTGCTCGACGACCCGCTCGCCGCGCTCACCCTCTGACCGGTGACCCGGCCCGGTCCGGCGGCCGGGCATACGACGGCCGGGAGCGGGCCCGGATGAGCGAACCCGCGTGATGGAGCGGACCGGCTCGGACCGCCGACCGTCTCCGACCGGCCAAGAAGCTGAGAATCCGACCGGGTTGACCGAGGAGGACCTCGGCCGACAGGGTCCGCCCCGGTGTCCGCAGGAGGGCGTGGCGCCACGCGTCACATGGCACCATGCGTCACATGGCACCATGCCTGCCCGGTCAGCCGACCACGGTTGACCGGGTGAAGGTATGGCCTGTCTCTCCGGCCCCGGCGACGACGACGAACTCCGTTCCCCGGAAGGGGCCGTCGGTCGTCGCGCCGTACACCGGACGGGGCGGCAGGGCCAGGGCGGCCGGTGGAGCCGGGAGTGTGAACCAGATGCTCTTTCCCGTCTCGCCCCGGGGGCGTACGCCCCAGCTCTCGCTCACGGCCGCGATCAGCGCGAGTCCACGGCCGTGCGTGTCGAAGGGACGGGCGTCGGTGACCGTCGGAAGCCGTGGGTCGTGGTCACTGACCGAGACCGTGAGGCGGTCGAGCAGCAGCTCGACATCGACGGTGCACATCTTGTCCGGCTGAGCGTGCCGGTGGACGTTGGTCAACAGCTCGGTGACTCCGAGGGCCGTCTGGTCGATCAGGAGATCGAGATGCCAGTAGCGCAACTGCGCCGAGATGATTCTGCGGACCTGACCGATCCGCGACGGCAGGGCCTGGAGCTCCACCGTGCACTGCCTGCTGGGCTGGCTGATCACGGCTGCGACTCCCCGAATGAGGTCCGGAAGAAGACGAAGGAACGGATCCAGCAACTGGTCCGCTGCTGTGTCCTGCCCGGCGGGGCTGGATCGCAGCGTCACCGCCGGTTAACCCTGAGTGATATGAGATCAGAGTGAACCAGGGGACTCGACTCCGCAACTCGCGGCGCCCGGCGCGTGCGCCGTTCGTGCGCCGCTCGCACCCCGGCTCCCGCACCCCGGCTCCCGCGCTCCGCCCGGCTGCCGTGCCCGCGTCAGCTCGCGCTCCGCCGCGCCCGGCTCACCGTCTCCAGGAAGCGCCTGGCGAGCGCCGTCGCGTCGGGGCGGTGGCCGCGCTGGCCCATGGTCAGCCGGTAGCGCGTCCCGTTGACGGTGGCCACCGTGCTGCCGCGCCCCGCGAACCAGGGCTTCGCCGCCCGTACGGCCCGCAGCGGCGCGCTGTCGATGACCTTGCCGTAGCTGGTCAGCAGCGCCAGCCTGCCATCCTGGATCAGGACCTGGCCGGCCCTGGTGAGCGAGCGGGGCCACCGTTCTATCCGTACCCCGCGCGCACTGAACTCCGGCTCCGACATGTCCCCTCAGCCCCCTCCGTGCCCGTACCCCTGAAGAGCAGTCTTCCCCAGTATGCGGGCGGACACCGCAGCGCGTGGGAGCGGACGCCCAGAAGCCGTGCCTATGGAGACCCAAAGTCAACGTTTGCGCAGGTGGTGGCGGTAGCGTTGGTGGCGGGGGCGAGTGCGGACGAGCAGCGATGAGCGAGGAACGGCGCGCATGACGCAACAGCAGAGAACCGGAACGGACGAGGCGGCAGCGCGAGCGGGCGGCCAGGCCGTGGCGACCGTCGACGTGGACCGCACCGACCCCGAGTACCGTGCCTGGCTCAAGGAAGCCGTCCGCAAGGTCCAGGCGGACGCGAATCGCTCGGCGGACACCCATCTGCTGCGTTTCCCGCTCCCCGAGCAGTGGGGCATCGACCTGTATCTCAAGGACGAGTCGACCCACCCGACGGGCAGTCTCAAACACCGGCTGGCCCGTTCGCTCTTCCTCTACGGCCTGTGCAACGGCTGGATCCGCCCCGGCAAACCGGTGATCGAGGCGTCCAGCGGATCGACCGCCGTGTCGGAGGCGTACTTCGCGAAGCTGATCGGTGTGCCGTTCATCGCGGTCATGCCGCGCACCACCAGCGCCGAGAAATGCCGGCTCATCGAATTCCACGGCGGGCAGTGCCACTTCGTGGACGACTCGCGCAAGCTGTACGAGGAGTCGGCGGGGCTGGCCGCGAGGACAGGCGGCCACTACATGGACCAGTTCACCTACGCCGAGCGGGCCACCGACTGGCGGGGGAACAACAACATCGCGGAATCGATGTTCCAGCAGCTGAAGTTGGAGCGCTATCCGGAGCCCGCGTGGATCGTCGCCACGGCGGGTACGGGTGGCACCTCGGCGACCATCGCGCGCTACGTCCACTACATGCAGTTCGACACCCGGATCTGCGTCCCCGACCCGGAGAACTCCTGTTTCTTCGACGGCTGGACCCGCGACGACGCACGGGCGTGCAGCGAGCGCGGCTCACGGATCGAGGGCATCGGACGGCCCCGGATGGAACCGAGCTTCGTGCCCGGGGCGATCGACCGGATGATGAAGGTGCCCGACGCGGCGAGCATCGCCGCCGTACGGACCCTGGAACGCGTGATCGGACGCAAGGCGGGCGGCTCCACCGGCACCGGCCTGTGGAGCGCGCTGAAGATCGTGGCCGAGATGGTGGCGGAGGGCCGCACGGGCAGTGTCGTCACCCTGCTCTGCGACCCGGGTGACCGCTACCTCGACAAGTACTACGCGGACGCCTGGCTCGCCGAACAGGGCCTGGACATCACGCCGTACGAGGTCACGCTCGACCACTTCCTGGCGAACGGTGTCTGGCCCGGCTGACCGGGCTCCATGCGGGACCGGTCCTCCATGCCTGACCGGGCCCCTGCCCGACCGGAGCTCACGCTTGGCCGGAGCTCGCGCCTGACCGGGCCTCGCGCCTGACAGCACTCCGGTCGGCTCATGGCCTGCGGAGGTCCTGGCCGACCGCCTGGAGATCCCCGCCCCCGGCGAGCCGCGCCGACAGCCGTACGGCACCCTCCCTCGGCGCCCGTACCGCCAGCGTCGTCGCCGACACGTCCGCCCGGGCACCGCCGGTGACCGTGATCCGCGTGACGTCACGGCTGCCCGCCGCCAGCAGGAACCACGTCCCGGCCGGTGACTTCCAGCGGGTCCCGGCCAGGACGTGCTGGCCGAACCTGCTGCACGACGCGGTGTTCTCCGCCTCGCCCACCGGCGTCCCGGGGGCCGAGGGCGAGGCGGCCGGCTGCTGGAGCTGCACGAGGATCCTGCCGGGGCCGCGCCAGGTGTCGGCCCGCACGCAGACCCAGGTGGAGCGCCCGCCGTGCTCCGGGAGCCGCTGCTCGGCGAACGCCCAGTTGTTGACGGCCCGGACCCCGGCAGCCCGCAGCGTCCGCAGGGAACACGCGGTGCGCGCCCAGCTGCGCAGCGCGGGTCCGCCGGTCGCCTCACGCGGCTGGCGCGCGGGCGCCCCGGCGCCCGGCGGCGGGGTGTAGGTGAGGTGGACCGGTGCCAGGTCACCGAGGTCCGTGACGAGGAACGTGTGCCGTTCCACGATCTTCTCCGACGACCGCAGCTGGAGCGCCGGCCACGCCCCGCACTCCCCGCCGGGGACCGGAAGGGGGACGGGAGCGGTAACGCCGTCGTCCGAGACGGCGAGGCCCCGGGCGGGGGAATCGGGAGCCAGCAGATCCCGGGTGGCCGACTCGGCGATCCACGGGGCGAGCAGATAGCGGGCCCCGCCCGGGGCCCGGCTCACCACGACGGCGGCGGCCGTGGTCACATCGGCCTCGTCGGTGCGTGCGAGGTCCAGTACGGTCGTGCCGGTGCCGGTGCCGGTGCCGGTGCCGGTGCCGGTGGGTCGGCCCTTACCCGGCTGCGGATACGGCTGCGGCTCGGTGTAGCGGGCGATCCGCTGCCCGTCATGGAGCAGGACCACCACGGCCCCGTCGACCTCACCCGCGTACAGCAGTCGCGGGGGCGCCGTGGGCGGCGCCGTGCTGGTGCCGGGGGCGGCGGAGACGCGAACGGCGCCCTCGGGGCCGGCCCAGACGCGCAGCGCCCGCCTCAGCAGCGCGGTGTCGTGGGTACGGTCGCCCCGGGCCGGCCAGACCGAGAAGCCGATCCGGGAGGTATCGGCCCACTCGTCGGCCCGCCCGCGCTCCAGCAGCGCCGGGTCGAGGGTCCGCGCGAGCGCGGCCGCGGCGGCTCCGCCGGTGACGGAATCCGTTCCGGTGCCGGCCGCCGTGGCGGGTGGCCGGCTGGGACTGTGACCGGGGAGTGCCACCGCCAGTGCCGTTCCGGCCAGGGCGATCGCGACGGCCGCACCGGCGAGCCTGCCCCGCTGCCTTCGCCGCAGCAGATCGGTCGGCCGGGTCTGCACGGTGCAGGGGTCGAATTCGGCGGTGCCGAGCAGCGGGCCGGCCCGGCCGCCCCGGTCGGCGGCGAGCTCTCCCGCCGTACGCAGGGCGCCGGCCGGGTCGTCCACCCCGGCCTCTTCCAGCAGTCCGCGCACGGTGCCCTCCGGCAGAGCCTCCAGGACCAGGAGCGCGAGGGCGGCGCGCGCGGCCGCGGTGACGGACGACAGGGCCTGGTCCAGGGCGAGTTCCTCGGTGCCGCCGGCTCGGGGGAAGAGCCGTAGCCCGGCGACGAGGGGCAGAGCGGGCCGCAGCCGGACGGCCCGGGCGCGCCACCGGTGGGAGGGCTGCTCGAACGCGAGCGCGGCCCGCAGCACCCGCCCCCGTATCCACACGTAGGCGGACCCGGTCGCACCGCGCTGTCCCGGCGCCCGGGACGCCGCCGTATCGCCCTTACGGGGTCCCGGCAGGACGCGCTGGACGGTGGCATGAGCGGCGAGAACGCGGCGATGGCGGCCCAGCGCGGGCGGAAGCGTGAGGTAGGCGAGCCGTACCAACCGGGGATAGTGCTCGACGAGAGCGGCCTCGGCCTCGTCGATACCGGGACGCTCGCCTGCTATGGCCTGGTCGTTCGGGTGTCGGTGTGTCGGCATCGGGACGCCGCCCTTCCGCGTATGGCTGAGGTGCGCATGCGCTGACGCGCCCTGGCGAGGCGTCATTCGCCAGGTCAAACGAGCGAATCATGCGAAGGTCACATCGCGAGCTCGCTCGGTGCCGGGGGTGGACAGGCCCCGGAGTTCACGGACACGTCAGGAAAGCGGACCCGCCGGCAGCCGGGCAGGCCGCTCTCCGCTCTCCAGGTCGACACACGGACGTCCTGCTCCCGGTTCTCCGTCTCCCCACGATCTCGACCTTGCGGCGACTCTCACGCACTCCTCCGACAGCGGACCCTCCGGGACCCGCGACGCGGCTCACCGCGACTGCCCGGCGCAGCCCCGATCCCGCGCAGTGCTCCGGCCGCTCAGTTCCCCGCGCCTCCGGGCGCCCCCGCCGGGTACCGGGGAACGAACTCCCGTTCCGGCCCTGTGGATCAGACAGCGGTAGCCGGGCCGGTGGAACAGCCCTCAGGCGTGGGGCCCGCGCAGCAGCCGGTCGACGGCGCGGCCGAACGTCGCCTGTCCGGCCCGGGCGGTCAGCGGGTCGAGCAGGCGTGGCAGCCGGCCGACCCGCAGGTCCTCCTCCCAGCGCACCCGGGTGACGCCGTTCTCCTCGGTCACGTGGATCTCGGCCCAGCCCGTGACGGCGCGGCCGCGCTTCTCCAGGCGGCAGTAGCCGGACCGTCCCCGCTCCGGCGGCCGCCACAGCACGACCTCCATCGGGTCGTCGAACGCGGCGGGGCCGAGCCCGGTGCGGGCGACGAAGACCGTACCGACGCGGGTGCGCCCCGGGGTCAGGACGGAGATCGCCGTCAGCGGCACCTGGTCCGCGTGCGCGGGCCAGTCGGTGAGCCGCAGCCACGCCTCGTCGGCGGAGAGCGGCGGGGTGCGGTCGACGCGGAAGACGGTCACCCGGCGATCGTAAGCCGGGCGGTCCCGGGCGGCCCCCGGGCCGCCTCAGCCGGCCGGCGGTGCGGGCCGGTCCTCGGACTCGCCGGCCACCACCAGGCCCGGCAGGTGCTCGGCGATCTCCTCGCGGGTCCGCGCCGACAGGCCGGCGTCCGTCACCAGGGTGTCCACCTCGTCCAGCGTCGCGAAGGAACTGAGGCCGACCGTGCCCCACTTGGTGTGGTCGGCGACGACCACCACCCGGCGGGCCGACTCCACGAACCGCCGGTTGGTCTCCGCCTCCCCGAGATTCGGCGTGGACAGCCCGGCCTCCGCCGAGATGCCGTGCACGCCCAGGAAGAGCACATCGAAGTGGAGCGACCGGATCGCCTGGTCGGCGACCGGGCCGACCAGTGAGTCCGACGGGGTACGCACTCCGCCCGTCAGCACCACCATGGCCGCCCCGGGGCGCCGGCCGCCCGCACCTCCCGTCGCCCGCGCCGCGTGGAACACATCGGCGACCCGCACCGAATTGGTCACCACCGTCAGATCCGGCACGTCCACCAGATGCCGCGCCAGGGCGAACGTCGTGGTCCCGCCCGACAGGGCGATCGCGCTGCCCGGTACGGCCATGGCCGCCGCCGCCCGCGCGATGTCCTCCTTCGCCGTCAGCTCCAGCGCCGACTTCGCCTCGAACCCCGGTTCGTGCGTGCTCGCCTCGACCACCGGCACCGCACCGCCGTGCACCTTCTCGATGACACCCTGCCGCGCGAGCGCGTCCAGATCCCGGCGCACGGTCATGTCGGAGACGTTCAGCCTGCGCGTCAGTTCGTTGACCCGCGCCCCGCCGCGTCGCCGCACCTCGTCGAGGATCAGGGCCCGGCGCTGCTCCGCGAGGAGATTCTGGTTGTCGCTCACCACCGGCCGCCCTTCCGTGTCGTCGTGTGCCGCTGTATGCCGTCGTGCCGTGCCGCGTTGTGCCGTGCCGTCCGTGTACCCGTCGCCGGTCGCAGTCCGCCGGCCGTCGGGGGTGCCCCATCCTCCCACGGGGGTCCGACAGGCGGGGTGTCCCGGGGTTGACGGAGACGGCGGACGGGGAGATTCCGTAAGGGCAGCCCCCCACCGCGAGAGCGAGTCACCGAAGTGCTCCCTGACACACCGGATCCGCGAAGTGGCGGAGCCGCGCTCGAACTGCTGATCCACGGTGTCGGCGGGACCACCCCGCAGACGATGCTCGACGACGCGCGCACGGTCAGAATCACCGGCGACGAGACGGCCGCCGTGTACCGGCGTGCCGAGGACGTCGACGCCGAGCTCCATCCCGAGCGTTACCGCGACGGGCCCGTCCCCGAGGCGTACTGCTGGTCCAACCTCACCTCGGGCAACGGCTCACGCGCCCTCTGGCTGCTGCTGCTCCCCTTCATGGTGGTCAACCTCGCCCACTGGATGCGGCCGGCCACGAAGGGACTGGGCAGATCCCAGCGGTTGTACGGCGTGCTGGTGCGGCTGGTCGCGCTCACCCTCACCGTGCTGCTGACGGCCGCCGCCTGCGAGGTCGCGCTCGATCTGACGGCCTGGCAGTGCGCCGGCTCCGCACGGTGCGTGGCGGACCGGTCCTGGCTCGGTTTCCTCTCTCCGGAGCGGCACGGCTGGTGGTCCCAGCCCGGCCGCCGCCTCGCGCTCGCCTCGGTGGTGCCCACGGGGCTGGTGGGGCTGCTGTGGTACCTCTCCAACCGGACATGGAGCGCGTACGAGGCCCAGCGCCCGCCCGTCGACGACCACACCCGGGACGACCCGGCCGAACCGGGCCGCGCGGGCGGGACCCCGCCCGAGCCGGCACCCCCGGCGGCGGTCCGGAGCACGGTCCGCGCCGCCCTCGGCCGGCCCGGTTTCTGGTACGGCCGCCGCCTCGTCGCCCGCCTCCGCGCCGCCCACACCGCCGCCGGTTTCCTCACCGTCGCCGCCACGCTCACCACGGCCGCCGCCGACCACGACCGGGGCGCCCACTCCGTCATGACGCAGATCCCCGGCCTGCTGCTGCGGGCGGCGCTCACCGTCTGCGCGGCCGTCGTGCTCCGGGTGGTGTGCTCCAGGGGCCGCAGCGAACGCAAGCGTGACGGCACCCTCGACCAGGCGCTGATCACCTGGCTGCCCGCCGCCGCGCTCGCCCTGCTGGGCCTGGCCGTGGTGTTCGCCGCCTGGTCCCGCCCGGGCTGGGTCTCCACGGGCGCACTCGCCGGCGAGGTGAGTTTCCGGCTGCTCGCCCTGGCGCAGGTGACCCTCATCGTGGCGCTCACCGGCACCGCTCATCTCCTGCACCGCCGCGCCCCGCACCCGAGGACCGCGATGCGCGGCCTCGGCGGACCCGCCGTCGCGATGCTCGCCTGCGCCCTGGCCGGCGTGATGACGGGCGGCGTCGCCCAGCGGGTCGCCGACTGGCTCGACGGCGACGCCACCCCCGGCATGGGCGGCGGCGCCATCGCGGGGCCGCCGACGCTGCTGAGCTGGCAGGCCGCGGTCATCCCGGTGCTGCTCGTGCTGCTGCTGATCCCGCTCACCGTCCTCGCCGTACGGACCGTGCGCACCACCCGGGAGCTCGGTCCGGTCGTCGAGGCGGAGTACGGCGGGACCGCCGCCGACTCCGTCCGCACCCGCCAGATCGCGGGCGCCCGTGCCAGGGCCGCGCTCACCGACGCCGCTCCCCGGCTCGTCGGCATCCTCTCCGGCGCGGCCCTGCTGCTCGGCGCGGCCGCCGTCGCGGGGGCCTGGCTGAGCGGCGAGGTGCCGGGACAGGCTGCTGAAGGCACCGATTCCTTCGTCGAGTCCGTGGCCGACACCGCGCAGGCACTGGGCTCCTGGCTGATCGGTCTCGGCTTCATACTGTTCGTCACCTGGGGCCGCCGCGCCTACCGGGACGCCTCCGCCCGGCGCACCATCGGCATCCTCTGGGACGTCGGTACGTTCTGGCCGCGCGCCGCCCACCCCTTCGCGCCGCCCTGCTACGCCGAGCGCGCCGTTCCCGACCTCACCTGGCGGATCGCCACCTGGGTCCGCCGTACCGGCGGCCGGCTGGTCATCTCCGGTCACTCCCAGGGCAGCGTGCTGGCCGCGGCGGCCGTATGGCAGCTCCCGGCCGCCACCCGCCACCGGGTGGCGCTGCTGACGTACGGCTCACCGCTGGAGCGGCTGTACGGCCGCTGGTTCCCCGCCTACTTCGGTGCCGGGCCGCTGCGCGACCTGAACGGGGAAGTGCGCTGCTGGCGCAATCTGTGGCGGGCCACCGACCCGATCGGCGGCCCCGTCCGGATCCCCGCCGACGGCGACCGGCCGGAGGTCGACCGAGGGCCGCTCGGAGACCCGCTCGCCTACGGGCGTACGGCCTCGCACCCGCTGCCCGAACCGGTCCTCGGTCACTCCGGCTACCAGGCCGACCCGGCCTTCGCCGAGGAGCGCGCCGCCCTGCTCGACCGGTTGCCGCCGCCGCTGCCCCAGCAGCAGAACGGGCGGCCCCGCATCGGCCGCACCGCCGACAGCGACAGTGCCGCCGACAGCGACAGCGACAGCTCCCGGAGTCAGGGGAGTTCGGGAAGATCCTCCGGGTAGAGCAGGGTCAGGTCGTCCGTGCTGGTCTGCGACAGCTGGGCGACCCGGCCCGCGTGCCGCTCCACCATCGACTCGAACGTCTGGCGCGCGGTGCGGCCGTTGCCGAAGGCCGGCCCCTTGGGCAGGGCCGTGAAGTACTTCAGCAACGCCTCGCCCGTCCCGTCGCCCAGCCGGTACTCCTGCTCCTCGGACTGCTGCTCCACGATCCGCAGCAGCTCTTCGGGCACGTAGTCGCTGAAGGTGATGGTCCGGGAGAACCGCGAGGCCACACCGGGGTTGACGGTGAGGAAGCGCTCCATCTCGGCGGTGTACCCGGCGACGATGACGACCACCGCCTCCCGGTGGTCCTCCATCAGCTTCACCAGGGTGTCGATGGCTTCCTTGCCGAAGTCCCGGCCGGAGTCCTCGGGGGAGAGGGCGTACGCCTCGTCGATGAAGAGCACCCCGCCACGGGCCCGGTCGAACGCCTCCTGCGTGCGGATCGCGGTCGAGCCGATGTGCTCGCCGACCAGATCCACCCGGGAGACCTCGACGAGATGACCGTGCTCCAGCACGTTGAGCGAGTGCAGGATCTCCCCGTACAGCCGGGCCACCGTCGTCTTGCCGGTGCCGGGGGAGCCGGTGAAGACGAGATGGCGGCGGACCGACGCCGCCTTGAGCCCGGCCTCCTTGCGGCGGCGGCCGACCTCGATCATGTCGGTCAGTGCCCTGACCTCGCGCTTGACGCTGTCCAGCCCGACCAGGGAGTCCAGTTCCCCGAGGACGTCCTCCGCGTCGCGCGCGGGTGCGGTGGCCGGGGCGGGAGCTTTGGCCGCCGCCGGTGTCGCCGATACCGCTGACGGCTGCGGCGGGATCGCGCCCAGCACACTGTCGGTCTGTGTCGCCGTCAGCGTGGCCGGCGGCTCCGGCAGCGGCGGCATCAGGACGCCGCTCTCGTCACTGGTGCAGTCCTCGGCCGTCGGCCCGTCCTCCGCGAAGTCGTATCCGCCGCGCGCGCACCGCTCCGTACGGCAGCGCGTGAGCGTCGTACGGCAGCCGTCCATCACATGGAAACCGTAACCGCCGCTGCCCGTCACCCGGCAGTTGTGGAAGGAGCCGCGGCCCTCGGCCGAGACGTAGAAGCCGGCCTCGGCGGGCGAGGTGACCGTGCAGCGCTCGATGGTGGGATCGGCGCCCTTGGTGACGATCACGCCGGTCTGGACGGCGTCGATCGTGCAGGAGTTGAGCGTGCCGCCGCTGCCGTGGTCCCGGAACCAGGCGCCCGTGGAGGCCTCCCTGATCCGGCAGTCGTCGAGCTGCGCGGTCGCCCCGTCGCTCACCGACACAGCCGTGTTCCGCACCTGGGAGAGGTCGCTGTCGACGACATCCACACGGGAGCCCCGGTCGAGGACGAAGAGCGCGTCGGGCACGTCGTGGACCCGGCAGGAGTCGAGGACGGCGGTCGCGCCGTCGCTCACCCACACGGCCGGGTAGTCGCCCGTACTGTCGTGGATCTCGCACTGGTTGGCGTCGACGCGGGTGCCCGGGTCCCAGACGGAGAGTCCGTTGCGGCCGAAGCGGCGCACGGTCGAGCGCGTCAGTGTCAGCACCGAACGGGACCGCAGGTCGACGGCGTTCTCCGGGATGTCATGGATGTCGCAGTCGGAGAGGGTCAGCACCGCGTCGGTGTCGAGGGTGATGCCGTCGGCCGAGGTGCGGTGCACGGAGGAATCGGTGAGATGGGCCGAGGCGCGGGACGCGATCTGCACCCCCGTGCCCTTGATCTCGTACACCTCGCAGCCGATCGCCTCCAGGCCGCTGCCCTCACCGGTGACGGACAGGCCGGCGCCCGAGGCGTGGTGGACCCGGCAGCGCTCCAGGCGCGGGTGCGCGCCGCCGCGCACGGAGACACCGGACTGCCCGGCCGCGACGATCTCGCACTCCTCGAACACCCCGCCCGCTCCGTCGATGACACCGATACCGACGCCCGCGGGATTGTCCACGGTGCAGCGCCGGACGGTGGGGCGGGCCGATCCCCGCACCTCTATGCCCGCCGCGGAGCGTGTCACGATCCGCAGATCCGACAGCTCGGGGGCGCCCTCCTCGACGAGCAGTGCGGGCGCCGCCACGTCCTGCCCCTCCACATGGAGATCCTGGACCGTGGCGGAGGCGCGCACGGTCAGCGGCACACCCTCGCTGGGGGCGATACGGACCGAGCCCAGCGACCCTTCCGGGCCGCGCAGCGTGACGGCGCGCGTGACGACGAGATTCTCCCGGTAGGTACCGGGGGCGATGGTCAGTATGTCGCCTTCCCCCGCGGCCTCCAGGGCTGCGGCGAGAGAGGCGTACTCACCCGTGCGGCGCCGCCAACGCGATGTTCCGGTGTGTGTCACCTGGACCGTGCCCTGTGCCATGGCGCTGTTGTGCCCCCACCTCGTGCGTGTGCGCGTGCTGTGCCGTCCCGGGTGCCGGCCCCGGACCCCGGCCGCGCGAGCGGACCGGGCGGCACCACCGTAGCGCGCGCGGCGGCGCTGAGTTGACGTAAGAGCCGGTCTCAGCTGCCCGCACCGGTACGGCCCCAGTCGGGACCGGCCTCGGCCCAGGCCCGGTCGAGCCGTTCGTACCGCCGCTGGACGAGCCGCCGTACGGTCAGCCGCCGTACGCACTCCACGAAACCCGCGGCCAGGACGGCGGAACCGAATCCGGCCAGAACGGCGTGACCACGCGCGCCGGTGGCGTTCATCGGGCTCCGCACCTGCCGGCCCCGCTCGTCGGCCCAGAGGGCGAAGGTGTCACCCGGGCGGGGCCTGCGCAGCCGCGTGGTGGCCGCCCCGATGTGCGTACCGCCGTCCGGCGCACGCCACTTGGCGATCACCCGGCTGCTCGCGTCGTGCTCCGTGTCCGGCGCGGAGTCGTAGGACGTACGGTGCCGGTCCGCCGAGCGGCCGATCACCACGGCGGTCGTCCGATGGCGTTCCGCCTGCTGCAGACGCACCGTCCGCCGGAGTGACGCGTCGACCAGGGTCCCGCAGGTCCAGCCGGTGGCCGGCACGGCCACGGTGAGCAGCAGCAGGGCCGCCAGCGCCACCCACGCCTCCGCGCGATCGGTGGGCCGGCGCAGAGGGTTGCGCCGCCACCGCCAGAGCCCCACGACCGACCGCACAGTCCCGCGCCCCTTCCGCTCGCATCCGGTTCGAGAGTACGGCGCCGCGGGCCGCCGGGCAGGGGGAGCCGGCCGGTCGGCTCATTCGAGGACGGTCACCGGATCGCCCACCCGTACCGTGCCCGTTCCCTCCGGAACGAGGTTCTGTCCGAAGATCAGCTGACCGCCGAACCGGCGGTAGCGTCCGAGGGTGCGCAGCGGCTCCTTGCCGCGCTCCCCGGTGCGCTGGTCGGTGGTGGTGATGACACAGCGCCCGCAGGCCTTGGCGACCCGGAAGGTGACCTCGCCGACCGCGACGCGCCGCCAGTCGTCCTCCTCCCAGGGCGCCGCCCCGGCCACCACGAGATTGGGCCGGAACCGGTCCATCGGGAGGGGCCCCTCGTCCGGGTGATCCCCCTGCGCTATGAGGGAGTTGAGGGCATCGAGAGAGGCGAGTGTGGTGACGAGCAGCGGAAAGCCGTCCGCGAAGCTGACCGTTTCGCCGGGCCGTGCGTAGAAGGGGTCGATGGGACGGCGTATCGCCGGGTCGTCAAGATGGGCGAGCCGGACCTCCACCCCGAGGTATCCGCTGATCCAGTCGTGCACATCCCGTGTGCCATGACCGGCGAGCACCGACTCGATCTTGGTGCCGAAAATGTCCGCCACGACCGTCC
Source organism: Streptomyces sp. NPDC051569 (assembly GCF_044454085.1). Taxonomy (NCBI): domain Bacteria; kingdom Bacillati; phylum Actinomycetota; class Actinomycetes; order Kitasatosporales; family Streptomycetaceae; genus Streptomyces; species Streptomyces sp. NPDC051569. Next base: position 45,837 of record NZ_JBITDJ010000012.1, read on the forward strand.
CGCCCGTTCCCGGCACGCCACCGCTGCCGGGCACGCTCACGGTCAGCGGCTCGGTGCCGGGCGCGGACAGCCGGATCCCGCCGTCCGGCAGTGGCTCGGCGCGGGCCAGCGCGAGCCGCGGCTGCTGGCGCTGTGTGACCGCTTTCCCCGTCTCGTCGATCAGCGTCCAGCGGCGGTCGCCCTTGAGTCCCCACGGCTCCACGGCGGCGCTGTCCGGTGCGCTGCCGGCCATCGACTTGACCGGGTACACCCGCAGGGCGTGCAGAACAGCATGGACTGGCTTCGGCATGAAACCATCCTGTCAGCCGCCCCCGACCTCCCGCGCGTCAGTACCCCCGGCCCTGGTACGGCCGGTTGTACGGGTCGTCGTGCTGCGGGTACTGCGGGTACTGCGTCTGCTGCGGGGGCTGTGCGGGCGCCGGGCGGGGCGCCGCGGGGCGCATCGCCTCGTAGCCCGTGGAGGCGGGCACCGGGCGCTGCGGCTGCTGCTGCGGCCCGGCGGCCGGGTAACCGCGCGGTGGGGTCTGCTGGGGGATGTACGGCGCCGGCGCGTGCTGGAGCGGCATGGGCTGCTGCATCGGCTGCTGCTGGTAGCCGCCGTACGCGGGCGCGGGCTGGGAAGGAGCCGCCGGGAGGGCGGGCAGCGCGGAGGGCAGAGCCGGCAGGTAGCTGTTGCCCGTGTCGTAGGCGGAAGGCACTCGGATCGGAGCGATCTGAGGCGTGCCCCGCTCCGCGACCAGGGAGTCGTAGATCGGGGTGTCCGGGAACGACGGCGCGGTGTAGTAACCGCCGCCGTAGGTGGCGCGGGGGGAGGTCATGGAACATAAGTTAAGCCCACGATGTGCCGGTTGGGGAGCCCCAGTCTTGGGGTAATCCCTTTTATACTTGTTCTACCGATCTGACGTGCCAAAACATCGTTGAAGCTTCTGTTGCCGGCGGCACCTTTCCGTTGACGGGCCCCAGGCTGACGAGAGGTGGCGGACGGCCTGCGAAGAGCGACACCGGCGCGGCACCCGCCGGGGCGGAGGGCTTCGACCCCGAGCGCCTGGGTATCTCCACGACCATCAGGAGATCGTCGACGGGGCCTGTTGGCCGGCGGCGTCGCCGGCCAACGGTTTCGCGAGAAGGCCCCCCGCGTGGCCGCCTCCTCCGCCTCATCCGCCTCATCCCCAGCGCTGCCGGTGCTGCGCCCAGGGCCCCGACAGCGGACGGACGATGTACCCGCGCGAGCGGTCACTGGTCCTGACAGTCAACTACCGGACGCCACTGATATCCCGAGCCATTCGCAATGCGGCGCGGTACGGGAAGCTCGCGAAGGACGCCATATTCCACTCGGACGGGTAGCAACTACACGTTCAGCCGAGTACGGGGACCTCTCAAAAGGGCTCGAAAGGCCGTGATCGGACGGTCGGACCGGGATCTGTTTCGATTACTCCATTGCCGAATCGAGATGAACGGGCTGTGCACTACGAGGCCAATCCTGTGTACTCTGCTAATCCTTCTGGAGCGCCGACGTTGATGCGTGTAGATGGGCACATAAGTAATCAGACTGGGGACCTGTCGCGAAGGGGCCGATCTGGTCGCCGCCGACAGGGAGGGGGGAATCCATGCATGATCGCAGTTCTTTGGCCGAGAAGGTGACACGTCTGGGCTGGCTTGTCGGAGTCGTGGAGCCATGCCGTCAGGGACGGTTTAACTGGCGGCAGATCGAAAGCTCTCTGGGGTTCACGCTTCCGGAGGACTACAAGATTCTTGCGGAGCATTTCCCTCGAGGAGATTTTCAGAACTCGGTCCGCCTGGTGTGCCCGGGTGATCCCGCGATGCCCGCGACGGAATATCTTGGCCACTTCGCCTATGTGCTCGATGATATGCGAGGATTGCGGGCCGGTGGGCACGGAACTTTTCCGTATCCTATTTTCCCCGAGCCGGGCGGCGTGCTGCCTTGGGGGCGCGGTGTCGACAGCGGGTTCTTCTACTGGATCATGAAGGGGGGTGATGCGAATGAATGGTCACTGGCCTTTTCCGATGAAAGATGTGAAACCTGGCAGGAGATGCCCGGGCCGATCGTCGATTTTCTGCTCGGCCTTGTGACCGGCGACGAAAGGCGTTCGCCCTCGTTCGAGGCATTCGAAGAATTCGGGACGGTTTCCCCCGCAATGGAGGAGCATCCGCCACAGCTGTGGGAGTTGATGCGTGCGGCCGGGCCCATCGACGAGCCGGCCGAGGAGGCATTGCGCGAGGTGTGCGCGCTGTTCGGCCTTCCGCCCGGTCTGCCCACCGGGGCGATGGACTGGTGGGAAGTGGAGCGGAGGCTGGGGCGGGCCCTGCCGGCCGACTACAAGGCGTTCATCGACCTGTACGGCCCGGGTACGGTCGGTGATCTGCGGATCGCCGCTCCCGGCGGAGAAGGGCCCTTCGATCTGTTCGCGCTGCTCGACCGGGCCCGGATCCAGGTGAGCCAGCTTCCTGCGAACCCGCTGTTGCCGGTGGTCCACCCCGCGACCGGTGGTCTGCTCACCTGGGGAGAGACGGAGGGCGGGCGGATCTACGGCTGGCCGACAGCCGGGGCCGATCCGGCCACGTGGGGGACGTGTCACGTAGAGGCGCCGCCGCACATGGACATGTACACCAGCCTGCACGGCGTGTCGTTCACGGCCTTCCTGCTCGCGTACGCGACCGGTGACAGCCCGCTCCTCGCCGACGGCCCACGGACCGGCGAGGGCGCGTTCACGCCGGCAGGCTGAGGCGAGCCTGATGCCGGCAACCGCGTCGGTCCAGGGCGCGTGCGACTTTTCGGGGTGGATGACACCGCGGAATGGGGCTGAGCGGGGCCCCTGGTTGAACCCCTTCGTACCGCTCGACACCGGAAGGTCGTTCTCCCTCGCCACCCGCGTTTTCGCGTGGCGGGCGGGCCTCAACTCCTGACGGCCTCCGCGATCCGCAGGGCGGCCTGGGCGGGCGTGAGGTGCGTGGTGTCGATGACCTCGGCCTCGTCGTGCAACCACGCGCGGGCCGCCTCGGCGTAGGGCTCAAGGTAGGTGAGACGGAATGTGGAGGGGCCGAGATGAGCGTCCCCCGCGATGCGCCCGCGGAGGGTGTCCTGGTCGGCGTGGAGGACGAAGTGCCTCACCGGGATGGCATGTTGGGCGAGTCCCGAGCTGATCTCGCGCCAGTACCGCTCGACCAGGACAGTCATGGGCATCACCAGGGTGCCGCCGGTGTAGTCGAGTACGCGGCGGGCGGTCTCGACGACCAGCTGCCGCCACGGCGGCCAGTGCTGGAAGTTGTCCGTTCCCGGCAGCCCGGGCGTGATGTCCATGAGCGTCTCGCCGACCTTCTCTGCGTCGAACACCCGTGAATCCGGGAGGAGTGGCTGCACGAGTGCGCTGGTCGTCGTCTTGCCCACGCCGTGGGTGCCGTTGAGCCATACAATCATGGGCCCGACGCTAGCGCTGTGCGGGTCGCGGGAACGGGCACAGCGGAAATCTGGTACCGCTCCGGCGCTTCCCAGGGTGGTGTCGACCACCGAGAGGTGGCCCAGGCCCTGGGCGGCGATCCGCGGGAGCCGCTGCTCGGTGGCGCCCTGGTCGCGGGCCTCGAACAGGCGCTCCGCCCAGTGAGGGGACACCTGGGTGATGCGCCGGACCTGGGCGTCGTCGGTAGTGCCCGGCGCCGCGGTGAAGCCGAAGCGCGCCCGGGTGGAGACGACGATGCTGTCCGTGGGCGACGTTGAGGCAGGCGATGGCGATGCGAGACCCACGTGCCGTACTGGAAACCGAGGAAACAGAACAGTTCGGCGATCGCCAACCGCGAACGCCGGAACGACGGAGAGGAACGGGTCGTACGGCTTCGACGCCGTTGCTGAGAGGCCGGGTTCGCTGAGAGAGGCCGGGTGTGCTCAGAGAGGCCGGGACATGTACGTCGCTCCCGGGCCGTAGGTGGCCGGGAGCGTGATCTCGGAATGCCGGAGGAAGCCCTGTGCCGCCCAGAAACCGGCGGCGTCGCCCACGGCGACGAGCGACACCCTCTCGTACGCCTGCCGGCGCGCCTCGGTCATCAGATGGCCCAGCAGCCGACCACCCATCCCCAGCCGGCGGTAACCGCGTGCGACGACGAGGTCATGCAGGTGCAGGTTGGTGGAGATGAAGGACGTCGTGTCGGCGCGGGCCAGGTCCGGGAAACGGAACCGGGGGTAGGGCAGGGCGAGGGCGTAGCCGGCGATCTCCCTTCCGTCCGCGAGGACGAAGGAGGTGCTCCGGGCGAGCCGGCTCGCGAGTACCTCCGGCTCCTCCGACAGGCCGCTTCCCGCGTACGTCTCGGCCTCGAGCGCCACGATGCCGGGCCAGTCCTCCTCGGTGACGGGGCGCGGCACGACGGTCATCGGCTGCCCGCTTCGTCCAGCACCGCACCCTGCACGGCGCGGTGGGGTAGCGGAGGGAATCCGTTGAATCCGCTGGTCAGATAGCTGACCGAGTAGGCGCCGGTGGCCAGGATCCACACCGGGTCGCCGGACTTGACGGCGGCGGGCACCGGTACGGGATGCTCTGCCGCGTACGCGTCGTCACTGTCGCAGGTCGGACCGGCGATGACGGCGGGTACCGTCGGGCCGTCCGGATGCGTGGGGAAGACCAGCGGGTACTGCAACTTGTCCATCTCGTACAGCCCGTTGAATCTGCCGCAGCTGAGGTACAACCAGTGCTGGCGGTGCCCGTTGTGCTGCCGACGCTCGGTCAGGCGCACGACCCGGGCCCGGATCGCGCCGTGGTCGGCGACGAGGTGCCGGCCCGGTTCGAGAACGAAGCGAAGCGGGCGTGCGCTCGCGCGGCGGAGTTGCCGCATGCCGTCACGGATCTCCGCGACGATGCGGTCCATGCCGGGGCGGAGCGGATTCCCCTGCCGGTCGTGGTAGCCGAGGGCGGGAAGACCTCCGCCGAGATTGACGTGGTCGAGGTGGATGCCGCGCAGCCGCAGCGTGGTGATCGTCTCGGTCAGGACGGTGACGGCGGACCGCCACGCGCCCGGGTCCATCTGCTGCGATCCCACGTGCAGGGACAGCCCGCCCGGGGTGAGGCCGTACGCACGGGCCGTCTCCAGCACGGTGACCGCGTCCCGCACGCCGCACCCGTGCTTTCCGCTCAACGGCCAGAGGGCGCCCACCCCGGTGGTGACGAGCCGGCAGAACACCCGCGACCCGGGGGCGTGCGCCGCGATGGCCCGTACGTCCGGGACACTGTCGGTGGCGAAGTCGCGTACGCCCATGTGGTGGGCGGCCGCGATGTCCTGGTCCGACTTGACGGTGTTGCCGTAGTGGATCAGGTGGGCGGGCCGGCCCGTACGCAGCGCCTGTGCGATCTCGGGAGGGCTCGCGGCGTCGAATCCCGCACCACCGTGGGCCAGCACGGTCAGAACCTCGTCGACCGGGCACGCCTTCACGGCGAAGCGCACCTCCGTGCCCGGCAGTTCGCGGACCAGCCTCGCCAGGCCGTCGTCGATACCGGCGAGATCGAAGAGGATCTCGTCGTCGGTGGCTGTCGTCAGAGCGGCTCGTAGCTCAGTGCTTATCAGCATCGGCGTGGCGCCTCACCGTGGCAGCGGGGCCGGCCCCGCCGCCTTGGCCGCGGCCACCAGCGGTGCCCATGCGTCGATCAGCAGGGCGAAGTCCACCATGTCCTGTTCGGCCTCGGCCAGAAGCTGGTCGCGGCGCGCCCGGAGCTGTTCGGCGAAGACCGCGTAGCGGCCGCCCAGCGTCCGGTACGCCCGGTCGAGTTGATCGAGCCGCCGGATGTTCGGTGCCCGGTCGAGGTGGGTGCTCTCCCGGACGATGGCGGCGACGCGTTCGGAGCGGATCCGGTACCCGGGGCCGAGCAGGCGATGCCCCTCCTCCCGCATGCGCTGGTAGATCACATGGAGGTAGAGCATCGACAGGAAGAACTTCGCCAGCCGCAGATGGTAGGGATGGAACGCCGCGTCCGTTTTGCGTTCGGGCGTGTGCCGGTTGATGACGTGCCGGTTGTGCAGCACACCCGGGAGGCGGCTGTCCGGGACCAGGTGGATGAGGAAGTAGTCGCTGCCGATGGTCTCGGCCATGGGCGGCAACGGTATCTCCTCGTGTACCCGGTGGTAGCTGATGTTGCCCATGTCGACCCGCATCGGGTCGACGAGGCAGAGAACCGAGTGGTCCTGGACGAACGACTCGCCGGCGGCTCCGGTGAACGACTCCGCGACGAGCTCGCGCTTGTCCTCGTCCGAGGTGCCCTCGGCGGCCCAGAGACTGACGATGTCGTGGTAGGCCCGCGGGTTCAGCCGCTTGACCTCCTCGATGTCGACCGACATCTCGCCGATGTAGGAGGCGCCGGCGGTCACGACGGGCTTGTCCCGGTCAGTCGGATCGAGATCCACCTCGCTGACGTGCGCCGCGACCTCGTGGGCCGGCCTTCCCAGCGCGATCAGCTCGTGATGCACCGGGAACAGCGGGCCGTCGCTGTGCGTCTGGAATTCGATGTCCGAGTCGCGCCGGTGCACCGAGCCGCAGCCCAGCGCGGCCGCGATCAGGAAGGCACGATTGGTGCACGCGCCGTAGGAGACCCCCTTCGGCAGCATGAGATCCATGATCAGCTCCGGCCGCGGGTGCTCGGAGCGGGCTATCACCTCGGACAGGAAGCCGCGCTGCGTCTCCTCGTCGAGGTGCAGCACGGTGAGATCCGCCGTGGCGGGGAGTGCGTCGACGGCGGCGGCGTGCCGGCCGAAGGTGGCCGTGTCGGTGGAGTCAAGGATCAGGTACACGACCTCGACGTCGAATTGGCCGATGGCATAAGCCGCCTCCGCCGCCAGGGCGCCGATGGTGGCGACGCACTCGCGGTGGGTGGGCAGGGCCAGGCAGATCTTGCGTACGCCGGACGCGGTCATCGGTCCTCTTCCGCTCGTTGGCGTGACGGCGCCTCGCCCGGCAGCCGTACGCCTCGTTTTCCGGTTCGGGCGGTTCCGGCCCGCCGGGGTTCAGTGACCTCCGGGGCAGCGGACCGGGTTGGGCGCCTCGGCGGGCGCGTAGCCGTCACCGCCGGGGGGTGCGACATGCGGGGTGAGGACGCCGTCCGCCCGGTGCGGGCGTACGTGGTCTCCGGCCGGCCACCGACGTGTCCGCCCGCGGTTGCCCGCCGGCGCCGCTGCCTGGGCGTGCCCTTCCGGCGCCGGAACCGATGCGGTAGCCGTGGCACCGAGCAGCCCGGTGCCACGAAGGACGTTCCGGCGGGAGGCGTCACCTGGTGACAGTTCGCTGTCGGGCACCGCCGCGTCGAGGGCCTCCGGCAGGCCGGCCGCCGGCGCGTGGTGATCGGGAGGGGCACTGGGGCACCGAATGACTCCTCAGGGTGGGGTCAGGTCGCCATGCTACGGGTGCTGGATCTTCGAGAACATAGCGAACAACGCCTTATTCGTGAACGGCGTCGCACGCGAGTGCCGTGGCCTTTGCCAAGGTGTTCAACTACTCCCCAGGCCAGTTGAACAATGCCGCTCGTCGGCACCGCGCTCATGATTTCCGGTGAACCTGGGTCGACATTTACATCCGGAATGCCTTGTGCCGCAGGTAAATGTCGACCCACGGCCTTTTCAAGATCATTTGGTGCTGTGGGCGGGTGCCCGCGATGGAGAAGGCCGCGCCGCCCGTCGAGGTGTCGTACGACACCGTGGCGGGATCCGCTGGATGTGCCGGCCGCTGTCGGCGACCGGCACAAGGACGTCGCCGGTTGTATCCGGTCGCGGCGGTGCTCGCGCCGGCGGCCGGGGCGGTGGTCGCGGGGGCCGAAGGAGCGAGGAGGACGGTTGGTTGGCGCCGCCCTTCGAGCCGGACAGCCTGGTCGTCAACCCGCGCTCGCGCTCCGGTCGTCGGGGCGCCGCGGAGCCGCGCCGCCGCCGACACGCTGTTCGACGGACACGCCCGGCGCACGCTCGGAGCGCGACGCGCACGTTGTACGTTGGGAGCACCCTGACTCGCGAGGGGGCGAGCATGTCCATGCTTAAAGGAGCCAATCTTCCGGTGACGGCTCAGGCCGTCCGCGTCGAATTGGCATGGCGTTCCGGGCCGGGGGTGCCGGACGTCGACGCCTCGGCGCTCCTGCTCGTCTCCGGACGGGTGCGCTCGGACGCGGACTTCGTCTTCTACAACCAGCCGGAGCACGCCTCCGGAGCCGTACGCCACGACGGCACGAGGACCGAGACGGACGGCGTCACGGACACCCTGACCGTCGACCTCGGACGCGTCGAACCGGCCGTCGAGCGGATCATCCTGGCCGCCTCGGCCGACGGCGGCGGGTTCGGCCGGGTGCCGGGACTCCATGTGCGCGTGCTGGACGCGGCGTCGGGCGCCGAGATCGCGCGGTACGACAGCCAGGACGCGACCGCCGAGACGGCCTACGTCCTCGGCGAGCTGTACCGGCGCCAGGGAAGCTGGAAGTTCCGGGCGGTGGGCCAGGGGTACGACAGCGGGCTCGCCGGCCTGGCCACGGATTTCGGCATCTCGGTCGACGAACCGCCGCAGGGCGCGGCTCCCGCACCGGCCGCGCCCCCCACTCCGCCGCCCGCCCCCACCCCGCCACCCGCCCCCGCTCCCACGCCGGTACGGCTCAGCAAGGTCACCCTGACGAAGGACGCCCCCTCCGTCTCCCTGGCCAAGCAGGGCGGCACGTCCGGCGCGATGCGGGTGAACCTCAACTGGCAGGTCCGCAAGGAGCTGAAGGGCTGGGGCGCCAGACTGAGCCGGGCCGTCTCCTCCCCGGGCGCGCTCGATCTCGATCTGTGCGCCCTCTACGAACTCAGCGACGGCCGCAAAGGAGTGGTCCAGGCACTCGGCAATGCCTTCGGCGCCCTCAACCAGCCGCCGTACATCCTTCTCGACGGGGACGACCGCACCGGCGCCGCCTCCGCCGGCGAGAACCTCACCATCAACCTCGACCACAGGGACCGCCTGCGCCGCATCGTCATCTTTGTCACCATCTACGAAGGCGCGCGCAGTTTCGCGGATCTCGACGCGACGGTCACTCTCCAGCCGCAGCACGGCGCACCGATCGACTTCTCGCTCGGTGAATCCACGGGCCCCTCGACGGTCTGCTCACTCGCACTGATCACCAATACCGGTTCCGACCTCGTCGTTCAGCGCGAAGCGCGCTTTCTCGTACCCGAACGCGGAGTCAGTCCGCAGCGCACGATCGATCACGCCTATGGGTGGGGCATGAACTGGACGCCCGGCAGGAAGTGATCTACGCCTCCCCGGTCACGGCGCCGGATCCGGGCCGAGATCCCGGTCCGGCGCGGCCTTCGGGCGGGCGTACGTGCGGCCCTTCCAGGCCGCGCCGCGCCCCCGGTAGTGCTGGACCGCCGAGTCGACCGTCATCAGCAGATAGAGCAGCGCCGTGAACGGCAGCAGCGGCGCCAGCAGCGGCGACTGCCGGTAGTAGCGCAGCATCGGCAGATACGTCCCCGTCATGACCGCCCACGCCGCGAACCCCAGCCACCCGGCGGCCGTGTCCCCGCCGAACACCCCCGCGCACAGCGCGAGGGGCGGAGCCAGATAGATGACCACGAGCCCCACCACGGTGCCCGCGAGCACCAGCGGATTGTGCCGCAGCTGCGCGTAGGCGCTGCGCGACACCATCCGCCACAGATCGGCCAGCCGCGGATACGGCCGCACACTGTCCACCCGGTCCGCGAGACCCAGCCAGATCCTGCCCCCGGCACGCCGCACCGCGCGGGCCAGCGACACGTCGTCGATCACCGCCTGGCGGATCGACTCGGGCACCCGCGCGCGCTCGGCGGCCTCCGTACGCAGCAGTACGCAGCCCCCGGCGGCGGCGGCCGTGCGCGCGCCCGGACGGTTGATCCAGCGGAACGGATAGAGCTGGGCGAAGAAATACACGAAGGCGGGCACGACGAGCTTCTCCCACCCGCTCGCGACCCGGAGCCGGGCCATCTGCGAGACCAGGTCCAGATCGTTCGCCCGGGCCGCGGCGACCAGTCCCCGCAGGCTGTCCGGCTCGTGGGCGATGTCGGCGTCCGTCAGCAGCAGATACTCGGGGCGGCGGGCCCGGGCCAGCGCGATGCCGTGCCGCAGCGCCCACAGCTTCCCGGTCCAGCCGGGCTCCGGTTCGCCGGGCGAGGACACCGTCAGGGGCAGCCCGCCGTACCGCGCGGACAGGCTGCGGGCCAGCTCGCCCGTACCGTCCTGGCTGCCGTCGTCGACGAGGAAGATCTCCGCCTCACCGGGATAGACCTGCGCCAGCAGGGAGGGCAGGCTCTCGGGCAGCACCTCGGCCTCGTCCCGCGCGGGGACGACGAGGGCGACGGACGGCCACCGCACCGGGACACCGGGGGCCGCCCCGTACTTCTCCGGCTCGTCGGGTCTCCCGTACTCCTCGTGCGCGGGCAGACGCTGGTCCGTCCGCCAGAAGAAACCCTGCCCCAGCAACAGCCAGCCCCACGCGGCCAGCGAACCCACGGTGATCCAGGCAACGGCGCTCATTCGCCGCAGTCTGCCCCACATCAGCGGGGCCGCACGTACGGTCGACTATGGTGACCGGGTGAAGATCGCGCTCATGGACTCCGGTATCGGCCTGCTCGCGGCGGCAGCCGAGGTACGCCGGCTGAGGCCCGACGCCGATCTCGTCCTCTCCTCGGACCCGGACAGCATGCCCTGGGGCCCGCGCACTCCGCAGGACGTCACCGACCGCGCGCTCGCCGTCGCACGGGCCGCCGCCGACCACCGCCCCGACGCGCTGATCGTCGCCTGCAACACCGCGTCCGTGCACGCCCTGCCCGCGCTGCGCGCCGCGCTGGAGCCCGGACTGCCGGTCATCGGTACGGTCCCGGCGATCAAGCCCGCCGCGGCCGCCGGCGGGCCCGTGGCGATCTGGGCCACCCCGGCCACCACCGGCAGCCCCTACCAGCGCGGTCTGATCCGCGAGTTCGCGTCGGCCGCCGCGGTCACCGAGGTGCCGTGCCCCGGACTCGCGGACGCCGTGCAGCACGCCGACGAGGCCGCGATCGACCGCGCGGTGGCCGCGGCGGCCGCCCTCACCCCCCGTGACGTCCGGGCCGTCGTGCTGGGCTGCACCCACTACGAACTGGTCGCCGAACGCATCCGTACCGCCCTCATGGCCGTCGCCGCCGACCGCGCGCCCGGCCTGCCGCCGGTCGTCCTGCACGGCTCGGCCTGGGCGGTCGCTGCGCAGGCGCTGCGCCGTATCGGCGACCGTCCGGCGCCGCCCACCCCTGCCGCCCTGCCGGGCGGCGGCCGGCTCACCGTGCTGCTCAGCGGGCGCGAGTCGGCGCTGCCGACCACCGCGCTGGCCTACGCGGAGGGGCGCGAACTCGCCGCCATCACCCACGTGGGCTAGGTCCTGTCCCGCGAAGATCCGCCGGACGGGGCCTGACCGGCGACCGGATCATCCGACGAGCCTTTCCAGGGTGGCGTCCGACCGCCACGGGGATACCCGCGTGGCGGATACCGGTTAGTCTGCTGGATATGAGGGAGCACCCACGGTACGAAGGGCACGCCGCCGAGCCGCTGCCCGAGACCTGGTCGGGCAGCGCCACCAACCGCGTGCAGTGGCTGCTCGCGGCCTCGGGCCTCGCCTCCATCGCGCTCGGTGTCGAGCTGGCCACGGACTCCAGCTGGACATCCGGAACGCCCGCTCTGCTGATGTCGGTCATCGGCTGTGTGGCGGTAGGTCTGCTCATACTCTTCGGCACGCTCGCCTATGTGCGCGTGGCGGTACGGGTCGAGCCCGACTGCCTCGTCGTGCGCTGCGGCCACATGGGCCTGCCCCGCCGCCGTATCCCGCTCTCCCACGTCGTCGACGCCGACGTGGCACCCCGGGTCTGTCCACGCCAATGGGGCGGCTGGGGTTACCGCTGGCGCCCCGAGAAGGGCACGGCGGTGGTCGTGCGCCGGGGTGAGGGCGTGGTCCTCCGGCTGGGCGACGGCAGGATCTTCACTGTGACGGTGGACGACGCCGAGACAGCCGTGCGCGTGATCCGCAACCGCCTTCAGCCGCTCCCGCAGCCCGACCCGGCCGGCACCTGACCGCCGGGCGCTCCCGCAGGCGATCCCACTCGGCATCCGAATCGAACCGGCGAGCTCGAACGGGACACCTCCCTCAGGGCTTGCCACCGGCCTGCCGATCACCGGCCCCGCGGTAGCTCACCATCATCACGATGAGGCCGGTCAGCAGCAGCACGCTGCCCGTCAGCGTCCCCCACTGGCGTGTGTCGGGGTCGCTGAGCGCCAGCAGGAAGACCATCTGCCAGCACAGGGCGAAGGCAACCAACAACTGGCCCCAGCCGTAGAGGCGCGGGCGGCGCACCGGTCGCCGGTTCGCGGGGATCACCCAGCCACGGGAAACCGCCGCTACACCGGACGCGGCGATGAGCGACGCCAGCAGAACAACAGGTACGGCGATGTAGAGCTTCATACGTCCTTCCCCGCGCGTCGGACCCGCGCCGAACGCCTGCGCGATCATGACATGCTCGCGCAGGCGCGTCCACGCGCTCCCCCCGCACCCGCCGGATCGCCGGATCGCCGGACAGATTCTCACCCTGTATGATCATGGTGTCACTTCGGTTCGGCAAACGAAGTCACGCGTCTGTGGTCCAAGGAAAGACGTCCGTCTGCCGACGGGAAATGCAGGTGCAAGGCCTGCCGGGCGCTCAACACGGAATGGGGCCTTCCTCACATGAGGAAGGCCCCATTCCGCGTTGCTTTCCGCTCGGCAACGCCATGATGTGACCGCGCGCCACACGCTTGACATCACCGGCGCACCGACGAAACCCCCTGACCTGCACCGACGGCCACGTTCCTGAACTTCATTTCCCACGCTGATGTAGATCATTTCCCACCGCTACCCTGACCAGTTGCGGTGCCCCCTACGGACTGCCACAGCCCGTTGGTAGGCCTCCGGTCGATAGCTGCCATGGAGCCACAGCTCGACGAGTACGATTATCAGGACGAGGATGTCTTCATGGACAGGGAGCCCGGCTTCTACGCGCTGTGGTACCGCCCGGAGTACACCCATCTGAGCATCGAGTGGCTGGAATCCGACAAGCCCCTGCTCACGCCGCGGATGCGAACGTCCCCAGCGGCGACTCCAGCTGCGCGCCGAATCTAGCCACCTCGCTGCCCGGCACCCCCGGCGGAAGTTCGATGCGTCCGGACATGCCGAGCTCCGCGTGGTCGGTGAGCAGAACGGTCCACGGAAAGAGCGCTCCCGGAGGGCTCACCTTCAGGGACCGCGCCGTACGGCCCGGAGCCGCCAAGGCGGTCGCCGGGTCGCGGTTCCAGGCGATGACCAATGGAGCGACGGACCGCGCGTCGCGCAGGCCGAGCTCGGCCATCAACGCGGGGAAGGGCACCCTCGACATCGTGTGCGCCTCGGCGATGACCTCGCGCGCGTGGCGCAGAGCCGTGTGTGCAGCCGAGTTCTCGGCCGCACGTGACCGCAAACGTCGTCGTGCCATTGCGTCGCGCGCATTCGCGAACCTTGTCCCACACCTGCGACCCGACCGAGAGCTCCTGCAGTTGACAGGACTCCTGGGCCGGACGGGCTTCGCCTTCCCCCTTCGGTAGCCAGCCCCTGACCCGGTCTGCCGCCGCCTGCAGGGCCAGCTTGCCGTCCGCCGAGGCGAGGTAGAGCCGTTGCCGACGCGCGTAGTGGGCATGGCCGTGCTCCACCGGGCCACGGGGTGTGTTGCCGGCCAGCGCCGCTGCCAACTCCTCGAGCACGATCCGGGCGCTCCAGGCGTCGACCACGATGTGGTGCCAGACGAGCAGCAGGCGGACCGTGTGCGGTGCGGAGAGGACCACGGCGCGCACCAGCGGCCCCCGACCGAGATCGAACGCCGGACGGTGTAGCGCGGCCAGCGCCTTCTGCCACGCGTCGTCCACCGCCTCATCGGGTGCCACGGGCTGCACCGTGACGGACAGGGGTGCGCCGTCGGTCACGAACTGCATGGTGGCGTCGTCGATACGTCCGAGGAAGACGGCATGCCGGTTGAGTACGGCCGTAAGCTCGCGGGCGATCTGATCTGGGTCGACCTCGCCGGTCAACTCCACTGCCACGGCCTCGTGGAACGCGCCAGGGGACGTGCTGGTCAACTCGGCGATCCGGATCCCGGCCTGGCCCGGCGTGAGTGGCACGGCGTCAACTACTCGTCTTTCGTCGACCGGTGCGGTGATGGCGGGCAACGTGGTGATCTCGGCCGCGAGGTCGGCCAGCGTCGTCGCGGCGAGTACGTGGCCTGCGGTGACTGCCCGGCCGACGGTCGTCCGCAGTGCGGCCGACAGCTGCGCCGCTTGCAGGGAGTCGCCGCCCAGCTCAGCGAATCCGACGTCGAGCACCGAGGACGGCGTCTCCCGCAGCACGGCGCGGCAGGCTTCCTCGACGGCTTGTTCGTTCGCGTTGCGAGGCGGCCGTGCCGGCCAGCTGTGCGGCTGGGGAAGCGCCGAACGGTCGAGCTTGCCGTCGGGCGTCATCGGTATCCGTTCCAGCGCGAAGAAGCGCCGGGGAACAGCCTGCGCGGGAAGCGCCTCGGCCAGGCGACCCTTGATCTCGCTCCACAGGTCGCCGCTGGTGTCGGTGGCGGTGCCCGAGAGCACGACGAAGGCCGTCAGCATCGAGGGGCCGCCGGGGCTCGTCGGCCACGGACGCACGGCGACGTCCGCTATCTCCGGAAGCTGCCGGAGCGCCGCCTCGGTCTCCGCCGGCTCGACGCGAACGCCGTCGATCTTGAGTTGGTCGTCGATCCTGCCGCGGAAGGTCAGGGCGCCGGCGGCGTCAGCGACGACGAGGTCGCCGGTCCGGTACATGAGGCCGTCGCCGTCGGCGGCGGGCAGGAAACGCTCCGCGGTTCGCTGCGGAGCGTGGAGGTAGCCGATCGCCAGACCACGGCCCGCGACGAACAGTTCCCCGACCTGTCCCTGCTCGACCGGAACCAATTGCTCGTCGAGCACGAATCCGCGGTTGCCCTCGAAGACCGCACCGATCGGCGTCCGCTGTTGTGGATCGTCACACCGGTCGGGAACCACGTACAACGTGGCACATACGGT
Organism: Streptomyces sp. NPDC051569; assembly: GCF_044454085.1. Classification (NCBI taxonomy): domain Bacteria; kingdom Bacillati; phylum Actinomycetota; class Actinomycetes; order Kitasatosporales; family Streptomycetaceae; genus Streptomyces; species Streptomyces sp. NPDC051569. The sequence goes on from NZ_JBITDJ010000012.1 coordinate 60,928, forward strand.
CGTCTCGGTCGGCCCGTATCCATTGATGACGACCATCCCGGGTATGCGGGACCGCAGTTGGACGAGCAGACCGATCGGAATCGGCTCGACACCGGACAGCAGCCGCCGGAGCGAAGGAGCCGACTCGCGACGGAGTACCCGGTCGCGCAGAACAGGAAGGAACTGAGCCGGCAGGTACGCCGAATCGATGCGCTGCTCGGCCAGGTAGTCGAGGGTGGCGTCGATGTCGCGGCGGTGCACATCCGGCACGGGGACCAGGGCCCCGCCGCTGCACAGTGCGTTCCACATCTCGTAGACGGAGACGTCGAATCCGGGCGAGGTCCACCAGCTGTGGCGTGCGCCGGGGCCGAGTGGTGACCGGCGCTGAAACGCAGCCAACAAGTTGTGCACGCCGCGCGCCGGGACTACAACGCCCTTGGGCGTACCGGTGGATCCAGATGTGTAGATGACATAGGCAGGATCGTCGGCACTCGTCGCGGGGTCGTGTCGATCGGTCAGGGCGGGACGGATCGATAGGGGGTCGGTTGCGTGCCGGATGTCATCGGCCCGCAGAACGGCTGACGGCCGGGCGTCCCGCAAGATCTGCTCACGCCGCTTCGCCGGGCCGGTCACGTCCAGCGGGAGGTACGCCGCACCGACTGCGAGCGTGGCCAGCACACTGACGACGAAACCCGGTCCGACCGGCATCTCGATCGCCACGACGTCATCGACACCGATATTCCGTGCGGACAGTCCGTCCGCAACTGCGGTGGCGGCAGAGGCCAGCTCGCGGTAATCGAGAACTGCTCCGGGCTGTCAAAAGCTTGAAGGTCGGGATGGGCTCGGGCGACTTCCAAAAAAGTTCGCCACAAGTTGCCGTCCATCGAATCAAGGCCTCCGTGCACGGCTTTTCCCCGCAGTTGAGCATGACAATGTCGTCGGCAGCCTACATGACGCCCACCCAACTGAGTTCAGCGGAAAGGAGAATGAGCGGACGAGTGAATGCGAATAGACCTGACCATGCCCCGCAACTCTGGCCCCGCGGGTGGGATGCTCCGGCGGGATAAGCACTGATGACCGAGAATCCACAGGCGCCGGCTGGAGGGAAGCGGTCAGACCCGATAACGCTGCCGTTCCGAAGTGGAGAAGGCGCCGTCCCGCTCGCATCCTGCTCATGCAGAGCATGGACAACCTCCAAGGGCCTGCCCCGTTTGCATACCGGGCAGCCAACCGAGAGGAACGCACAACTTCCAAGCAGGCAAAGCGAGTTGTCTCACGAGGCGAATCGCGATGAACCTCTTACCGTTCGGAACCAGGACCAAACCGCCCCGTCGAAACGGGTTCCGGCCTCCCAACAGCCCTATCCGCGAACGCTACAAAAACCAGCCCGCGCGGGCGGCCAACACCCCGGCCTCAAAGCGGCTGCGCGCCTCCAAGCGGGCCATCAGGATGGACACCGTGCGCCGAACCGTGCGAAGCGAGACACCCAGCTTCTTGCTGATCGCCTCGTCCGTGTGGCCGCTCGACATGAGGTACATCAACTCTCGTTCCCTGCGGGAGAGTCCGGTGCCGTCGGGACCATCCTGTTCGTACCAGGGGATCCCGGCGTCCCAGAAGCGCATGAAGAGCACGTGGAGGGCCTCCACGGCCCCTCGGCTGCGGATCTCCAGAGCCCCCTGCCGGCCGTCCTCCGGGTCGAGGGGAACGAGGGCGACCTCCCGGTCGACGATGACCATGAGCATGGGGAGGCTGGGCACGGTCCGAGTTTCACCACCCAGAGTGGACAACCAGTGGACATACTCCCGCGTGCCCGAATCGTTCCGAAAGCTGTCCTGGTACAACGTAAGCAGAGAGACACCGCGCTCCAGGGCCAATTGATCGAGGGGTTTGCTCGACTCCATCACATCCGGACGCTGGGCACCGCCGGGGAAGAAGGAAAGGCATTCCGTGTGAGCGGTCGCGGCGAGCTGTTCGAGACGGAGCCGGACCGCCTCCAAGCCGAAGAGTTGCTGAACGACCTCTGGCGCGTGCCGCTGCTTTCCGTGCCGCATGATGAGCGACGCTGCGGCCGATCGGGCTGCTTCCAGTTGCCGCTGCCTGGCAGCCAACTCCAGCTCGATCCGGTTCAGAAGGACACCGAGCCCTACTTCCGGGCTCACGGTGAGAAACTCTTCTCCGCTCTCCTCCTGACGGAGAAGGCGCAGGTCGGCCAGGTCATCGAGGATGCTCCGGATATCCTTCTCCGAAAGGGACAAATGGGCAGCGATCTGACGTACGCCCATTTCAGGCCGCTCTAGAAGCAATCGATAAACTGCCTCCATATCAGACTCTAGACCGAGCGCCTCCAGCAACAGGCTCCCCTCCCCGTGATGGCCGGCAGGATCCCCATGACTCTCACGGGATGCGAATTAAACTCTCAGAACCTGCCGGCAAGAGACCGAATGCTGAGCCGCATGTTACCATCTCGATGCGGAACCGTTTCTTCCTGGTCGGCGACCATCGCGGAGCGTCAAAGCGTCGATACAGCGACCGCCGCACGGTATTCGGCGGGAACCTCTACATCCGAGAGGCTCCACCGATCGACGGCCTCCGGCGCTTTTGAACTCCCCACGTAGGGCTGCTCGATGCCGTGCGTCAGCCCCGCGCCCATGCCCTTGAGGCAGGCCTCCTTGCGGGTCCAGCAGCGCAAGAACGCATCGTCGCGCTCCGCCGGAAGTAGAGCGGCGAGCTCAGCCCGCTCCACGGGGTGGAGCGTGGCCCATAGTTCGTCAACGGTGCCCCGTGCGGGCATCGCCTCGACGTCGACGCCAACGGGCGTGCGTGCGAAGGCATACAGGACCAAGTCCTCGCTGTGTGACAGCGAGAAGTGCAGGTCCGGCCGGTGCAGTGCCGGCCGCCCATCGGGCCGGCCACACCGCTTGCAAGGCTGCCGGACGATCGACACCTCAGCCGGGTCCTGCCGGAGGTAGGCACCGGCCAACTGGTGCAGCACCACATGGGCGACGCTGTAGCAGTGCCGGTCGGTCTCGTGCGCGAACCGCCCTCGGCGCCGGACCTCGTCCGGCGAGAGCAGGGCGACGGCAGCCGGGTCCAAGGGGTATTCGCCGGCCTGGACCAGCCAGAGCTGCGGCGGGCCGCCCACCTCCGGGAGCTCGAGTCCCCGACTCAGGGGCCCTTCTCCAACGGGTGACGGAATCACGGTCGCCGCCGCGGAACCTCACATGCCATATCCCTGTCCATCAGGCTGCCTTTGACCGGCCGGCACCGCGGCCCCGGACGTCGGCGAAGGACGTCATCAGACCGGACACGTCGTCCAGCGGCTGGCGATTGCTGCTCGTGGACGGGTCCGGCGTACCGATGTCCAGGGACCCGAGCAGCCGCTCGCCCGGCATCAGGCCGAGCAGTTCACCGGCGGTCGTACTGCGGGTCAGGGCGCCGGTCCGCCAGATGCTGCCGTAACCGCGCGCGTGCAGCAGCAGCATCAGCGAGTACGTCATGCAGGTGGCGGCAGCCATCTGCTCCCACTCCGGAATCTTGCTCTCGCGCGGCGTGAAGACAAGCGCGGCGACTAGGGGCGCCCGCCGCAGCTTGGCCCTCATCCGCTCCGCCGCCACTTCGTCGGCGCCCGCCTCCTCGGCCAGGCAGTCCCCCAGAGCGTCCCGGTCGTCGTCCCGGAGCAGCACCCAGCGCCAAGGCCGCAGCCGCCCGTGGTCGGGGGCGGTACCCGCCCCGCGCAGCAGGTAGGCGAACTCCGTCTCACCGGGTGCCGGGCTGTGCAGCGTCTGCTCGCTGCGCCGGGTCATGACTGCCGTCATCACGTCCATGGGGGATCCTTTCCTTGGTGGGTGCTAGAGACTCAGCGGCGGATTTCGAGGGTGCAGCACTTCACGCTGCCGCCGCCCTTGAGGAGTTCGGACAGGTCCATGCCGATGGTGTTGAACCCGCGGGCGCGCAGCTGCTCGGCAAGCCCGCTCGCGGCCTCCGGAAGGACGACGTTGATGCCGTCCGAGACCGCGTTCAGGCCGAAGACCGCCGCGTCCGCCGCAGACACCTCGAGGGCGTCCGGGAAGAGCGTCCGCAGCACCTGACGGCTGCTCGGGGCGAACGCCTCGGGGTGGTACATGATCTCGTCGCCGTCGAGGACGGTCAGAGCCGTGTCGAGGTGGTAGTAACGCGGGTCTACGAGTTCAAGGCTGATGACGGGGCGCCCGAAGAAGGACTGCGCCTCCTGGTGGCTGCGCTCGTCGCTGCGGAAGCCGTAGCCCGCCAGGACGAACCGGTCGGTGACGAGGAAGTCGCCCTCGCCCTCATTGACGTACTGCGGGTCGTGACGCGCGGTGAAGCCGTTGGCCCGGAACCATTCCAGGTAGGCGGCGCCTTCGGGGCGGCGCTCCTCGTTGCGGAAGCTCGCGCCCAACACGCGGCCGTCCACGACGGTGGCACCGTTGGCGGCGTACACCATGTCGGGCAGGCCGCGCACCGGCTCGATCAGATCGACGGTGTGGCCCAGTTCCACGTAGAGCTCACGCAGCCGCTCCCACTGGAGGACGGCGAGGTCGGTGTCGACCGGCTTGGCCGGGTCCATCCACGGGTTGATGGCGTACACGACCTCGAAGTGAGTCGGTCGGCACATCAGGTAGTGGCGGCGGCGCTGTACACGGGTTGGCGCGGCGGGGGCGGTCGTGTCGGAAGGCATGTGAATCCCAGGGTGTGAAGGCCACCCAGTGGTGGCGGACAACGGGTGCAGGCGTGCGCGCTGCGCTTCAGTGGGGCGGGACGGGCGTGTAGTGGACCAGCTCCACCAGGAGCTCGGCGGGTTCGGGCTGGTAGAGGAAGGTGACGCTCATGCCCGGCCGGGCGCCACGGCACGGCTCGGCATCGAGGGCGATGAGTCCGCCGCGGCGCAGCCGGTCCGTCTCGTGGGCGAGGTCGTCCACGACGAAGGCGAGGTGGTAGAGACCGGGGCCCACGCCCGCCAGCCGGCCGTCGACCGCCGAACCGGCTCTGGTGGGCGAGACCAGCTCCACGGCAGTGCCCGCCCGTTCACCGGGGAGCTGCCAGAACTCACAGGCGACACCGTAGGCATCGGCCTCTCCCTGATCCGCCAGGACCAGGCCCAGGGCGGCCAGCTGGGCGCCGGCACCGGCGGGATCAGCCGTGGCGAGCCCGACGTGATCGACGCCGAGGATCACGGTTCGACTCCTGTCGCCCGGGCGGTGGCCTCAGCCCGCATGCGCGCCGGAAACGGCGGAGAGACGGCCGGAGATCTCTTCGGCCAGCTCTCCCACGGTCTCGAACTTCATGTAGGAACGGAGGTCCAGCTGAACCCCGTAGGTCTGCTCGACCGTGGCCAGCAGACGCATGGCCGCGAGGCTGCCCCAGCTGCCGAGCCCGGCGAACCGCGAGTCCGGGGTGATGCCGTCCACAGGGTGCTGGGCGACACGTGCGACGAGGGGCCGCAGGGTACTCATCACGTCAGACATTCCATTGCCTCCTTGGTAACGAGGGTGATCCAGTCGGGGGTCAGGATGGGGAGCCGGTCGAGGGGGACCTGGTAACGGACCGTCGTGTCGGCGGCATCGGCACCGGCCGGGCCGGTGCCTTCGGGTTCGTCGGCACGGCCGAAGCCGGCGGACGGATAGAGGGCGGCCGCGGGCGCATTGCGCGCGGTCGGCCTGAAGCGGGCCTCCAGGACTCCGGCCCCGGCCTCGCGGGCCGATTCGGCGACGTATTGGAGGACGGCCTGCTCGACGCCGCGGGACAACACCCGGCAGCTGAGCACCAGGTTCCGCACGGTCCAGCGGTCCGGACCGCGGTCCAGCCAGACGCCGCCGATCACTCCCTCGGTGCCGAAGCGGTCGGTCACCTCGACCGCGAGCACGAGGTGCTCGGGCGAGTGGGCGAGCTGCCGTGTGAGAGCTTCGCCATGGGCCTGGCCGGTCATGTTGAACTGGTTGGTGCGCTGTTCGAGCTGGACGAGCCGGGGCAGGGTGAAGTCGTCCGCGGGGCCGACGGTCACGCGGATGCCGAGCGCCCGCAGATAGTCCTCCGCGGTGGCGTGAGCAGTGCCGAGCTGGTGTCGCTCGCGCCGGCCCCGGTAGAGCGTGGTGCGTTCGGCGTCGGTGGCCGTGACGCCCAGCTGCGCGAAGCGGGCGGCTTCGAGCACCTTTTCCGTGTGGCAGGCGGGATCGCCGTCCAGGTGTACGACGTGGACCTGCGGCAGCGAGCTCGCCACCATGCCGCACTCGAAGGGGCTGTCGTCGGCGAAGACGAACGCGTCGAGCCCGAGGTTCAGCTCCTTCGCGAGAGCTGCAACATGCAGGTCCTTGCGCTGCCAGTCGGCGACGACGGCGACGAAGTCGTCCGGGCGGAGCACCATGTCCGGGTGTCCGGCCAGGACCTCGTCGACCAGCGCCTTCTCGTTCTTGCTGCACACCGCCAAGAGCACCCCCTGGCGGCGCAGGGCCAGGGCCCGGCGCTGCAGGTCGGTGTAACAGTCGCCGGGGTAGAGCGTGCCCAGCTCGATCCCGGCCGGGCCGTCGTCGCCCAGGACCCCGCCCCACAGCGTGTTGTCGAGGTCGAGGACCAGGACCTTGCGGCCGAGGCCGGCTACGGCCCGGCAGAAGGCCGTGGCCTCCCGGACGTAGGCCAGCTCCACGGCGGGTGTCCACGCCTTGCGGCCGAAACGGTACTGGCGTTCGTCACGCACCGGCCCGGGGACGTCCGTGAGCAACGCCTCCAGGTCGACGGTATAGACCCCGTCGTTGGTCTCACCCGCCAAGAGGAGCGCGATGTTGGCCTCGCGCCAGATCCGGCCCAGGGCGGCCCCGCCCCGGAAGCTGATCACGCTCCGGCGGTCCGGGCGGGGCAGCGGCACGGTGTGCAGCAGTACGACGGAGCCGGTGCGGGCGGCGAAGGCCGCCGCAACCGCCGTGTGCAGGTCGACCCGGTCCCGGAGCTCTGTCTGGACGCCGTCCCAGTCGGACGGGTCCCAATCGCGCGGGAGCAGTGCCCCGGCGTCCTGGAGACAGAGCGTTACCTGGGGTTCGAAGTCCGCGAGTGCGGAACGCGGATCGGTCAGCTCGATGCCGAGCTGGTCGTACGGGCAGAAGTGGAACTCCGCGTCGATGCCGGCGGACAGCAGTGCTGCCCGCAGCAGCGGTACGACGTCGTCGGCGGTGAAGGTGGCGGCGACGGCCACCCGCAGGGTGGTGGTGCGGGCGTCCGCCGAGCGGGACAGCTGGGCCGCGGTGACGCCGTCGAGGAGGCGGCCGGCCTCGTGGAGGAGCAGGGCGTCGTCGAGGGTGTCGAGCTCCTCCGCGAGTTCCGGGTCGCCGGCCCCGGACGAGGCGCGCAGGGCGCTGATCCGTTCGAGCAGGTCGTCCCCCCGGAAGGGGGTCCCGGCGGTCCGCGAGCCGGTCATGACCCGTCGGCCGTCCACTCGGGCTGTTCCAGGATCTCGACGATGGCGCAGGCGTAGGTGAAGCCCATGCCGATTCCGCACAGCGCCACCCGGTCCCCGGGGCTGACCTGACCGGTCTCCAGGAGGTGGGTGAGTCCGGCGATCTGGTCCGCCGCTCCGATGTGCCCGACCCGGCGGCCCCACTCGTAGGTGGTCCGGTCGTCCTCGATGCCGAACGTGGCCCGGAAGTCGATGTCGTCGAGGGTCTTGCCCACGTTGGTGAGCACCCAGCGGTCGATGTCCGCGGCGGTGAGCCCGGCGTCCGCGAGGGCGACCGACACGCTCTCCTTCTGGCGCTCGGTGAGCGACTGGACGATCTTCAGCAGGAGCTCGCCGTTCTCCAGGAGGTACTCGTCCCGGCGGGCCCGGAGGTCGACGGGGCTGTCGCTCGCGTTCTCGACCTCCTCGAAGGGCTTGTTCCCGAGGTACACCGCGCCGTAGGTGCCGTCGCTGATGACGGCCGTGGACAGCAGCCTGGCCACGCCGCCCTGCCGGGAGAGCACGAGTCCGGTTCCTCCGTCACCGAAGACCACGCCCTTGTCGGAGCGGTAGCGGTCGAAGGAGGGGAGGGCGAAGATGTCGCTGGTGGTGAGCAGGGCCGCGGAGGTCTTGGACCGGACGCTCAGATAGGACGCAGCGATCTCCAGGGCGGCCAGGCCGCCGTTGGAGTACTGCTTGACCTCCACCGCGGCGGCACGGCCGCCGATGGTGCGGCCCTGGACGTAGGAGGCCGGGGCGAAGTGGTCGAGGCCCTGGTTGTTGCAGCTGGAGTGGACGACCAGATCGATGTCCTCGGCCGCCACCGTGCTGCGGCCCATGGTCAGGTCGGCGGCCTTCACCGCGAGGTCGACGGCGGGTCCGTCGTCGACCACGCTGATGGACAGATAGCCGTCGGCGACGGCCTCGGCCTCGTCGTAGCGGCCCTCGGCCACGGTGACCGAGGTCTCCTCGAGGCGCCCCAGGACAGCCCCGCAGGCGTTGAGATAAATTCCGTTCCACCGCATTGTGTGCGGTCTCCTTTCATTGGGCGGTCCCAGGGCCTCGTGGTGCTCACACGGACTTACCTGCGGACCATGCAGTACTCCTCGTGAGCCGTGGCACGGCTCAGGAGATCGGCCCGGCCGCTGCCGTCCGCGATCTGCTTCAGCAGCGTGAAGACCTCGTCGCCCGAGATGTCGGAGGCGAAGTGCTGCTTGATCAGCAGGGTCTGGATTTCCTGGTAGTTGCGCTCGTCGAGGACCTTGGCCAGGTCGAGCAGGGCCTGCCGGCTCTCCGCACCGAGCGGCGGGCGTTCGGCTATGTTGTCCGCCGGTACGTCGGGCCGGGCCTGGACCTCTGCGGCGAGGACCTGCGAGAAGTCCTCGGCCGTGAAGTCGCAGATGACGTGGACGCGGTCGCGGTCCGAGAAGGAGCCGACGGAGTGGGTCCGGGTGGCGTCGAGCAGCCACAGTTCGCCACGGCGCATCCGGAAGACGGTGTTGTCCTCGGAGGCGAAGACGTTGTCATCGGTCTGCAGCGGCAGGTGGACCCGCACCATGTCGGCCTTGAGTTCCAGGAAGTCGCGGTGCGGCACGTAGACGCTGCCGGGTGCGAGCCGCATGAAGCGCGCGTACTTGAGGAGATCGGTGCGGAAGTACCGGCCGATCAGCTCGCGGACGTACGTCAGCGCCTCGCCGTGGGGCGTGGGCCGCGCCGATCCCTCGTAGTCGCCCAGGGACGACTCGGCCAGGCTGCCGGTCTGGTTCCACAGCATGGTGCTGCGCAGCATGCCGCTGCTGACGAAGTCGGCGTACGAGTCGTTGTACGCGAAGCCCTCGGAGACGGCGAGGTCGGCGGCCAGGCGCTCCTCGTCGAGCTGGAGCGCCGCTATTCGGTGGCTCCGCACGGTCAGGCTGCCTGGGCCGCGGCGAGCAGGGAGGGCAGGCCGAGGGAGTCGGCGAACGCGTTCAGGGCGCCGGCCCAGCTGGCGGAGTACTCGGTGGTCATCTCGGCGAAGGCGCGGGCCTCGTCCTCACTGGTGACGAAGAAGGTCATGCCGGTCTCGTCGCTGCTGACCTGGGCCGCGTGCATCGTCTCGGCCTTGATGTGCGAGTCGATCCAGGCGAGGTCTTCGGTGTTCGGGAAGAGGCGCTTGCCGTCCACTTCCAGCTTGCCGTAGACGCGGCGGAAGCCGACGGCGATGTCGAGGGCGATGGTCTCGACGACACGCAGCTGCACGGCGGCGCCGAGCGGGTTGTCCGCGTAGCGCTCCATGTTCTCGATGAGGCGCACGACGCCCTCGGGGAGCTCCTCGGCAGTGGCGCGGCCGGCCTCGTCGACGTGCTCGGACAGCGGCTTGATGATGGCGTCCTCCCACCACACGTAGTGCGCTCCGGCGGGTCCCTTGGGGGAAACCGCGCTGAACACCGGTGCGAGGTTGTCCAGGTCATCGCCGATGACGCGGAACATGGTCTGGAAGGCGGCCAGGGCGTCGCTGGGCGGCGAGTGCTGGGCGTTGAGGGTGCGGGCCGCCGCGCCGAGGCCGGACAGCGTGGTGAACATGAACACCTTGGTCATCGCGCGCCACTGGTGGGCGACGGCCAGCGGACCGGTGAAATCGCCCGTCCCGAACCCCCGGGCCAAGCTGAAGAAGCGGTTCTCCGCGCGGGCGAGTCCGGCCTCGGCGATCTCCCGGTCGACGAGTTCGTCGAGCGCGCTGCGCGAGTCGGCGGTGATTGCGATATCAGTCACGGCTACTCCAGATTCCTAGATTTCGCTGAACGAAAGCATCTCGTCGACGATTTCGTGGACGGTTTCGGCGAGGTGCGCCGAGTTCTCATCGGAGATGAGGCTGAAATGGTTCCCGCGAATTTCGCGGGAGGAGAGGCCAGGGATGTGCGCCCGCCACCCGTGGTCCGCCCCGCGAAGGATCGCGGGGAATTCGATGTGAGGATCTGGATAGGGCTCGGCCGCCCGCAGCAGACACACTTCACCCGCATAGGGCTCGGGTGTGTAGCCGAGGAAGGCGGCACGGTGCCGCTCCATCAGGGCCGGGATGCGCGCCGCTTCCTCGGAGATCCCCGTCAGGTCGGCGGTCGCTTCGCCCTCGCCGCCCAGGAGGTCCATGGCCGCGAACGCCGCGCGGGCCTGCTCCGCCGCAGCCGGATCGGCCACGGCTTCCGGCGGCAGCCAGGTGTCGAGCATGGCCACCCCCACGAGGTCCACGTCGCGCGCCTGCCACTGCCGGGCCATCTCCAGGGCGACGCAGCCGCCGACGGACCAGCCCGCCAGGAAGAGGGGCCGGGTGCCCCGTACGGCATCGACGGCGGCGACGTACCGGGCGGCCATGTCCTCGATGGACTCGGCGCCCGCACCACTGCCGTCGGCGTCCGTGACGTTCGCGGCCTGGAGGCCGTACACGTCGTACTTCTCCCCCAGTTCCCGTCCGACCGCCTGGAAGGGGAGGACGGAGCCGCCGGCGCCGTGCACGAACAGCACGACGGGCCTGCCCTGGGGGTGTACGAGCGGTACGAGGACTTCGTCGGTGCGTTCCTCCGCGGCGGAGCCCAGGCGAGCGGCCAGCTCCCGGACGGAAGGGGCGGCGAACACGTCGCCGACGGTGGGCTTGACGCCCAGTTCCCGGGCACAGGCCGCGATGAGCTTGAAGACCAGGAGGGAGTGGCCGCCGAGTGAGAAGAAGCCGTCGGTGACGCTGAACCGCTCGATGCCGAGCACCTCGCCGAAGACCCCGGCGAGCCGGGTCTCCATCTCCCCTTCGGGCTCAACGAGCTCCGTCGAACCGCCGGCTGCCCGGCTGCCCAGGTGTTCGAGCAGCGCCTTCTCGTCGATCTTGCCGTTGACGTTGTACGGCACCTGGTCGACGGTGACGACGGCCGCGGGCACCATGTGCGTCGGCAGCTGGTTCCGGGCGTGCCGCTCCAGCTCCCGCGGGTCGGGCTCGCTGCCCGGCTCGGGCACGACGAAGGCCGCGATGCGGCCGTCGAAGCCACTGGGGGCCAGGACCACGCAGGCCCGTACGTCCGGGTGCTCGCAGAGGACCGACTCGATCTCGGACAGCTCGATGCGCAGGCCCCTGACCTTCACCTGCCGGTCGATGCGGCCCAGGTGCTCGATCACCCCGTCCTCCCGGTACCGGCACAGGTCGCCGGTGCGGTACATCCGCTCGCCGACCGGGCCGAAGGGGTCCGGGAGGAAACGCTCGGCGGTCATGCCCGGCCGGTTGTGATAGCCGTGGGCGAGGCCGGTCTCGCCGCCGATGTACATCTCGCCGGGCACGCCGATCGGAAGTACTTCGAGGTCGGGGCCCAGGATGTGGATCCGGAAGTTATCGCAGGGCCGCCCGAGCGGGAGGACCGGGACACCGGGCTCGCGGGGGATGACTCCCTCGACCACCGTGCCGGCCTCGGTGGGGCCGCAGCAGTTGACGAGCTCGGCGTCGAAGTGGGCGTGGAAGGCGTCGCGCAGCGGGGGCTTGACCTCCTCGCCGCCGATGATGACCCGGCGCAGGGAGCCGCAGCTGCCGGAGGGGGCGGCGGCCAGGAACACCTCCATCATCGTCGGGACGAAGAACAGGGTGGTGACCTGGTACTGCTCGGTCAGCCCGTGCAGGTACTCGGGTTCGCGGTGGCCGCCGGGTCGGGCGACGACGAGGCGCGAGCCGTAGTAGAGCGGCCAGTACAGCTCCCAGGTGGAGACGTCGAAGCCGTAGGAGGTCTTGAGGATGTTCGCGTCGCCGGGCCCGAAGGGGTAGCGGCCCTGCAGCCAGAAGATGTTGGCGAGGGCACCGTCCACCGGGTAGGCGACGGCCTTCGGCCGACCGGTCGAGCCGGAGGTGTAGAGCAGGAAGGCGAGGGCGTTCGGCGGGGTGGAGATCGGGAGGTTGCCGGTGGGGCACCGCTCCCAGGGCCGCTCTTCGCCTGTGACGCGCAGCACGGTCCACGGCCCCCCGGGAAGCTGCCCCGCGCCCCGGTCGTCGGCGAGCACCAGCTGGGGTTCGGTGTCGGCGAGCATGAACTCCATGCGGCCGTCGGGGAGGTCCGGGTCCATCGGTACGTAGGCGGCGCCGGCCTTGGCGACCGCGTACAGCGCGATCACCATGGCGAAGCTGCGGTCCATGCAGACGGCGACCTTGTCGCCGGGCCGTACGCCCTGGGCGCGCAGGTGGTGGGCGAGCTGGTTCGCCCGCTCGTTCATCTCCGCGTAGGTGAGCTCGCCCTCCTCGCCGACGAGGGCGACGGAGTCGGGGGTGCGCAGCACCTGCTCCTCGAAGGGCTCGGCCAGCGTCCGGTACCGGATGTCGGGCTTCCGGTACGTGTTGAGGCCGTGCAGGATGTGGCTGCGGCCCGCCTCGGAGAGCAGCTCGACCTCGGTGACGGGCGTCGCCGGGCTGGTGATCAGCGTGTCCACGAGCGCCACGTAGAGCTGCGCGAAGCGGTCCACCGTCGAGCGGTTGAACAGGTCCGAGGAGTACTCCATCACGGCGCGCAGGTGCTCGCCCGCGTCGACGACGGAGACCGTCAGGTCGGTGCGCGCGGACTTGGTGTCGAGTTCGACGAGCGAGCCGCCCTCTCCCTCGCTGACGACGCCGATGCCGGACACGAAGCCGAAGATGGTCTGGAACACGGGGTTGACGCCCGGCGTCCGGGCCACACCCAGTTCGGCGACGATGCGCTCGAAGGGCACCATCTGGTGGTCCTGCGACTCCAGCACGGTCTGCTGGGTCTGCTGGATCAGCGTGCGGAAGTCCGGTGCGGCCGACAGGTCCCCACGCAGCGCGACCGGCTTGACGAAGCAGCCCACGATCTTCTCGGCGGTCTCGTCGTCCCGGCCCGCGAGGGGCGAGCCCACCACGATGTCGGTCTGTCCGGAGAGCCTGGAGAGGAACGTCTGGTAGGCGGCGAGCAGCACGACGAAGGTCGAGGTCCGCTGGTCGGCGGCGAACCGGCGCACCCGGTCGGCGAGCTCGGACTCGATGCGGAAGCCGGCCATCTCGCCGCTGCGCGTCTCGTTGGCGGGCCGGGGCCGGTCCTTGGGCAGGTCGAGGACGGGGAGCTCGCCGCCGAGCCGGCCCTTCCAGTACGTCAGCTCCCGCTCCACGCGGGTCTCGTCCAGGGTCCGCGCGTGGGCGGCGGCGTAGTCCAGGTAGCCCACCCCGTGGGCGGGCGGCAGCTCGGCCCCGGCCAGCAGGCGGCTCAGCTCGTCCGTGACCTGGCTGACCGACCAGTGGTCGATGATCACGTGATGGAAGCCCAGGGCCAGTACGGCCGGCCCGTCGGGAAGCAGCAGGGCGATCACGCGGAAGAGCGGTGCCTCATCGGTGGGGAGCGGAATCGACGCCGTCTTCTCGACGATGGCGGCGGTCCGGGCCTCCGCGGCCTCCTGGCCGAGGGCGCGCAGATCGTGCCACTCGACCGGCGGCTCCACTGAGCCGCAGTCCTCCTGCACCGGCTCGCCGTCGACCTCCAGGATGCGCACGCGCAGGGCGTCGTGGCGCTGGGTCAGCGTGCGGACGGCGGAGGTCAGCAGCTCCCGGTCCGGGGCCTCGGCGAGGGTGACCACGTCGAAGAGGTTGTATTCCGCACTCTCCGGAAATCGCCTCGTGAAATACCAGATACGAGCCTGTGCAGGAAGCAGCGGAACTTTGACACCCTGCCCAACCTTCGGAATGTCGACCGCAGGCTTTTCTGCTTTCCGATTTCTGAGCATTTCGAGAAGCTGCGATTGTCCGGCACTGAGCTGACTCACCTGTCCACACCCCACACAGGAACGGAATACTTCTTGAAGACAAGAAATAAACTAACCGATCCTCCATGGAATTCGACTGGCCAGGCTCCTCAGTCGAACAGCAGGGCGGTGATGCGGTGTCAGTGCCGTTTCACGGGAACGTCGTCCGGCCGGAAGCGCAGCCGCGGCCCCTCACCGGCCCAGTTACCGGCGCCGAGGCGGCGCAGGCTCGCCAGCAGGTCGAGGGTGAGCCAGCGGCTCAGCTCCGGATGCACGGGGTGCTCCCACAGCCCGGCCGGGCCGCGCAGCCCGTCCAGGAACCCCACCAGGTCCGCCACCCGGATGTCCCGGGCGGAGACGCCCGTCCGCGACGTCAGGTCCAGGACGAAGGCCAGGTCGAAGCGGGAGTGCAGGGAGATGAAGCCCGCCGCGCGTTCCCGGCCGTGCAACCGGGCGATCTCGGTTCCCAGCGCCCATTCGTCCCGGGTTTCGCGCCGCAGCAGCAGGTCTGCGGCCCGCCGCGCCGGTTCGGAGCGTGCGCGCTGCGGATGCAGCACCAGAGCGGCCAGGGCGGCCTCCGTGTTGGCCCGGCAGCCGGGTGAGCCGGGCAGCTTGCGGTAGCCGGGGACGCTGCCGGGCTGACCGGCGACCAGGCCCGTCGGCCACGAGCCGTCCTCGACGCGCTGGGCGATCAGCCAGTCGTAGGCCCGCTCGGCACGTGGATCCGTCGCCGCGCCCACGGACCCCACGGCTCTCAGCGGCAGGGCGGCCTGGAGCGGGATCATCGTGTAGCGGTCATCGGTGCGGAATTCCGTCAGGGGGAAGGAGCCGTCGTCCCGCTGGTGGGCGAAGACCCGTTCGACCAGCTCGGCCACCCGCGGGTGGCTGTGGTCGAAGCCCATGGCGCCGAGCCGGCACAGCAGTTGGCCGAGCTCCTGGAGCCCTTCGGGTTCGGACCCCAGGAGCGCGAGCGCCTGCGCGTCCTCGGTGCGTCGGGGCAGCAGATCGGCGAGTTCGGGGTCGTCGTCCGGTACGTCGAGCAACTCGGCCAGGACGCGGCACCGCAGTGCCGGCGAACTGTCGGACAGCAGCAGCCAGGCGGATTCGGTCATGACAGCACCTCACGCAGGTACGGGGCGGTGGCGGTATCCCCGGCGGCCAGGTCCTCCGGGGTGCCCTCGGCGACGATCCGGCCGCCGGCGGGTCCGCCGCCGGGCCCCAGTTCGATCAGCCAGTCGCAGCAGGCGAGCAGGCGCGGGTCGTGGTCGACGACGAGGACTCCGTGGCCCTTGGCCACCAGCCCGTCGAGTGCCTGGACCAGGCGCTCGACGTCCGCGTCGTGGAGCCCGGTGGTGGGCTCGTCGAGGATGTGCAGGGCCGGGCGGCCGTTCGCCCCGGTGATCTCGCGTACGAGCTTGAGCCGCTGGCGCTCTCCGCCGGAGAGCGCGCCGGGCCCCTGTCCGAGGGTCAGATACCCGAGGCCGAGCTCCACGGCGCCGCGAAGCGGCGAGGCGACCGCTTCGAGGTCCTCCCACAGGGCGAGGACCTCGTCGATGCTCATTCGTTCCAGGCCGGGCAGGCTGTGGCCGCGCACGGCGAGCTCCCGCGCCTCGGCCCGGTAGCCGGTGGCGTCGCAGGCCTCGCAGGGCCGCTGGGTGGTGGGCATGAAGCCCATGTCCTCGGCGACCGTTCCCTTCCCCTTGCAGCCGTCGCACCGCGGCTGGAGGTCGGCCGGTACGAGGCCCAGTTCCCGGGCCGGGGCGGAGTCCGCGTACGCCTCCCGGAGCGGCCCGAGCACTTTCAGGTACGCACCGGGCGAGGTGATGCCTACGCTGCTCTGGTCGCTGTGCTTGACCTGCTTCGGGGCGCCCTCGATGCGTTCGTGGTTGCCGGGGGCGACGGGCGTGGCGGCGGCCGAGGTGGTGAGCTTCTTCGGGGCGAGGGCGCGCGCCAGGATGTCGATGGCCAAGGTCGACTTTCCGGAGCCGGACACCCCGCAGAAACCGGCGAGCACGCCGAGCGGGATCCGCACGTCCTGACCGTCGAGGTTGTTCTCGGTCGGCTTGCGGACGGTCATCCAGCCGATGGGCGCGGCACGCGGACCGGCGGCCCGGGCGGGCAGCGGGCGTTCGAGGAGGGCGCGGGCCCGGGGGTTCGCACGCACCTCGTCGGCGCTGCCGGTCCCGACGACCGTACCGCCGTGCCGGCCGGCCCCGGGACCCATCACGATCCGGTGGTCGGCCCGGGCGACCAGGCGCATGTCGTGGTCGACGAGGATCACGGTGTTGCCGTGGTCGCGGAGCTCTTCGAGCACCGTGCCGAGCACGTCGACCTCGCTCGGGTGCAGTCCGCGCGACGGTTCGTCGAGGAGGACGGTCATCCCGGTGAGCTCGGCGCCGAGCAGGGCGGTGAGCCGGACCCGCTGGAGCTCGCCGGCCGACAGCGTGTTGGCCATCCGGTCCAGGTGCAGATGGCCGATGCCCACCTGGCCCAGGAAGCCGAGGCGGCGCAGGGCGACGGCGTGCGACCGGACCGCCCAGCCAGGTGCCCCGTCCGGGAGCCCGAGCCCGGCGAGCACTTCCCGCACGGTGTCGACCGGCTCGCGGTGCAGGTCGTACCGGTTCATTCCGGCGACCCGCTGGTCGAGGAACTCCGGCCGCAGGCGTCCTCCGGCACACGAGGAGCACGGCACGCGCTCGGTGTAGAGACCGCCGACGTCCCAGCCGTCCATGATGCGGAAGACACCACGCCAGACGACCGTCGCGGAGGGGGTGACCCGGGCCTCGGGCGACAGGGTGACCTCCTCCTCACCGAAGAGGAAGGCCTCCTGGCCCGCCCGGCTCATCTCCTGCCAGGGGGTGCGCTCGGGGTCGAAGCCGTAGCGCTCTCCGAGGGCGAGCAGCATCCAGTAGCCACCGTTGGCGGGCTTCGACAGATACGAGCGCGGGTAGAAGCCCGGCGAGTACATCGCGCCGTCGCACAGCGGCCGTTCGGGCCGGTGGATCAGTCGTTCCACCAGCGGAACGGCCACGGTGCCCATGCCGTGGCAGCGCAGGCAGGCCGCCTCGTACCGCAGCGGTGAGAAGTCCCCGGGCTCGGCCGGCGGGCC
Source organism: Streptomyces sp. NPDC051569 (assembly GCF_044454085.1). Taxonomy (NCBI): domain Bacteria; kingdom Bacillati; phylum Actinomycetota; class Actinomycetes; order Kitasatosporales; family Streptomycetaceae; genus Streptomyces; species Streptomyces sp. NPDC051569. The sequence continues at coordinate 78,201 of NZ_JBITDJ010000012.1, forward strand.
GGAGCGTCCGCACCCACCGCAGATCCAGGGGCTGCCCGGCCGGTGGCCCGAACGCCGTTGCTCGGAGCCGCAGTCGGTGCAGCGGCGTGCTCCGGCATAGGCGAGGAGGACGCCGAGGTGCGGGCTGAGTTCGGTGCTGGAACCGACGGTGCTGCGCAGGCCGGGGGCCCGCCCGTCCGCTCCGACGACGAGCGTGGGGCCGAGTCCGGTGAGGGAGGCGGCCCCGGACTCGGGCCCCTCGCGCACCGACTGGCGTTCGTAGAGGGACAGCGATTCGAGCAGCCGCCGGGTGGCTTCCGCTTCCAGAACGTCGCGGACGAGTGAGGACTTGCCGGAGCCGGAGACACCGACGACCGCGGTCATGGCGCCCTTGGGGATGTCCACCGACACGTCGCGGAGGTTGTTCGCCGTCGCTCCGCGGATCTCCACGCAGGTGCGTACGGGGCGCGGTGCGCGGGCCGCCGCGGATGGCCGCACCGGGTCGGCGGGGCGCGGCTCGGGCGGTCCGGCGTGCAGCAGCCGTCCACCGTCGGGGCCGCTGCCGGGGCCGATGCGTACGGTCCAGTCGGCCATGGCCGCGATGTCCTGGTTGTGTTCGACCACGACGACCGTGCAGCCGCGTTCGGTGAGGCGGCGCAGCAGGGCGGCGAGCCGGGGCACATCGGCCGGGTGCAGGCCGGTGGTGGGTTCGTCGAGGTAGACCAGCTGGGCCGGCTTGGTGGCGGCGATCTGCTTGGCGAGCTTGACGCGCTGCGCCTCGCCGCCGGACAGGGTGGGCGAGGGCTGGCCGAGCCGGAGGTAGCCGAGGCCCACGTCGAGCAGTGCCTGGATGATCCTGCGGGCGCGGGCATCGTGCTGGAAGAGCGGCAGGGCCTCGCGGATGCTGAGGTCGTGGATCTCGTCGACGGAGTAGCTGTTCCCGTCCGGGAGTTCGGCGCGTACGGCGAGGGCCTCGGCGCTGAACCGGCGCCCCTCGCACACCTCGCAGGGCACCCACTCCGAGGGCAGGAAGCGCAGTTTCACCTCGACGGATCCCATGCCCGCGCACGCGGCGCAGGCTCCCTCGGAACGGTTGAAGGAGAAGGTGCCGGCGGGCATCCCCGTCGCGGCGGCGAGGACCGCCCGGACGCGGTCCGCGAGGCCGGTGTACGTGGCGGGGTTGGAGCGGGGGTTGACCCCGATGGGCGACTGGTCGACGCTCAGCGGGGCGACGGGTTCGCCTTCGAGAGCGGTACAGCCGCGGGCTTCGCCGGCCTCCAGGGAAGCTACGAGGACGTCGCGGACCAGCGTGCTCTTTCCGGCCCCCGAGGGTCCGGTCACCACGGTGAGCGCCCCGAGGGGGAAGGCGCAGTCGAAGCCGGTGAGGTTGTGGTGGTCGGCGTTCCTGACCGTGAGCCACCGGTCGCCGCTCCCGGCGGGCGCCTTCGACCGCTCGGGTTCCGCCAGCCGTTCACGGCCGGAGAACCAGCGGCCGGACGGCGTATCGGCGTCCCAGAGCTCGCCGGGGGTGCCCTGGAAGACCACTCGCCCGCCGCCCGAACCGGCCGCGGGGCCGATCTCCACGACCCGGTCGGAGCCCGCCACCGCGGTCCGGTCGTGCTCCACGAGCACCACCGGGCCGGCCAGCTTCCCGAGCTCCTCCAGAAGCCGCCGGACCTGGGCCGCGCCAAGACCGATGGTGGGCTCGTCGAGGATGTGCAGCAAGTCCTCGACATCGTTGGCGAGGAGGACGGCGATGCGCAGGCGTTGCGCCTCGCCGCGGGAGAGGGTCGGCGAGGAGCGGTCGAGCGTGAGATAGCCGAGGCCCAGGGACGCGAGGGCGTCGAGCCTGCGCAGGACGTTGCGCAGGGCGGTGCCCGCCCGCGGGGGCAGGTCGGCGGCGGCCAGCACGTCCCGGGCCCGGTCCACGTCGAGCCGGAGCAGCGCGGGGAGGGTCAGGCCGGCCAGCTCGTACGCGGCGGTGTCCGGGCCGTCGGCGCGGAAGTCCTGTGGCCTCACCGACGGCAGCGCCGCGCCGCAGGACGTGCACAGCCGGGCCCGCGACAGCACCCGTGAGCCCGACTGCGTACGGAACTCGACCTGGACGCAGCCGAGCGCGGCGACCTCGTCGAGCAGCCGGCGGGCCGCCTTCACGTCCTCGCCCGGACCGAGGGAACCGATCCGGACCACGACCGTGTGCGGGGCGGCGGGGTCCAGCGGAGTACCGGACCAGGGCCGGCCGTCCACCATCACGCCTTGCGGACCGAAGCGGTCCCGGAGCTCGGCCAGCAGGCGACCGTGGGTACCGAGGGCCCCGCGCACGAGCGGGGCGAGCACCTCGACGGTGCCGGACGCGGCGGCCGTCCGCAGCAGGGACAGCTGTTCCTCGGACGGCACCGACTCCGTCACCTCCGCGCAGCGCGGGCAGCGCAGCACGGCGAACCGGGCGAAGAGCACCCGCAGGAAGGGGTGCGCTCCGGCGGCGGTGGCGACGGTGGAGCGGGGGTTGCGGTTGAGTACGTTCTGCCCGACGGAGACGGCGGGCCGCAGCCCGTGGACCGCCCGGACCCGGGCCGCCCTCGCGGTGGTCGAGGCGCCGGCGAGAGTGGCCAGGAACCGGTGCTTGGCCTCCCGTTGCAGCGTGTCGAAGACCAGCGAGGACTTGCCGGAGCCGGACGCCCCCACAACTGCGGTGATGCCTTCGGACAGGGTCACGTCGATGTCCCGGAGGTTGTTCTCCGTCGCGCCCTCGATCCTGATCCCGGTCCCCTGCGCGTTCAAGACGAAGCCCTCCCGGCCATCCCTGTCCCCCACTCTTCCCCGCCCGCCCCTCTTCGGTCCGCCGCCGTGCTGTCTCAGAGCCCGCCGAGGAGCCTAGCCGCCTCTTCGTCGGTCAGCCCGGCGACGAGTTCGGTCAGGGCCTTCTCGACCCCTGCGGCCACACCCTCGATCGTCGGCGTGGCGAAGAACTCACGCACGGCGACCTGCACGCCGAAGGTCGAGTTGACACGGTTGAGCAGCTGCAGCGACTTCAGCGAGTTGCCGCCGACGGAGAAGAAGCTGTCGGTGCGGCCGATCTTCTCGACGCCGAGCACCTCCTGCCACAGGACGGCGACCTGCTCCTCCAGGGAGTTCTGCGGCGCGTCGTCACTGACCCGGGCCTGCAGGTCTTCGAGGGTCGGCGCCGGCAGCCGGAGCCGGTCGAGCTTCCCCGACGGGGTGTGCGGCAGTTCGTCGAGCGGGATGTAGACCGCGGGAAGCATGAAGCCGGGCAGCTTCGCCTCGGCGTGGGCGGCCAGCGACTCGACGTCCCACGCGTCGCCGACGACGTACGCGGCGAGCTGGTTGTCCCCTTCCTCGCCCTTGAAGACGGTGACGGCGCACTCGCGGACCGCGGGATGGCCGGCGAGGACCGCCTCGACCTCCCCGGTCTCGACCCGGCAGCCGCGGATCTTGACCTGGTCGTCGACCCGCCCGAGGTAGTGGATCTGCCCGTCGCCGTCGACGGTGACGAGGTCGCCCGTGCGGTAGAGCCGCTCGCCCGCGTCCACCGGATAGGGGTGCGGGACGAAGCGCTCGGCCGTGAGTCCGGGGCGACCGAGGTAGCCGCGGGCGAGGCCCCCGGTGCCGGACACGCACAGCTCGCCGGGGACGCCGTGCGGCACGGGGCGCAGGGCCTCGTCGAGGACGAAGAGGCGGTAGATGCCGATCTGGCGGCCGATGGGCAGGCCGCCCTGGCCGTCGTACGAGCGTCCCTCCCAGCCGGCCACCTCGGAGGTCTCGGTCTGGCCGTACAGGTTGTGGAGCTCTGCGCCGAACCGCTCGGAGAACTGTTCGAGCAGCCGCGTGCCGGCGGCCTCGCCGGACAGCTGCACCCAGCGCAGGTCGGGGCAGTCCACCTCGGGGGCGAGGTTGAGGTAGGCCTTGAGCATCGAGGGAACGAAGTGCGCGAACACGGTCCGCTCGGTGGAGAGCAGCCGGCTGAGGTGCACCACGTCGGACTCGGCGCCCGGGTCGGCCATCAGGACGGTCGCACCCGCGCTCAGCGGGCCGAAGATCTCCCAGATCGCCACGTCGAAGATGAGCGGGGTCTTGTGGATGACCCGGTCGCCCGGCTGGAGACCGTAGCGCCGTCCGAGCCACTCCAGGCGGCCGGCCGCGCAGAGGTGGTCGATGACGGTGCCCTTCGGGGTACCGGTCGAACCCGAGGTGTAGTAGACGTAGGCCGCTTGGTTCGGCGTGACGGCCGTCTGCGGCGCGTTCGGTGCCGAGCCCTCGGCGGGGACCGGGATCAGCGGGACGCCGAGGTCATCGAGGCGGTCCGTACGGGACTGCTGGACGACCACGGCGGCCACCCGCGCGTCACCGGTGATCACGGCCACCCGCTCGGCCGGCAGCGAGGGCTCCAGCGGAACGAACGCCGCCCCCCGCTTGAGTACGGCGAGCAGCGCGACGACCAGGTCCGCGGAGCGCTCGACGCAGACGGCGACGAGGCTTTCGGCGCCGATGCCGGCCTCGGCCAGCGTGTGGGCGAGCAGGTTGGCCCGGCCGTCGAGCTCGGCGTAGGTCGTCGCACGGCCCCCCGCCTCCACGGCCACGGCGCCGGGGTGGCGGCGGGCCGTCTCCTCGAAGGTCTCGTGGAGGGTGCGCAGATCGGGGTAGCGCTCGAACTCCGCGTTGGCGGCCGCGGCGAGCTCCGCCTGCCGCTGCTCCGGCAGCAGGGCCAGTTCGTCGACCCTGGCCTCCGGACGCTCCACGGCGTCGTCCAGCAGCGTCACGAAGCGGGCGGTCCACTCCTCGGCGGTGCAGCCGGAGGGGAGCTCACCGCAGATCAGGTGGCCGGTGATCTCGGGGGACACCGTCTCGACGACGCAGTGGACACGGGCGTCCGTACCTGCGGGGGCGGCCGGCACGGGTCCGGCCTCCCCGTCGGTGTACCGGAAGACGAACCGCTCGACGGCCCCGTCGGAGGCGTCGTCGTCGGCCGGCTCGGCCACGGGCCCTTCGGTGAGGCCCTTGTCGGCGGTGCGGAGCAGCTCCGCGAAGGTCTGGTCCCCGCCGACGGTCAGCGGGACGATCCGCTCGTCGCCGGGCGACAGGAGGATCTCGGCGTGCTCGCGGCGGGCGTGCCGGAACCGCACGGCCAGCAGGGCCGCGAGCAGGACGGCGGGTTCGCCCACGCCGTAGCGGCGGGCCGTCTCCGACACCTGCTCCCCGAGTTCGGTGCGGAGCCGGAACGGCACCGCGTCGAGGTCGCCGCCGGGTATCACGACCGAAGTCCCTTCAATGGACACTGAGTTCCCCTTTCGTGACGAGTGAGTCACTGTGTGATCCCGTTTATGCGGGCGATGGTCTGGGCGAGTTCGCCCAGGTTCTCGGCCGTGAAGATGTCGAGCAGCCCGATCTCCACGCCCAGGCGCTGCCTGATGCGGACGCTCATCTGGGTGACGAGGAGGGAGTGGCCACCGAGTGCGAAGAAGTTGTCGGTGAGCCCCACCCGGTCGCGCGAGAGGACGTCGGCCCAGATCTCCGCCAGCTCCTTCTGGAGCGGGGTGACCGGGGGTACGTGATCGCTGCCCGGGCCGCCGTCCTCCTCGGGCTCCGGCAGGGCGGAGCGGTCCACCTTGCCGTTGACGTTGAGCGGGAGCGCGTCGAGCACGACGAACGCGCTGGGGACCATGTAGGAGGGCAGCCTGCCCTCCAGGTGTTCCCGCAGTGCGACGGCGGACACGGTCCCGGGGCACACGACGTGGGCGACGAGCCACTTGTCGCCGGAGGCCAGGGTCCGGACGCCGGCCACGGCCAGCTCCACGTCGGGGTGGTCGGTCAGATGCGCCTCGATCTCGCCGAGCTCGATGCGGTGGCCGCGCACCTTCACCTGATCGTCGGCGCGGCCGAGACACAGCAGCTCGCCGTCGGGGGTCCAGCGGACCAGGTCGCCCGTGCGGTACATGCGGGTGCCCGGCGCGCCGAACGGGTCGGGCACGAAACGGTCGGCGGTGAGGCCGGGACGCTGCAGATAGCCGTGGGCCAGGCCCTCGCCCGCGAGGTACAGCTCGCCCACCACGCCCACCGGTACCGGCTGGTGCGCCGCGTCCAGGACGTAGGTCCGGGTGTTGCGCAGCGGGCGACCGATCGGCGGGGCCCCCTCGACGCCTTCCCGGGTGAACCACGCGGTGGCGTAGACGGTGGACTCGGTGGGTCCGTAGACGTTGCCGACCAGGTCGGCGCCGATGGCGCCGGAGATCTCGTTCGCGGCCTTCATGGACAGCGGCTCGCCGGCCATGACCAGCGTGCCGGCCCGGGCGTGCAGACCTCCGGTGCCGTGGATCTGGGCCAGCGCCGAGGGCACACCGCTGAGCAGGGAGCCGGTGTACGGGCGACCCGCGGGCGGGTCGGCGAGGCTGAGGAGCGAGGGCACGATCTCGACCGAGCCGCCGTTCAGCAGCGGGCCGAACATCTCGAAGACGGAGACGTCGAAGTTGAGCGAGGTCGCGGCGAGCAGCCGGGACAGCTGCTCCGGGGCGAAGGTCTCGCCCGCCCAGGCCGCCAGGTTGGCGACGCTGCGGTGTGCGACGACGACGCCCTTGGGCCGTCCCGTGGAGCCCGAGGTGTAGATGACGTACGCGGGGTGGCCCTGGTCCAGCGGGGCCGTGCGGTCCGAGTCGCTCATGTCGTGCTCCGGCCGCGCCGCGACGGCGGCGAGCGTATCGGGGGCGTCCAGGATCACCGGGGTGGGTCCGCCGTCGGGGATCCGGTCCGTGACCTGCGCCGAGGTCAGGACCATGGCCGGCTTGGCATCGTCCAGCATCAGGGCGATCCGGTCGGCCGGGTAGCCGGGGTCGATCGGCAGGTAGGCGGCGCCCGACTTCAGTACGGCGAGGACGGCGACCAGGACCCGCTCGGTGCGCGGCAGGGCGATGGCGACGAGGTCGCCGGGGCCGGTGCCGAGCGCCACCAGGTGGCGGGCCAGCCGGTTGGCGGCCGCGTTCAGCTCGCCGTAGGCCAGGGTCGTGTCCGCGAAGTGGACGGCGGGGGCCGCCGGTTCGAGTGCGGCACGCTCCTGGAACAGCTCGGGCAGCGTTGCCCCGGGGATCGCCGCGGCGGTGTCGTTCCAGTCCTCCAGGACCATCCGGCGCTCGGTGTCGCCGAGCATGGGCAGGGCTTCGAGTGCCGTGTCCGGCGCTTCGGCGATGCTCTCCAGCAGCCGTACGTAGTAGGCGGCGAACCGCTCGACGGTGGCACGGTCGAAGAGGGCAGTGGAGAACTCCATGTCACCCAGCAGCCGCCCGTCCTCGGACTCCCGCAGGTACAGGGTCAGGTCGAACTTGGCCGCCCAGGTCCCCGGCGAGCTGGTGGAGGGGGAGATGTGCAGGCCGGCACCGGTGTCGGCGGTCTCCTGCGGTGCCGCCGCGTAGTAGCTGAAGGCCACCTGGAAGACCGGGTGCCGGGAAATGTCCCGCTCGGGCCGGATCTCGTCCACGAGCAGTTCGAAGGGCAGTTCGCGGTGGGTGTCGCCGAGCAGTACGGACTCGCGGATCCCGTTCAGGTGGTCGCCGAAGGTCTGGCCCGTGGTGACGCGGGAACGGACGGGAATCGTGTTCACGAAGAGTCCGATCAGGGACTCGGTCTCCACGGTCGGCCGGCTGCCCGAGAAGTATCCGACGCACACGTCGTCCTGGCCGCTCAGCCGGTGCATCAGGGCGCTGTACGCGGCCATGCTGGTCATGAACAGGGTGGACCGCTTGCGGCCGGACAGTGCGCGCAGCTTCGTGGTGAGTTCGGTGCCCACGGCGAACCCGACGGAGTCGCCCGCGAAGTCGGGCACGGCGGGACGGGGACGGTCCGTCGGCAGCTCGATGCTGTGCGGGGTGCCGGCCAGGTACTGCTTCCAGTAGAAGAGGTGGTCGCGCAGGGAGGAGCCCTGGAGCTTGCGGCGCTGCCAGAGCGCGTAGTCCGCGTACTGCAGCTCCGGCTCGGGCAGCGGCGACGGTTCGCCGCGCAGGAACGCCTCGTACAGGGCGCCGAGTTCCTGGATCAGGACCGCCACGGAGTAGCCGTCGATGACTACGTGGTGCGCCGTGATGACGAGCGTGTGCGCCTCCGGCGCCGTGCGGACGGCCACGGCCCGCACGACGGGGCCCGAAAGGATGTCGAAGGCGAACTTGCCCTCGCGCAGCAGCACCGCCCGCACTTCCTCCTCGGGGACCGCCGCATCGCTCACGTCGAGGAACTCCAGCGGGAAGACGGCCTCGTCGGAGACCACCGCCGTGATGTTCTCGCCCGCCAGATCGAAGGTCGTGCGCAGCACCTCGTGCCGCCGGACGAGCTCGTCGAGTGCGGCGCCGAGGGCCTGCCGGTCGAGCGGGCCGAGCAGGGAGATCGGGATCTGGACGTTGTAGAGGCCGCTGTCGGGCTGGAGGAGCTGGAGGAAGACCATGCGCTGCTGGGCGTACGAGGCCTCGGCGGGCTGACCGGCCGGACGCGCCAGAACCATGTCGGGGACGGCGTCCGCCTCGGCGATCAGCTCGGCGAGCCTGGCCACCGTGGGCCGCTCGTAGAACTCGACCGGCGACACCTCGGCGCCGGTCCGCTGCCTGATCCGGGCCAGGACCTGCGCGACCAGCAGCGAGTGGCCGCCGAGCGCGAAGAAGTCGTCGAGGGCCCCGACCCGTTCGACGCGCAGGACCTCCTGCCAGATCGCGGCGACGACCTGCTCGCCGCCGGAGCGCGGGGCGACGTACTCGCTGCCGGAGTCGATGACGACGTCGTCCGGGGCGGGCAGGGCCTTGCGGTCGGTCTTCCCGTGCCGGTTGACGGGCAGTACGTCGAGGAACGTGTACCGGGAGGGGACGGCGTGCGAGGGCAGCCGCTCCAGCAGCCAGTCACGCAGCTCGGCCGGGCCGGGCGTCCGGCCGGGGACGGCCGGGACGACGTACGCGGTGAGCTGCTGGGCGCCCAGCACGTCGGGGTGGGAGAGCACGACGGCGTCGGCGATCTCCCCGTGCAGGCGCAGCGTCGTCTCGGTCTCGCCGAGATCCACCCGCATGCCCCGGATCTTGACCTGGTGGTCCGTCCTGCCGAGGTATTCGAGGCGGCCGCCGCGTCGGCGGCGGACCAGGTCCCCCGTGCGGTACATGCGGGCGCCGGGAGGGCCGTACGGGTCGGGCAGGAAGCGCTCGGCCGTCAGGTCGGGGCGTCGGAAGTAGCCGCGGGCGAGGCAGGCGCCGGACACGTACAGCTCGCCGGGGACGCCGTGGGGCACCAGGTTGAGCCCCTCATCGAGCACATAGGACACGGTGTTGCGCACGGACTGGCCGAGCGGGGAGGCCTCGGGCCAGCCGTCGATGCCCGGAGCCATGTCGTGCGAGGTGATGACCTGGACTTCGGTGGAGCCGTAGTGGTTGTGCAGTCGGCGGCCGTGAACGGCGGCCGTGAACGTGCGCAGGGCGTCACTGAGGACGAGGGCCTCGCCGACCTGAACGACGTGCTCGAGGGCAGGGAGCGGGCGGCCGCTCGCGAGGGCCGCACGCGCGGTCAGCTCGATGACGACGTTCGGTGCGAAGAAGTCCGTGACCCTGTTCTCGTCGAGCCAGGTCACGAAGGACTCCGGGTCGCGCCGCAGGCGCTCCGGGACGATCGCCAGCGCGGCTCCCGACAGCAGGGTGAAGAGCATCTCCTGGACGGAGACGTCGAAGCTGAGGGCGGTGAACTGGGCGGTGACCCGGCCGGGCCCGGTCGGGAGGGCGGTGAAGTGCCACTCCATCATGTTCAGCATGGCGCCGGTGGTCATGACGACGCCCTTCGGGCGCCCGGTCGAGCCCGAGGTATACATCAGGTAGGCCGGGGTGTCGGCGGTGACCGGGGCGGAGAGCTCCGCCCCGGAGGGGTTCGCCCCGCTCTCCTGCGCGCAGGCCGACAGTTCGTCGTCGATGACGAGCACCGGCAGGTCCAGGCCGGCCAGGAGCCCGGCGCCCGCGGCGTCGGTGACCACGACCGCGGGCCGCGCGTCGGTGAGGAGTGCGCGGACGCGGTCGGCGGGGAGCACGGGGTCCACCGGCAGATAGACGCCGCCGGTCTTGAGCACCGCGAGGAAGGCCGTCACCGCCAGGTCCGAGCGCGGTATGAACACCGCGCCGACCTGCTCGGGGCCGACCCCGTACCGGATCAGGGCATGGGCGAGCCGGTTGGCCCGCTCGTTCAGTTCCCCGTACGTCCGGGTCAGCTCGCCGTCCACGACCGCGGGCCGGGAGTGTGTGACGGCGGCCCGCTCCTCGAACCAGCTGGCCAGCGAACCCTCGCGCAGCCGGCCGCTGACTCCGCCGGTCACCAGCTCGGGCCGTTCGGCGGGAGCGAGCAGCGGAAGGTCGAGGATGCGCGCCTGCGGGTCGGCGGCGATGCCTTCGAGCAGGCGGACGAAGAGCCGGGACAGCTCCTCGACGGTCTCGGGGTCGAACAGCGAAGTAGCGTACTCGAAGCTGCCGAACAGGCTGTCGTCGGTCTCGGACACGAAGAGCGAGAGGTCGAACTTGGCGGTGGTGCTCGGCGGGTCGACAAAGGCGACGTCGAGGCCGTCCAGGGAGAAGGGCTGCTGCCCCTGGTACGAGAACATGACGTCGAACAGGGGCTGGCGGGCCTGGCTGCGCTCCGGCCTCAGCACCGCCACCAGGTGGTCGAAGGGCAGCTGGCGGTGGTCGTACCCGCTGATCACGGTCTCGCGCAGGCGGCCGAGGAAGCTGGTGAAGGAGGGGTTGCCGGAGAGGTCGGCACGGATCACCACGGTATTGGCGAAGTAGCCGATCATGTCGGCGGTCTCTTCGTGGGCGCGGCAGTCGACCGGCGTGCCCACGGACACGTCGTCCTGCCGGGACCAGCGGCCCATGAGGACGTGGAAGGCCGCGATCATGACCATGAACGGGGTGGCCGAGCAACGGGCGGCGACCTCGCGCAGGTCCTTGAAGAGCCCGGGTGCCAGCGTGAAGTTCACGTTGCTGCCGGCGAAGTCGCTGACCTCCCCGCGGGGACGGTCGAGGGGCATGTCCAGTCCCGCGGCAGCGCCCGCGAGCCGTTCGCGCCAGTACTCCAGCTGCCGGGAGTGCTCCTCGGCGGCCTCGGGGCCGCGCTGCCACACCGCGTAGTCGCCGAAGTGGACGGTCGGTTCGGACAGCGGGGAGGGCAGGCCGGCGCGGAACGCCTCGTACAGCGCCTTGAGCTCGTCGAGGATCCGCCCGATGGACGGACCGTCCACGACGATGTGCTGTGCGTTGACGGCGAGGAGGTGCGTGGTGTCGGAGAGCTTGAGCAGCTGCACGGCGACGAGGCGGTCCTCAGCGAGGTCGAAGTGCGTGGCCCAGTGCCGGGCGAGGTGCTCCTCGGCCCGGGACTCCCGCTCCTCGGCCGGGACCGTGCTCAGATCGACCTGGTCCAGTGCGCCCTTCTCGTGGGGGGACACGACCTGCGTGACCGTCCCGTCGGTCTCCTGGAAGCGGGTGCGGAGCACCTCGTGCCGCCGCAGGACCTCGTCGAGGGCCCGTATCAGGACGGGCACGTCCAGTCCGCCCTCGATGCGCAGCAGGGTGCCGACGTTGTAACTGGTCTGGAGGCTGAGCCGGTCGAGGAACCAGAGGCTCTCCTGCCCGTAGGAGAGCGGCAGGGCGTCCGGCCGCGGGCTGCTGAAGGGACCGGCCGGCTCGGTGGCGGCCTGCGACAGGAGGCGGATGACCTCGTCCTTGTGGACGCGCACTTCGGCGACCTGGTCGGGTGTCAGTCCCCCTGCGGGCCGGAAGCGCAAGCGTCCGTCCTGGACCCAGAGTTGTATGCCGTCTGCGGTCAGCCGGCCCAGCAGTTCTCGCGCTGCGGTCATGTTCGGCCCCATCTCCCCAATGTCTTCGGTGGTCAGTGCGGTCGGAACTCGAGCGGCAGCGACGTGAGGCCTCCGAGGATGTAGGACGCGATCCGCTGCGGCTCTCCGCTCACCTCGATCTCGGCAGGTAGCTGGGCCAGCTCCTCGAGCATGATGCGGATGGTCAGGCGCGCCAGGTTCGCGCCGATACAGAAGTGCCCGCCGCCGCCGAAGGAGACGTGGTGGTTCGACTTGCGGTCGAGCAGGAACCGTTCGGGCTGGTCGAAGACCTTCTCGTCCCGGTTGAGGGAGGGCAGCCAGACCGTGACGGCGTCGCCCTCGCGGATCTGGACACCTTCGAGCACGGTGTCGTGCTGGGCGGTACGCAGGATGTGGGTGACCGGCGCGGTCCAGCGCAGGAATTCCTCGGCGGCGGTCTTGAGCTTGAGGTCACCGGCCCGCAGGGCCTTCCACTGCTCCGGGCTCTGCAGCAGCGCGAGCATTCCGGCACCGACCGCCTGCCGGGTGGTCTCGTTGGCCGCCACGATGACGTTGTCGCAGGTGAGGATCACCTCGTCGTCGGTGATGTCGAGACCCTCGGCCTGTGCGATGGTCAGCGCCGACACCAGGTCGCGGCCGGGGTTCCGGCGCTTCTCCTCGATGATCTCGGAATAATGGCGGAGAATCTCGAAATGCGCTAGCTGCGCTTCCACGCCGTCGATATCGCTGGAATTATCGGCGGCCTCGGTGGTGACCTTCGCCAGCATTTCCACGTCATCCACGGAAATACTGAGGAGCTCCGCGGAGACGGCCAGGGGAATGCGCGCCGCAATGTCCTTGACGAAATCGCAGTGACCTGCCTCGACCACACCGTGCAGAGCGGACCTGACGACGTCCCGGGTCCGCTCCTCCATTTTCGCTATGGATCGCACGGTGAAAAGGCCCATGATCGCCTTGCGCAGCTGGTCATGGCGCGGCGGATCACTGAGCGCCATCATCTTGCCGGCGCCCGGGTAGGGGTCCTTGAAGTTGGGACGGAGGAAGATTCCCTTGGTCGAGGTGAACCGCTCCCAGTCGGTGAGCACTTCGAGCCCGGCCGCATGCGTGGTGACAGCCCAGTAACCGCCATGCTCACCATACTCGTGGAAGGAAACCGGGCTTTCCTGCCGCAGCCTCCGCCACACCTCGTACGGGTCACCCTCGGAATAGAGCAGGGGATCGGTAAGTGCGGGCATATCCTGCAGCACGGCGCCTCAAATTCCTCGTCGGTGTTCCATCTGCCTCCGGGCAAAAGAATATCCGGTGTTCGATGGAGCAATCGGTTCAGTCGAACACTGAGGCGCTCGATGAGTTCCCTGCACGTAGATTGTGCGGAACCATGGCACGGCAGGACCCCCGACGCCGTCAGTCGCCAATCCGAAAGCGAAATTGTTACCTATGGCCGCTCAACTGCTGGACCGCATACCTCAACTGCTGCGCCAGGCCACGTTCCGGAGGTTCTGGACCGCGCAGACCATCTCCTACCTCGGGGACCAGGTCTCCACGATCGCGCTGCCGCTGACGGCGGTGCTCGCTCTGAACGCCTCGGCCGCGGAGATGGGGTTCCTCGGCGCCCTGGCCTCGTTGCCGAACCTGCTCTTCGCCCTGCACGTGGGCGGCTTCGTCGACCGGCACGGAAAGCTCCGGCTCACGATGGTCCTGTGCGACCTCGGAAGGGCGGCCGTACTGGTCACCGTCCCGATCGCCTACGCCCTCGACTCGCTCACCCTCACCCACCTGTGGGTGGTGGCCTTCGCGACCGGCACGCTGGCCATGCTCTTCAACGTCTCCAGCAACAGCCTGTTCGCGGCGCTCGTGGACCGCAAGGACTACGTCCAGGGGACCTCGCTCAGCCGGGGAAGCTTCTCCTTCTCCTGGGTGGCGGGCCCCGGCATCGGCGGCATGCTGGTGCAGATCCTGTCGGCGCCGGTGGCAATCGTCGCCGACGTGCTGTCCTACCTCGGCTCGGCGTTCCTCCTGCGGTCCGTCGCGGCCGAGGAGCCGACACCGGAGAAGCACGAATCGAAGTCGCACATCAGGGACGGGCTGCGCTTCGTCTCCCGGACACCGGCCCTGCGGGCCAAGTTCCTGGGCGGCGGTCTGCTCAATCTGTTCTACACGGTCTACTTCACGCTCTTCCTGCTCTTCATCGTGCGCGAGCTCAAGATGACGCCCGGAATGATCGGTGTCGCACTCGGACTCGGCGCGGTGGGTGCGCTGCTGGGTTCCTTCGTCACCGGCTGGGTCAGCCGGCGCATCGGCATCGGACCGACCTTCCTGCTCGGCTCGGTCGCCTTCCCCGGAGCGCTCGCGCTGGTCCCGTTCGCGTCCCAGGACAAGTGGATGGCGTTCGCCCTGGTCATCGCCGCCGAGTTTCTCTCCGGGATGGGCCTGATGCTCTGTGACATCGCCGGCTCCTCGATCCAGCAGGCCCTGACGCCGGACCGCTTCCGCTCCCGGGTGCAGGGCGCGTACCTGGGCCTGATCAACGGCGTACGGACGGCCGGCGCGCTCATCGCCGGTGGCCTCGGCACGCTGATCGGCCTGCGGCCCGCACTGTGGCTGGCCGTCATCGGTGGCGTCCTGAGCTGTCTGCCGCTGCTGTTCGCCTCGCTGGCCCGGATGCGCACTCTGCCCGACCAGGCCGAATGAACCGCCGCCGACCGACCACGCCGAACGGACCAGAAGAGGGGACCCCATGTCATTTCTCGCCGACCAGCTGATCGGCGAAGCCCGGCGCCGCCAAGTGCGGCTCTGGGTGGACTCGACGGGCGGGCTCCAGTTCGCCGGGGAGGGCCCGGCGCTGGACGACCGGTTCGTCATGCTGCTCCGGACACAGGCCCGGCCCATCGCCGCCAAGATCGGCGCGGAGGCCCCGGACCGCTGGCTCCGCCCGCTCACCGGGGCCCGCGGTGACGGCGACGCGCTGCTGTACCTGATCCCCGCCGCGGGAGCCGGACCGAACGCCTACCGCTCCTGGTCGGGCGCGGCCCCCGCGGGACTGCGGATCGAGGCCGTCCTCACCCCGGGCCGCGAGGAGCGTTTCAGCGAAGCGCCCTTCACGGACGTCTCCGCACTGGCCGACCGGATCGCCGAACGGATCCTCGGGCACGCGGACCGTCCCTTCGGCGTGTTCGGACACAGCACCGGCGCTCTGGTGGCCCGCGAAGTCACCCAGCGGCTCGCCGGTTCCACCACCGCGCAGCGGGCGCTGTTCGTCGCCGGGGCACTGCCACCGCACCTCATGGGCGAGCCGGGCCCCGACCCCACCGACCAGGAGCTGCTCGAGTACATGAACCAGTGGCAGGGCACCCCGCCCGAGCTGCTTGCCGACACCGGGTTCCTCAGCACCTTCCTCCCGACCCTCCGCGCGGACCTGCGGTTGTTCCACTCCTGCCGCCGAGCGGTCTCTCAGGCCGACCGCGCGGCCGTGCCGGTCGTCGCGTTCGGCGGGCTCCAGGACGAGACGGCACCGCGCGGACTGTGCGAGGCCTGGCGGCAGTGGACAGCCGGCCGGTTCACCGTGCGCATGGTGGAGGGCGGCCACTTCTTCCCCGTCACCGCCGCCCAGGAAGTGCTCGGAGCGGTCGCCCGGGAGCTGGGCGTACCGTCTCGCTGAGCCCCTGCCCGCGAAGAGACAGCGACCACCCCATGTCATGACCGAGGGCCACGGCTGTACAGCCGTGGCCCTCGGTCATGACTGCGGGCACCTCACTCCCGGTGCCCCGCACCCGCCTCCAGGAATCCCAGCAGGTCGGCCGTCAGGGCCTCGGCGGTGTCCGCGTCGAAGATGTCGGTGGCGTACTCCAGGATCCCCTCGACACCCGCGGGTTCGCCCCCCGGTGCGAACCGCTCGACCACCTTGAAGCAGAGGTCGAACTTGGCCACGCCCAATTCCAGCGGTTCGTGACGGGCCGTGAGACCCTCCAGCCGGGGCGGCTCGGCCTCCTCCACCTGAAAGGCCAGCATCACCTGCGCCAGCGGGTGGCAGTTGAACGAGCGGGCCGGATTGACCAACTCGACGACGTGCTCGAAGGGCAGGTCCTGGTGGGCGAAGGCCCCCAGGTCCGTCTCCTTCACCCGGTCCAGGAGCGTCGTGAAGTCCGGGTTCCCCGAGGCGTCCACGCGCAGGACCAGCGTCCGGACGAAGTAGCCCACGAGGCCGTCCAGGGCCGGGGCGCCGCGGTCGGAGACCACCGCCGCCAGCACGATGTCATCCCCCGCCCCCCGCTCTGCGAGCAGCGCGCTCAGGGCAGCGTGCACCACGGTGAACGTCGTGGTGCGCCGGCTCTGCGCGAGGGCTCGGACGGCGCGGTGCAGCGCGGGGCTCACGCTGAACGGTACGGCCGCTCCGACGCCGGAGCGAACGCCGGGCCGCTCGCGGTCCAGCGGCAGCGCGATCGCGGCCGGTAGCCCGGCGAGCTTCTCCTCCCAGTAGCGGTACTGCCGGCGCAACAGCCCTGCGGGGCCGGTCTCGGCGGACGCGAAGAGCTCGCGCTGCCACTCGGCGTAGTCGGCGTACTGCACCGGCAGGGGGGCCCAGCCGGGGGCGCGTCCGGCTGTCCGGGCGTTGTACGCGTCGGCCAGGTCCCGCAGGAACGGGTCGAGCGAGACACCGTCGCAGGCGATGTGGTGCATGACGACGAGCAGGAAGTGGTCTTCGTCGCCGAGGTG
The DNA here is from genome assembly GCF_044454085.1 of Streptomyces sp. NPDC051569. Lineage (NCBI taxonomy): Bacteria > Bacillati > Actinomycetota > Actinomycetes > Kitasatosporales > Streptomycetaceae > Streptomyces > Streptomyces sp. NPDC051569. Next base: position 94,735 of record NZ_JBITDJ010000012.1, read on the forward strand.
GAACAGCGTGCCCCGCACCGGCAGGTCCGCGGCCAGGTCGAACGGCACCCGGGCCGCGGCGAGGACCGCGGCCTCCAGGTCCGCCGGCGCCACGGTGGACTCGTCGAGCTCCGGCACGGCGGCCGTCCCGTCGAGGACCCGCTGGCGGATCTGCCCGTCCTCCATGGCCAGTACGGTGCGCAGCACGTGGTGGCGTTCGAGGACGTCGGCCAGGGCGGTGCGCAACGCCGGCACGTCGACGTTCCCCGTCAGGCGCAGGGCGAGCGGCTCGTTGTAGCGGGGGCTCGGACCCTCCAGCTGGTCCAGGACCCACAGGCTCTGCTGGGCGAAGGAAGCGGGCGCCGGCTCTTCGCCGAGGCGCGGGGCGACCGGCGGGCGGGCGGGATCGACCCGGTTCAGCAGCGCGCCCAGTTCCTCGACCGAAGGGTTGCCGAGGACGTCACCGAGGGTCAGCTCGGCCTGGAACTCCTTGCGGACGCGGACGGTGAGTTCCGCGGCCAGCAGGGAATGGCCGCCGACGTCGTAGAAGTTGTCGTGGATGCCGATGGAGGGAAGTCCGAGCACGTCGGCGAAAATCCGCGCGAGCCTTTCCTGCTCGGCGGTGCGGGGCCGGTCCGCCTCGTCGGGTCCGGTGAACACGGGCTCGGGCAGTGCCCGCCGGTCCACCTTGCCATTGGTGTTGAGCGGGAACTCCGCAACCACGGTGAAGGACGCCGGCACCATCGCGGGGGGCAGCAGACGGCGCAGTTCGGCCCGGGTCGCGGCGCCGAGGCCCGCGGCGTCCGCTCCGGGCGCGGGAACCAGGTAGGCGTCTATGCGCCGGTTGCCAGCCTCTCCGGCGGTCACCACGGTGACGTCGCGCACGCCGGGGGCGGCGCGCAGGGCCGCCTCGATCTCTCCGAGTTCGATGCGCATGCCGCGGATCTTGATCTGGTGGTCCGTGCGGCCGAGGTACTCGATGGCACCGTCCGCCCGGCGGCGCACCAGGTCCCCGGTGCGGTACATCCGGGTGCCGGGCCGGCCGTACGGATCGGGCAGGAAGCGGTCGGCCGTCAGGCCGGGGCGGTTGGCGTAGCCCCTCGCCAGGCAGACGCCGGAGGCGTACAGCTCCCCGGCCACGCCGGGCGGGACCAGTCGCAGCGCCTCGTCCATGACGTACACCGAGGTGTTCCACACCGCCCGTCCGACGGGGACCGTCGCGGGCCACGCGGCCACGTCCGCCGGCAGGACGTACGAGGTGACGGCGTGCGTCTCGGTGGGGCCGTAGTGGTTGTGCAGCCGCCGGCCGGGCCGCAGCCGGAAGAACTCCCGTACGGCCTCGCTCAGGACGAGCGCCTCACCGGCCTGCGCGACATGGCTGAGGGCGGGCAGGCTACGGCCCTGCTCCAGCGCTGCCTGACACACCAGCTCGATGACGACGTTCGGCGCGAACAGGTCGGTGACCCCGTGCTCCTCCAGCCACGGCACGAAGTCCTGCGGACTGCGGCGCACGTCCTCGGGGACGATGGCCAGCGTCGCGCCCGACAGGAGCGTGGACAGCATCTCCTGAATGGAGATGTCGAAGCTGACCGAGGTGAACTGGACCGTCACACGGCCGGGTTCGCCGGGCAGTTCGTCGAGGTGCCAGGCCATCAGGTTCAGGACGGCGTCCTGCGTCATCAGGACGCCCTTGGGGCGGCCCGTGGATCCGGACGTGTAGAGCAGATAGGCCGGTGTCCCGCCGGTCACGGGGGAGGTCAGCTCCGCTGCGGACGGGTTCTCGGGGCCCTGCCCGGCGCAGGCGGACAGCCTCGTGTCGAGCACCAGTGGCGGGGTGTCCCCGAGGGGCAGCAACTCGGCGCAGAGCGGGTCGGTGACCGTCACGACCGGGGCGGCGTCGGCCAGCATCAGAGCCACGCGCTCGGGCGGGAGTTCCGGGTCGATCGGCAGGTAGGTGGCACCGGTCTTGAGGACGGCGAGGAACGCCGTCACCGACAGCTCCGATCGGGGCAGCACGATCGCGACCACTTGCTCGGGTCCCGCTCCTGCCGCCGTCAGCGTCCGGGCCAGCCGGTTGGCCCGCGCGTTGAGTTCCGAGTACGTCAGCCGCCGTGCACCGTCGACGACGGCGACGGCATCGGCGGACAGCGCAGCCCGCCGCTCGAACCACTCGGCGAGGGTGCCTTCGGGCGCGGCGCCCGCGAAGCCCTCGCCGATCAGGCCGGTGGCCTCTCCGGGCAGCAGGCAGTCGATGGTGTCGAGCCGGGCACCGGGCGCGCGCAGCGCGTGGGTCAGCACCCGCGCCAAGCGGTCGCACAGCTTTTGGGCGTCGTCGTGGTGGAGCATGGCGACGGGGTACGTGAGCCGTACACAGGGCCGCGCCGCATCGGCGGTCGTTTCTGCCGCGGTCCGATCGGCGGCGTTCGCGTCGGCGGCGGCCGTCGTGTGCAGGGAGAACCACAGCTCGTCCGCGCGATCCGGCGAAGGCACGGGCGGCTCGGTGTCCACGGCTGTACCGACCAGGAAGAGTGGCAGACCAGGAGTACCGCGGGCGGTGTTGACGGTGTCCGCGAGCTCCGCGAACGAGACGCCGTCCTGCTGGACGGCGGCCCGCTCGGCGGAGCGGACCGCCATCACGAGCGCATGAAGGTCGAGCTCCGCCGAGGTGGCGATCCGCAGGACCCGGACGGCTGCGGGCGTCCCCGCCACCGCCGTGCCGAGCGGCAGGTCCGCACCGGCGCGCAGCAGGGTCAGCAGCCCGGTGACGCCGGCCGTGAACACGGTGGCGACGGTGACGTCCCCACCCCCGTTCTCGACGAGGGCGGCCATGGCCCCGCCGAGACGGTGGTCAAGCGGGCATTCGACGGTAGCTGTTCCCGGTGAGCCGGTCTCGTCGGACCTGCGCAGGCCGGGTAGGTCGGTCTTCTCCGGAAGGTCGGCCAAGGCCTCGTGCCAGGGCTTGGGCTGACTGGACGGGGTCGCCATGCGGTACTTCCCTCATTCCGGGCCGCGGCACCGCGCCGCGGCCGTGGGTGGGCTGCGTGTGGGTGGTGGTGCGGTCCGGCTCGGGGGCCGGCTCAGCTGACGAGAACGGCCTTCATCACGGCCCCGGCGGCGACCTCCGCCAGTGCGCGGCCGTTGTCCTCCAGCGGGTAGCTGGTCACCAGGCTCGCCAGGTCGAACCGCTTCGTCAGGGCGGGCAGCAGCGATACGTACTGCACCAGATGGGCTCCGGTGAACGCCCAGGAGCCGACCACGTCCAACTGCCGCAGGACGATCTGGTGCGGGTTGATCGTGGTGTCACCGCTGTCGGTGTACTGACCGACGACCAGGTACGAGCCGCCTCGGCGCGCCAGCCGCAGGCCCTGGTCGATGGCGCCCGGTACGCCGGTCGCCTCGATGACCAGGTCCGCGCCGCGGCCGCCGGTCAGCTCGGTGATCTCGGCGAGGACAGCGGCCTGGTCGGCCGCCGCCACGATGTTGACGTGATGGTCGCCGATGCCCGCTTCGGCCGCGGCCCGCAGCCGCTCCTCGGGGCCGCCGACGAGGATCACCCGGGCGGCGCCGGAGAGCTGTGCGAGAGCCGCGGCGGCCAGGCCCACCGGGCCACTGCCCTGGACCACGACCGTCTCGCCGACCCGGACGGGACGGCGCTCGTACAGGGCGTGGACCATGGTCGGGCCCGCGCAGGCGAAGGACATCGCGGCCACCGGGTCGATCCCGTCCGGGACCTTCACCACGGTCGTCCCGGGCCGCAGGCAGATGTAGTCCGCCCAGGATCCCGACAGACCCGGCTCCTGGTCCGTGGGCCGGTTGACCCCGTACGTGCGACGGCGCTCGCACAGGGTGGGCTCGCGGTGGATCCGGCAGGGCACGCACGTACCGCAGGCGATCGAGGAAGCCCACATCACCGTGTCGCCGACGCTCAGCGGACTGCCGTTGACGTCCGAGGTGCTCCGCGCGCCCAGCTCGTGGACGGTGCCGAGGCCCTCGTGGCCCAGTACCAGCGGCGTCGGTACTTCCAAGTGCCCCTGCTGCAGGTGCAGGTCCGTACCGCAGACCCCGCCGTACCGGCTTGCGACGATCATGCCCTCGTCCGGGGCGGGCGGGACCGGGAACTTCTGCAGCTCCAGCGGCTGGCCGAATTCCGTGAGGACGACGGCTCGAGCGATGGCGCTCATCCCACCGCCTCCAGGGTCGGGACGATCTCCTGGGCGGTCGTCTCCAGCGCAGCGGTGTCGCGCCCCACCACGTATTCGGAACGGGGCTCGCCCAGCGGCTGCGGCACGTTGTCGACGTCGTTGTACGTGACGATCAGCAGCCGGCGGCGGAACGGGCCGATGTTGGGCGCGGAACCGTGCACGATCTCCGGGTCGAACAGGACGACTGTGCCGGCCGAACCCCTGGCGCTCGTCAGGCCGTGGCGGTTGACCAGGCCGGTCATGTCCGCCGGGGTGAGGGCGATGTCCTCCGGGTCGACGTGCTGTTCGGAGGCGGCCGGACCACCGGACGGGCCCTTCTTGACCAGGCCGTCGCGGTGCGAGCCGGGGCAGAAGACCACGGGCCCGTTGAACTCGTTGACCTCGTCGAGGAAGACACCGACGTTGACGAGCCGGGGCTCCTGCAGGTTGTCGGCCATCTGCCAGGCGGCGAAGTCCTGGTGCCAGGACCAGCCCGCGCCGGAGAAGGCCGCCTTGGCGTTGACCTTGAACTGGTAGATGTAGGCCTCGCCGTCGAGCAGCTGCCGCACCGGCCCGAGGACCCTCGGGGAACGGATCATGGCGGCGAACTCGGGCTGGCGCACATGGGAGGCGTAGACCGCCCTGACCTGGCCGCCGTCCTGCTCGACCACCCGGTGTTCGCCGGGGATGAGGGCATCCCGCTCGAAGGCGTCCTGCAGGGCCTCGGCCTCTTCGGGGCTGAACAACTGATCGAGGATCAGATACCCTTGTGTCCGGAATTGTCGTATCTGCTCTTGGCTGAGCTGCATGTGATCACTCTGCTCACGGGTAGGGGTGTCAGGACCAGATCTGGAGCGGGCCGCGCCCGGTCACGCCCATGAAGAACGAGAGGCTGACCCGGCGCCCCTCACCGCGGATCTCGTTGACCGCGTGAAGGTTGCGGGAGTCGAAGATCACCGCGTCACCGGTCCGCGGGCGGACCACCGCCACCGGTTCCCCCTCGACGACCTTCTCGTCATAGCCGTAGCCGTCGCGGAGCGACTCGTCGGCCGGCCGCCAGCGGCGCCGGTACACCCGGGTCTCACCGCCCTCCTCGGGCATGGACAGGTACCAGTTGAGGGTCAGGAAGCTGGTCGGGGTCTCGTCGAGGATGCCAGGGAACTCCCGGACGATCTCGTCGAAGTGAAGCTTCGCGCCCTGCGGGATCTCCCGGATCATCCCGGCGAACATCTCGCGGCCCTTGGACCGGGCGGGGACGACCTCGTCGCCCCAGGCCCCACTGACCCAGTCGACGGCCATGTCCATCGGGTCGGACCCGTGGTAGAGCCCGCCGCGCAGCCGTCGCGCCTCGTCCGCGGCCTGCCAGTATTCATCGGTCAGCGTGTGCGCGCCGTAGAAGTCGTACGCGGCGGGGCCGATCTTGGCGATGGGCGGGAAGATGAGGTTCTCGTCGTAGGCGCCGAACTCCCGGTGGTCCAGGCCCTCCATGATGTCGGCGCACTCCTGCTCCGAGGAGAAGCCCCGGATGCGCACCGCACCGAGCACGCCCACGGCCAGGCGCAGGATGTGGTCGCGCGTCAGCTTGTCGACCGACTCGGAGTCGAAGAGGGTGAAGATCGGCGATGCGTTGGTGCTGACGTCCTGTTGGACGAGGTCAGGCATTCTGCACCTGCATGAACGTCCGGAGGCTGAGCGGCCGCATGTCCGTCCACAGTTCCTCGATGAGGTTCAGGCACTCTTCCTTCGCAGCGGCCTCGCCGACGGACTCCCAGCCCTGCGGAAGCGCGCGGTCGGCCCGCCAGATCGAGTACTGCTCCTCGTGGTTGCGGACCACGAGGTACCGGTCCGGCGTCAGGGTCGTGTCACTCATCAATGCCTCCAATGGCTATGGGGTAGAGGGGACGGTCCGCGCCGGCGAGGGCGCGGGGGTCGTCCTCGGTGATCAGGTCGAGGCCCACCGCGTACTCGATGAAGTCCCGCTCACCGCGCTCCGTCTCACGGGCCAGGGCCACGGCGGCGTGCCTGCGGTCCGCCTCGTCCCGGTCCTGCGACAGCTTGAAGCGGCCCGCGATCTCCTCGATCTCGAACTCGAAGCCGACGACGCCGCCGATGATGCGCTCGATGCGCGGGTCCTGCGCGCGCAGCCGGTTGTTGGGCTCCGCGTGCTCCGCGATCCCGATCAGCCCGCGGACCAGCGTGTCCTTGTCCTCTATCACCCGGACCCGGCCGCGGACGTGCACGGACATGGAGTTCCAGGTGGGCAGCGGATCGCTCTCGAAGAGGTCCGGCGGCATATAGGCGTTGGGGCCGTGGAAGACGGCGAGCATGGGACGGCCGTCGATGAGACGGGCGTGCTCGTTCGCCCGGTCCAGGTGCCCGAAGAGGACGCCCTTGGCACCGCGGGACCGGTCGAGGATCAGCGGGAGGTGCGTGGCGAACGGCTCGTCGCCGGAGCGTGCCGAGATCAGGGTGGCGAACCGGAAGCGCTCCATGAGCGCGTAGAGCCTCTCCTGGTCGTGCTCCAGGTACCAGCTCGGGGGGTACACGCCGGCATGGGCGGCGGGGGCGCCGGCCGTACCGACCGCGCTGGGTGTACCGGCCGTGCCGGTCATGGCCACCGGCGGCGACCACACCGGGCAGCCGCCGATGCCGGCGGCGGACGGCACCCGGTCGGCGATGTCGTCCACGATCTCCTTGGACCGGAACGGCAGCAGGGAGAGCAGCGTGTCGCCGAGGCCGAACTGCGCCTCCCCGAAGCCCTGGAGGTAGAGCCCTGCCCGCAGTTCGGAGGTCGTACGGGCGCGGTAGCTGCGGGTGAGCGAGATGCCGGCACCGCCGTCCTCCCCGACCAGGTGGGGAAGGACGTCCGCGAAGATCTCCGGGTCGAGCGAACGGTCGTAGCCGGTCGCGAGCACCACGCCGTCGCAGCGCAGTTCCTCGTCCTGCTGCTCCCCGAGCCGTCGCGAGACGGTCGCGGCCAGCTCGTCACCGGCCTCGCCCACTGCGCCGAGCCGGGAGAAGGAGTGGATGTGGAGCCGGCTGCGGCCCTTGACCTCGTCGAGGTAGTCGGTGTTGTAGAGGCGGTCGAGCAGGTCCTCGCGGACCACGCCGTAGTTCGCGTCCCGCAGCTGGTCCGTGACGACCTTCCGCTGGTCCCCCGCCATCCGGTAGAAGGCGTCGGCCTCCCCGGAGAAGAACTGCTCGTTCACGAACGGGCTGTTGTCCGTGGGCTGGAGGGTGTAGCCGGAGACGACGAGGTGCACCTCGGCCCGGTCGTAGTGACCGAGGATGTACTCCGCGATCTCGCCCGCGCTCTGGCCGCCGCCCGCGATCACGAAGCGGTACGGCGCGTCCGGGTCCTTGAACTGCTCCGGGAAGCGGGTCAGGAACTCGCTGGAGTGGATGACGGACGGTACGTCCACGACACCGGCGGGGCGGCCGGGCCGGCCACCGCCCGCGTGCACCACGTTCCTGGCGTAGTACGTCGCGCTCAGGCCCGTGGCGACGTCCTCGGTCTCGACGCGGAAGACGGAAGGGGTGCTTCCGCCCGTCGTCACGGGGGTCACCTTCTTCACCCGCGTGCCGAAGCTGACCTGGTCGGTGAAGTCCTCGGCGACCCACTGCAGGTAGTCGTTGTACTCGATCCGGGTGGGCCGGAACTCGCTGAGGTTGACGAACCGCTCCAGGCGGCCCTTGGCCTTGGTGTACTGCAGGAACGAGTACGGGCTCGACGGGTTCCGCAGCGACACCAGGTCCTTGAGGAACGAGATCTGCATCCGCGCGCCGTCGATGAGCATGCCGGGGTGCCAGACGACGCCCTCCCGGCTCTCGACGAACAGACACGAGAGGGGCAGATTCTGCTCCCGCGCACAGACGGCGAGCGCCAGATTGGAAGGCCCCAAACCTACGCCCAGGAGATCATAGGGGTATTCCGGGGTCGTTCCCACCAGGCTCTCGACCTCATGGGCCATGCCTTTACTTCTCACAACTACTCCTCTCAGTCCGCTCGTTCGCACGGTGTGGTTCCCGATGATGCCCGCGATACTCGGCCCGCGTGATCGACTGCGCTGCACGGTCGAACACCCGGGCCCGGCGCCGGTCTCATACGCCTAGACGGCTTTTGACCTCGGCGAAATAGGGAATGTGCCGGTAATCGCGCGACTCGGCGTCGTAGTCGGTGTACTTGTTGGTGAAGTCGAGCAGCCGCTGCTTCACGATGTCCACGGAATCCGTGTGGATTCCGGATTCGATGCTCTCGATCTCCGAGAGGAACTCGCGCAGCACGTCCGGCAGCTTGGGGTCGAGCCGGATCCGTCCATTGACGAGACCGATTCCGCCATTGCCCTCGAGGTAGTTGAAGAGCAATTGGGAGGCCACCGCGTCGTAGTTCGGACGCGGGATGCCTTCGACCGCGTAACGCAGCAGCCGCTCGGCGAGAATGAACTCGTACGCGGCCTGCGCCTCATTGCGCGGCAGTTTCATGTCGTTCAGGCACACGAGCATGCCGGAGACGTCGACCCGCAGCTCCTCCAGGCCGGCCAGCGGCTTGACCTTCTTCGCCGACAGGTAGTCCGGGATCGGCATGTCGCCCTGGCGGTGGTGGTATTCGTGCAGCCGGACCCACCAGGACGAGGCCTGCTCGACCTTCTGGTCGGAAGCTCCCTGGATCAGCGGGAAACTACCCGGCTCCATCACCTCGTCGATGAGGAGGCGGGTGGTCCGGTTGTGCCGCTCCAGGAACTTGTCGATGAAGTAGAAGATGAGGTCGTCCGACTGCTGGATGCCGTCGATGTGGTTCTCCGGGAAGAGTGCCACGACGACCCGGGAGTCGAATCCCGTGGTCTTGCCCGTGATGTTCACGGGCATGGTGTTGCTCGCGTAACGCTCGGCCAGGTACGGGTCCGTCGGCAGCGTTTCGTACGTGAGACAGTCGAGGTTCAACTTCGGGAAGTACGAGGCGTTGAACAGCGAGAAGATGGTGTTGTCACGCTGGTTGTTGATGTGCGCCTTCGTCTCTTCGAGACGCTTCCCCGGCACGAATACATCGAGGTCGTCGAGAAATGCCTCGCCCGCCGGCAGGTTGCGCAGAACCCGGCTGCTGCCGAGCTTGCGGGAAAGCTCCTTGAGCTCCCTCTCGTCCGTCAGGAACTCTCGCTCGGGAAGGGTCGCCCTGATGTTCTCTATTTCGGCGAATACCTCGGTCATGTCACCCATGAATACCCTTCCGGGGCTACACCCCAGCGGCCTCCCAATCGGACCGACCGCGGGGTTGGTGGACGGCTTCCGCCGCTTGCGCGTGCGGGCGCGGGATCAGCAGGCCACGCGGTTGCGCTCTTCCAGCGCGGTGGCGAAGTCGAGCCAGGCGTAGGCGTACTCGCGGGCGAGGGCCGCCACCGGGTCGATGTTGTGGGAGGGGATCCGCTCGGCGATCTCGGGGCACTCGGCCACTCCGCGTCGGCATCCGTCGAGCCAGCGGATCAGCCGCCGGCCGATGTTGTTGTACCGCAGCGACGGATCCTTGGTCAGGGCCGCGATGATCGCGGCGGGGTCGGCCGGCGACTCCCGTTCCGGTTCGGGGTACGGTCGCGGCGGGACCGTTCGGTCCAGCTCGACGCCCGCCTCCGCCTGCACCCGGCGGCGCCGGGACACCGGTTCCTCACCCGCCAGGACACGCTTGCGTACGTCGTGCACGGTCGAAGGGGACACCCCGACCCGCTGTGCGATGTCGCGAATGGACGCGGACGGGTCGCTCATCAGCAGCTCGTACACCTTCATCCGGCTGCTGGAGCCGTCGACGGGCCGCGTGCGGCCGTCCTTGCCGACCCGCACCCCGGCCGCGCCGGACTCCGCCGTGAACTGTCCCCTGATCCGCCCAATCGTTCCTGCCGACAAGCCGGTCACGGAGGCGACCACGCGGTTCGACCAGTGGGCGTGGGACGTGACGAGGCGGGCGGCTGCGGCGGTGCGGTCGGCGTGCGAGAGCAGCAGTCCACGGCCGTGCATGGTGTTCAGCCGGACGGCGAGCACGAACGCCTCGTCCGACGCGCCCTCGAACAGCCTGGCAGTGATTTCCGTCCGGCCGCAGAGCAGGGCGGCCCGTACCCGGTGGTTGCCGTCCACGACCCGCATGGTGCGGCCGTCCACGACGATCGGGGGCAGACTGTCGCCGGCGGCGGCCAGCATGCGGCAGTGCGCCTCGTTGAGAGCTCCTCCCCGCGGGGAGTCACCGAAACGCAGCGACCGGAGCGGCAGGGAGACCGTCGGCGTGTTGTCCCCTTCCGGCTCCAGGACGTCGACGGACAGGGTTTCTGGCAGACTCAGGGAGATACTCATTTTCCCTCCGGGCGATTGCAATACGGCAACGCACACATCAGAAGACAACGCAATTCCACATCCGCTTTCAGGTGTTATCGCCGGGCGCCGTGCACAAGACAGGATTCGACGTACCAACCCGCGAATGACGGCACGGCCACCACCAGGCGCCAGCAGAGGACGAGCGCAGTCGCCGCCGCCTCGGTCCTGTCACGGGCGGTCATGAAAAGGGCTACGGACACCCCGTCGACGGCGTGGGCGACCCTGACGTGTTCGAGGCCGTCGCTCTCCTGCGCGTGCGCCCAGAACGCATCGGTCAACGAGGAGGTGTCGACGGGCATTCTCCGCAGGTCACTGCCTGCTTTGATAACGGCGACGACTGCGTACATGGGTGGTCTTCGCTCAGTGGCGAGGCCGGTCAGCCCCAGCCGAAGCCGGGCTCCGGGGAGGCCACCATGGGGCTCGGCTGGGCAACAGGAGCATCGGCGACGACGGTCTGCGAGACTACGCCGACGCGGACGGAGTCAGCGAGGGCAACCGTGCCGGGAACCGCCACAGCGGCGACAGCGACAGCGGCAGCGGCAGTGGCGATAAACGCGCGAACTATGACGGGCTGCGAATTCTTCATGAGGTTCCTTCTGGGGATCCGGCGAAAGTCGGCTATTGGGGAAGCCGGCCGCCGTGGTGTGCGTTCGTGAGAAATACTGGCCCGCACCCCGGCCTCTGTCACTACCTACCCCACTGCACGAAGCGGCCAGGCCGGATGGGGCCGCACCGTCACGGGTGGTCCGCCCGGCCGACCTTGCGCGCTGCGCGGATGGCCACACCTGGACATCCAGTTCGTGCCACGCCCGCGAAGGCCAGTTCCGGACACGGTGAAGGCCGGGCCCCATCTGCAGGCCCGGCCTCCCCGTCCACCGCTCTCCCCCGGGCCCGGCGTCTGCCGATCCCCTTCGCCGATTCCCGGCTACCGTATGCCCGTCAGCTGGGCCAGCCCTTCGGTCGCGATCCGCTCGAAGACCTCCTCCGAGGCCTCGAACATCGAGTCCGGCACCGGCGCGTGGAGCACGATCTCCGTGAAACCGAGGGCCTTGTACTGGCCCGCGAATTCCACGAACGCGTCAAGGGAATCCAGCGGGCGGTCCGGGGTGAATCCGGTGACCAGGATCCGGTCAAGGTCCGCCACGTCCCGTCCTTCCGCCGCGCACGTGTCGCCGAGCCGCGCCAACTGGTCGCGGATCGCGATCAGCGACTGCTCGGGCGTGCCGCCGTTCTGCCAGAGCCTCATGTCGCCGGTCGTCACCCACGCCTGGCCGTGACGGGCGGCTACGCGCAGCGCCTTCGGTCCCGTCGCAGCGACCGCGAAAGGGATGCGCGGGCGCTGCACGCATCCGGGGATGCCGCGCGCCTCGAAGGCGGAATAGAAGGTGCCGTCGTAGCTGACGACATCCTCCGTCAAAAGCCGGTCGAGCAGGGGAACGAACTCGGCGAAACGGTCCGCCCGTTCCTTCGGCGGCCACACTTCTTGCCCGAGCACGGTCGCGTCGAATCCTGCCGCGCCCGCACCAATGCCGAGCGTGATCCGCCCGCCGGAGATGTCGTCGAGCGAGATCAGCTCCTTGGCGAGGGTCACGGGGTGCCTAAAATTGGGCGAGGTCACCATCGTGCCGAGCCGCAGCCGCTCGGTAACGCCGGCGGCGGCGGTCAGGGTCGGTATCGCCCCGAACCAAGTACGGTCTCGCAGGCTACGCCAGGACAGGTGGTCATATGTGTACGCGGCATGGAATCCGAGTCTCTCTGCCCGTACCCACTGGTCACGGCCGCCGTCGCGCCACCGGCGAACGGAAAGGATCATGGTGCTCAGTCTCATGTGCCCGACTCTAGGCGGGCGCCGAGACCCAGCATGTCCCACCCACAAGCACAGCAGGAAGCCGCCTCTCCGACCGGTTTGTCACTCCGGTCGATAGACAAGGCTTCGACGTTCGCGGGACGCCCGGTTCGCGACGATCTGCCAGCTCGGTTGTACCCCCGGATCGGGACAGGCGCAGCTTCTAAGATCATGGATTTCTCGATGCCCCGTGATCAAGGTGGAAGACCGTTCCCACCGACCATCGTTGCTGATCCCGCCTGCCATTTGTCGCCGTACGAGGTCGGCGCGCCCGGCTCATGCTGTGCCGCTGCTCCTGGGCGCCCGTTCTCATCGAGGCTGCCTCCTTGTCGTCCGTGCCGGGCTCGGCCCGCTACCTCTTCCGCCCGTACAGCCACACGCGGGGCGCCAACACGGTCACGCATTTCCTGGCCCGCGCGAAGTTCAGCCCCGGCACCCCACCACTGGTGTTGGGACGTGCCCGCGCCACCTGGCTCGTCGATGCCATTGAGGCCCGGATGCACCTGCCGACCCTGATGGCCGCCGCCGGCCTGACCACACTGCGCTCCATCGACCGGATCCTGCCCTACGTCCGCAATCGCACCGCTGACGAAGCGGCCGCTGCTCTGCGGGAGCTGTGATGACGAGCAGCCTCCAACGCCACGCACGAATCGCCAAGCTCCGTTCTCGCCGTCACAGCGTCGGAGACGAGGAGGTACGGGCGGTCCTCGTCGATCTCGACGGCTCCGGCCTCGTCGAGGATGTAGAGGCCCTGGTCAAGAAGTGGACGGGCCGCAAGCGAAACATCAGCGTGCGTGGCCTGCTGGCCGGCATGTTCCTGGCCTCCGACCACAACCGCGGCACCGTCGTCCTGACCCACGTCGCCGACCTGCTGGCCTTCGCACTGAGCGACACCATGCGCGAGGAGCTGGGCGTCCGCCGCTACCCGGACAACGACCGCGGCTTCGAAGCCTTCTACGCCGTCGTGCGCCGCCTCTTCAAAGCCATCCTCAAAGAGGTCGACCCTTCACCGCTGCCCAAAGGCCGGCGCCTCGATCTCGACGTCGTAGCTGCGCTCCTGGCCCGGCGGCACCCGCCGTATCCGAGGCATCGCCGCTCAGACGATCCTGCTGGCCTTCCAGCTCGCACACGCCAACAAGCGGAGACTACGGAGCTGGGCCGACGCCATCGCCCTGAACGGCGACCGCCCACGCCGCCGGCCCACCCGCCGCCGGCCGACCAAACCCCTCGGGACCTGGACCCCCACCGGCTACATCCCCACAGCCTGAACGGCCCGGACAGCCAGACGTAGGGGAACAGTCACACACAGACCAAGATCGGGACCGCCGGCGGCACCACCCCGCCAGCGGTCCCATTCCCATGTCCCGGCGCTGCCCTCTGCCTCAAGACCGGCGCCGCCTGCCCAGAGCAAAGCAAGACGGCCGTCATCGTGATCACGATGACGACCGTTTCGTCGTTGCCAAGAACACCGTTTCGTCGGTGTCCCTCACCGCGGCCCGCAGCCACGCGCACCACCGCGACACAGGCCACCGCCCGTCAAGCACGCCGACGCCGACCGCGACCCCAAGCGCTTCCCGACCCGGAACCCGTCGCGAGGTCACCAGCGGAGTCGCCATCCGTCACCGCGGCGCGCTACCGGGAGGCCAGGTCCGTGGCGGGGCGCGGCGGAGGACCCGGGGCGGGGCGGGGCGTCCACGGGCCATGCGCCCGGACGCACAGCGGCCCACCGTAGACTCCGCCAGGTGAGCGCCACCATCACCCCCGTTCAGAGCCCGCCGCCCGCCCCCACCCCGGGCGGGCCGCACCCGCTGCGCCGGCTGGCCAGGCCCGGCGCAGCGGCGCTGTCCGGACTCCTGCTCTACGCGAGCTTCCCGCCCCGCACCCTCTGGTGGCTGGCCCTGCCCGGCTTCGCCCTCCTCGCCTGGAGCCTGTACGGGCGCAGGGCCCGCGCGGGTCTCGGCCTCGGCTACCTCGCCGGGCTGGGCTTTCTGCTGCCGCTCCTGGTCTGGACGGGCGCGGAGGTCGGTCCCGGGCCCTGGCTCGCCCTGGTCGCGATCGAGGCGCTCTTCATCGCCCTGACCTGCGCGGGGATCGCGGCCGTGACACGACTGCCGCTGTGGCCGGTATGGGCCGCCGCGGTCTGGATCCTCGGCGAGGCGGTCCGCGCCCGCGTGCCGTTCGGCGGTTTCCCGTGGGGCAAGATCGCCTTCGGGCAGGCGGACGGCGTCTTCCTGCCGCTCGCGGCGGTCGGCGGCACACCGGTGCTCGGCTTCGGCGTCGTCCTCTGCGGCTTCGGACTGTACGAGGCCTGGCGCCAGGCCCTCGCGTACCGGCGGACCGGCACACTGCCCCGCCGGGCCGCGGCCGCCGCGGCGCTCGCCGTCTTCCTCCCCGTCGCCGCGGCGCTCGCCGCCCTGCCCCTCGTGAGCGATGCGGCCGAGGACGGCACCGCGACCGTCGCCGCCGTCCAGGGCAACGTGCCGCAGGCGGGTCTCGAATTCAACGCCCAGCGTCGCGCGGTCCTCGACAACCACGTCCGCAGGACTCTCCAGCTGGCCGCCGATGTGAAGGCCGGGAAGGTACCCCAGCCCGACTTCGTGCTGTGGCCGGAGAACTCCTCCGACATCGACCCCTACCGCAACGGCGACGCGCGGCTCCTGATCGACGAGGCCGCCCGGGCGATCGGGGTACCGATCTCCGTGGGCGCCGTCATCACCCCCGACACGGGACCGCTGCGCAACACCCAGATCCTGTGGGACCCGAAGCGCGGCCCGACCGCCACGTACGACAAGCGCCAGATCCAGCCCTTCGGCGAGTACCTCCCGCTGCGTTCCGTGGTGAAGCTGATCAGCCCCGGGTACGCGGACATGGTGAGCCGTGACTTCGGACGCGGCACCAAGCCGGGCGTCTTCGACATGGCGGGGACCAAGGTCGGGCTCGCCACCTGCTACGAGGCGGCCTTCGACTGGGCCGTACGGGACACCGTCACGCACGGCGCCCAGCTGATCTCCGTACCCAGCAACAACGCGACCTTCGACCGCAGCGAGATGACCTACCAGCAACTGGCGATGTCGCGGGTACGCGCCGTCGAGCACAGCCGGACCGTCGTCGTCCCGGTCACCAGCGGGGTCAGCGCGATCATCATGCCGGACGGGAAGATCGTCCAGCAGACCAGGATGTTCACGCCCGACGCGCTCGTCGGCAAGGTGCCGCTGCGCTCCTCGCTGACCCCCGCCACCCGGCTCGGCACCCTCCCCGAGGGCCTGCTGGCCGCCGTCGCGGTGGCCGGACTCGGCTGGGTGACCGTCCGGTCCGTTCGCAACCGGCGGCAGGCGGCCGCCGGTTAGGACCGGCACGGCCGGTTGGGGCCGGCACCGCCGGTTAGGGTCGGCACATGGGAACCCCTGACTTCATCCGCGAGATCCGGGCCACCGCCGGACACCAGCTCCTGCTGCTGCCGGGCGTCAGCGCGATTGTCTTCGACGACGACGGACGCGTCCTGCTCGGGCGCCGTGCCGACACCGGCGGCTGGTCGGTCATCGGCGGGATCCCGGAGCCGGGTGAGCAGCCCGCGACGACCGCGGTGCGCGAGGTGTACGAGGAGACCGGAGTGCACTGTGTGGCGGAGCGGATCGTGCTCGTCCAGGCGCTGAAGCCGGTCACCTACCCGAACGGCGACCACTGCCAGTACCTGGACACCACCATCCGCTGCCGCGCGGTCGGCGGGGAGGCGCGCGTCAACGACGAGGAGTCCCTGGAGGTGGGCTGGTTCTCCCCGGACGCGCTGCCGAAGCTGGAGGAATTCGCGCTCTTCCGGATCAAGCAGGCACTCACCGACACGCCCACCTGGTTCGAACCGGCCCCTTCCCGGACCTGACCAAGCCCTGCTTGGTCCGGGAAAGGGGCCGTCCACCAGGCATGAGAGGTCAGGACCGGGTGGATATGGCCGTCAGAGGAAGCGGCGGATCGGGGTCACGGAGGCCTCTCGGACGCGCTGGACGGTGGAGCGGCGTTTCCAGCGGCCCGGTTCGATCTCCTCGCTCACGGTGAGGTCGTCCTCGAAGTGGCCGTCCAGGGTGGCGGTGAACTTCTCGTCCAGGACGGCGAGCATGACCTCTTCGTCGTGGTCGAGGGAGCGGCGGTTGAAGTTCGTCGAGCCGATCAGCGAGGCGACCTCGTCGACCGTGATGACTTTCGCGTGCATCATCGTCGGCTGGTAGTGGAAGATCCGGACCCCGCTGTCGAGCAGGTCCTCGTAATAGTTCTGGCCGGCCAGTTGGCACACCCGCTTGTCGGTGTACGGCCCCGGCAGCAGGATCTCCACCCGTACCCCGCGCCGTGCGGTCGCGCACAGCAGCTCGATGAAATACGTGTCGGGCGCGAAATAGGCGGTGGTCAGACGGACGCGGTCCTGGGCCGATTCCAGCACCACCCGTAGCAGCGTCTGCATGTCCTGCCAGCCGATACTGGCCGAGCCGCGTACCACCTGGACGATCGCGTCCCCTTGCGGGCTGTGCTCGATGAACCGGTCGCGCTCGTCGAACAGGTCCTTGTGGCACTCGGCCCAGTTCTGTGCGAAGGCGGCGGCGATACCGTCCACCGCCGGTCCGCTCACCCGCACATGGGTGTCGCGCCACTCGTTCTCGTTGCGCGCGTCGCCGCACCACTCCTCGGCGATACCCACACCCCCGGTGAAGGCCGCCTCCTCGTCGACGACGAGGACCTTCCGGTGGCATCGGTGGTTCTGTTTGAACGGCGAGAGGTAGAGCGGTCTGCGGAACCACGCCACCTCGACCCCGGCCTCCTCCATGGTCCGCAGCTGGTCCTTCTCGATCAGCCGGCTGCCGAATCCGTCCAGGAGCAGGCGTACGCGGATCCCGGCGCGGGCCCGTTCGGCCAGGGCCTGGGCGAACCGCCGGGCGATGTCGCCGCGCCAGTACACGAACGTCATCATGTCCACGGTGTGCCGCGCCGAGCGGATGCCGTCCAGCATGGCCGAGAAGATCTCGTCCCCGTTGCGCAGCGGGAGCAGGGCGTTCCCCTCGGTCGCCGCGATCCCGATGAGCCGCTCCAGGCGACGCCGTATCCGCCGTATCCGTTCCCCGCCGGTCAGGGGCCCCGGGTCCGCGGGCACCCGGAGGAGCGGGGGAGCGGCGGGGGCCTCGGCCGGACACCGGCCGCCAGGGTGCGCCGACTGTGCGCGCGTCGCCGTCGCGTCGTGCGCGGACGGCGGGGCGGGGATCGACATGGCGTCATTCCTTCGGGAGCGGCGGAGCGGGTCGCGGCGTTCGCGCGACTGGGCGGTTGCCCCCGCAACCCGCGCGTATGCACGCCGGGGAAGGCCGCGCCCGCCGTGAGCGTACGCCGCCCAGGAAAGGTCCGGGACAAACGCTTCGCCGACGGCTCAACACGTGCCACAGGTGTCCGGATGATGTGTTTGCTCCGGGTATAAGTAGAAAATTGACACCTCGTCAACGCCCGTGACGGAAGGACGTGCCCGTGCCCGCTCCCCGCTCCGCCGAAGGAACGGCGGCACAGCGTCCCGAGGCTCCCACCCTGCGGCCGTACGCCCTGCGCTGCGACCATCGCACCGCGCCCCTGGGCATCGACGAGCCCGCGCCCCTGCTCTCCTGGCGCCTGGCCTCCGACCGCCGTGGCGACGACCCCGCCGCCTACCGGGTAAGGGTCGCCGAACGCCCCGGGGACCTCGACGCGGGCGGGCAGCCCCTCTGGGACACCGGCCGGGTCGAGGACCCCGCCGCGATCGGCACCGTCTACGCCGGACCCGCGCTGACGGCCCGTACGCGCTACCACTGGCGGGTCGACATCTGGCCGGCCGGGCCGGCCGCTCCCACGGCGCCCGCCGAGGGGGCGTCAGCCACGTCCTGGTTCGAGACGGCGGTGTACGACCCCGACGCCTGGACGGCCTCGTGGATCACCCACGACCCGCGCCCGGTCGATGTCGTGGACGCGCCGACCGACGGCGAGCGTGCCCTCGACGGCCACGGGCTCGCCCCCTGCCCCCTCCTGCGCCGCGCCTTCACCACCACCCGCGCCGCCTCGCGTGCCCGCCTCCGCGTGAGCGCGCGCGGCCTGTACGAGGTACGCCTCAACGGCGTCCGGGTCGGCGACGCGGAACTCGCGCCCGGCTGGACCGACTACCGTCACCGCGTCCAGTACCAGACGTACGACGTGACGGACCTGATCCGCGACGGTGAGAACGTCCTCGCGGCGACCGTCGCCGACGGCTGGTGGAGCGGCTTCGTCGGCTTCGAGCCCCGCAGGGCCGGGGCCCACTACGGCACGGCACCCCAATTCCTGGCCGAACTCCACCTCACGCACGACGACGGCCGCACCACCACGGTCGTCACCGACGACACCTGGCGCACCCGCACCGGAACGGTCCGCCACGCCGACCTGCTCATGGGCGAATGCCACGACCTGCGGTGCGCGCGGGACGGCTGGGACCTGCCCGGCTTCGACGACTCCGACTGGTCGCCGGCCCTGGTCACGGACGCCGACCACCGTCTGCTCGTCGCGTCCGTCGACGAACCCGTACGGGCGATGGCCGAGCTGCGCCCGCGCTCCGTCACGCGCGGGCCCGACGGCGTCCGTCTCGTCGACTTCGGGCAGAACCTCGCCGGGCGGGTACGGCTCCGCGTCGACGGCCTCGCTTCCGGCGCCCGGGTGGTCGTACGGCACGGTGAGGCGCTGGACGCGTCCGGCCGTCTGTACACGGCCAATCTGCGCACCGCCGCCGCGACCGACGTGCTGATCGGTGACGGCCGCGCACACGCCGAGTTCGAGCCGCGCTTCACCTACCACGGGTTCCGGTACGCGGAGATCAGCGGACTCCCTGAGCCGGGCGACCGGGACGAGCGGGACGGGCAGCACGAGCGGGACGGGCAGCACGAGCGGGAGGTGCGCGGCGAGCTGGACATCGTCGCCGTGGCCTTGCACAGCGACACCCCATGGGCCGGTACGTTCGACTGCTCGGACCCCGCCATCCGGCGGCTCCACACGTGCGTCGCCTGGGGCCAGCGTTCCAACTTCGTCAGCGTGCCCACGGACTGCCCGCAACGCGACGAGCGGCTCGGCTGGCTCGCCGACGCACAGGTCTTCCTGCCCACGGCCGCGCTCAACGCCGATGTCGCCGCGTTCTTCACCAAATGGCTGCGCGATGTCGACGACGCCAGGACCCCTGACGGCGGTTTCACCAACGTCGCCCCGCGCCTCGCGGGGGTCGCCGACGAAGGAGCCCCCGGCTGGGGCGACGCCGGGGTGATCGTCCCCTGGCAGCTGTACCGCACCTACGACGACCCGCGCTTCCTCTCCCGCGCACTGCCCGGCATGCGCGCGTGGGTCGACCTGATCCGCCGTCACAACCCCGACCTCGTCTGGCGCCGGCGCGTGGGCCCACACTTCTCCGACTGGCTCGCCCCCGGCGCGCCGACCCCGCGCGAGGTCGTCGCCACCGCCTACTTCGCCCACAGCGCCCACCTCACCGCCCGGGCCGCCGACGTGCTGGGAGACCGGGACACCGCGCGCGCGTACGGCCGGCTCGCCGCCTCGATCCGTGCCGTGTTCGTCGAACGCTTCGTCACGACGGACCACTCCACCGGCGAACCAGCCCTGCGCGTCGAAGGCGACACCCAGACCTGCTACCTCCTCGCCCTCGCCTTCGGCCTGCTGCCACCGGACCGTACCGGCGCCGCCGCCCGCCGCCTCGCCGAACTGATCGAGAAGGCCGGACCCGCCCTGCGGACCGGCTTCCTCGGTGTCGCCCTCGCCGCGCCCGTCCTGGACGCGCACGGCCGGGCCGACCTCGCGCACGCGCTGCTGCGCCGCACCGAAGTGCCCTCGTGGCTCTTCCCGCTGAGCCACGGCGCCACCACGATCTGGGAGCGCTGGGACGGATGGACCCCCGGGGCGGGCTTCCGGGCGCCGTCGATGAACTCCTTCAACCACTACGCGCTCGGCTCGATCGGCGCCTGGCTCTACCAGGGCGTCGCCGGCCTCGACCAGCGCCCGGACTCCACCGGATACCGGCACCTGAGCGTCCGGCCCAACCCCGGCGGCCTCACGCACGCGAGCGCCCGCCACGAGTCGGTGCGTGGCACCGTCTCGGTGCGCTGGCAACGTGACGGCGGCACGCTCGGCCTGCGCGTACGGGTACCACCCGGCGCCACCGCCGAGGTGCGGGTGCCCACCACCGACCCCGGCTCGGTCCGCGAGTCGGGAGCGGTGCCGGAGGACGGCGCCCACCTCACGCTCCTCGCGACCGGACCCGACCACGCCCTCTACCGCGTCGCCTCGGGCGTCTACCGCTTCACCGCCGCGTACGCCCCGGCGGGCGGGCCCGCGCACACCGAGCCGCTGCGAGCGGCCCCGCACAGGCCCAGGCCGATGGAGCCCGCGCTGACCGGCGGCCACGGGCAGCCGTCCGGTGGCCACGAGCGGGAGGCCCGCCCATGACCGGCCTGCCGGACCTGCCCGGGCCCGCCGGGTCGCCGGGGTCGGCCGGGCCGCCGGGGCCGCTGGGGCGTGGCACGGTCGGCCGCCGGCGCTTCCTCCGTACCGGTGCCGGAGCCGCCGCCACCCTCGCGCTTCCCCCGGCCCTCACGGCCTGCTCCGCCAACTCCGGCAAGATGCGCCTCGTCGGTGTCGCCGACCAGCAGCAGCCCATCGAGGAACTCCTCGCCGTGTACCGCCGGAGCCACCCCGAAGAAGGCTTCACCACCTCCTTCGCACCCACCGACCAGGTCCAGACCGTCGTCCGCACCCAACTCGCCGGCGGCAACGCCCCCGACCTGCACGTCCTGTATCCCGGCAGCGGCAGCGCGATGTCGATGGCCGAGCTGTCCCGGGCCGGGCTCCTCACCGACCTGAGCGCGCAGGCCTGGACCCGGTCGATCCCGCGCGGCTTCGACGCCGCGTACCGCAGCGGGGGCAGGACCTACCTCTACTCCGCCGGGAGCAGCGTCATCGGCGCCGTCTACAACAGACGGGCGTTCGCCACGGCCTGCGTCCAGCCGCCGAGGACCTGGGGCGAACTCCTCGACGTCTGCGACCGGCTCAAGGCCAAGGGGATCGTGCCCATCGCCCTGGGTACGGCGACCCCCTGGGTCACCCAGCTGATCAGCTACGCCCTGGTCCCCGAGGCCGTCTACGCCAAGAACGCCCGCTTCGACGACGACATGGCCGCCGGGCGGGCGAGGTTCCGGGGCTCGGGATGGGCCGACGCCCTGGGCAAGTACCGGGAGCTGCAGCGCCGGGGCTTCTTCAACGACAACCCCAACGGGACCACCTTCGAGCAGCAGACCTCGCTGGTCACCACCGGAAAGGCGGCCATGGCCGTCCAGGTCGCCGCCGTTCTCGCCAGCTACCGCCAGGCCACCAGGACCCCCGGCGAGCTGGGGATGTTTCCCTTCCCCGCCGGTGACGACCCCGCGCGCCAGTGGATCCCGGCAGGCGTCGTGGCCGGACTCGGCGTCGCCACCCACGCCAAGCACCCGGCCAGGGCCAAGGCGTTCATCGATTTCCTCGGCCGGCAGGAGAACATCAACCGCTGGGCGTCGGCCGTCTCCGCGATCCCGTTCACCCGCGACGCGTCCACCCGGCTCGATCCCCTCCTCACCGACTTCCTGCCCATCATCGACGGCGGCCGCGCCGTTCCCTTCATGGATCAGCGCTGGCCCAACGCCGAGGTACAGCCCGCCCACTTCGCCGCCGTGCAGGACCTGCTCGCGGGCAAGACGGATGTCGACGGCGCGCTGGGACAGATGGACAAGGCTTACGGGAAGACGTCATGAACTCGCCGCCCAGCACCGGCCCGTCCGCCGGGACAGGCCCCTCCGCCGGAAGCGGGGCCGGCCCGTCCGCCGGGACCGGGACACACCCGTCCGGCACGGTCACCGCCACCCGCCGGGCCCCCCGCACCCCGCGCCGCCGCGATCCCACCGTCCCGCCGTGGTCCTTCGTCGTCCCCGCGCTCGCCGTGTACGCCGTCGTCGTCCTCTACCCGAGCGTCGCGGGAGCCGTCTACGCGTTCACCGACTGGTCCGGCATCGGCGGCTTCACCTTCGTGGGCCTCGACAACTTCCGTACGCTGCTCCACGACGACCGCGCTCTGGAATCCGTCAGCAACACCCTCCTGCTGACCGTCGCCGTGGTCGTCGTGCAGAACGCCATCGGCCTGCTGCTCGCGCTCGGCGTCCACAGCGGCATCAGGTCCAGGGCGCTGCTCCGGGTGATCTTCTTCGCCCCCGCCGTGGTCAGCCCCGTCATGGTCGCGTTCCTCTGGAAGTACGTCTACAACCCCGACCCCGCCGCCGGCCTCAACGGCATCCTCGGCGCCGTCGGCCTCGGCGCTCTGCGGCAGGACTGGCTCGGCAACCCCTCGCTCGCCCTGTGGTCCATCGCCGCCATGGTCGTATGGCAGTACGCCGGGTACTCGATGGTCGTCTTCCTCGCCGGCCTCCAGGGCGTCCCCGCCGACCTCCACGAGGCGGCCAGAATCGACGGCGCCAGTACGTGGCAGCGCTTCCGCTACGTCACCTGGCCGCTCCTGGCCCCGGCCCTGACCATCAACCTCATGCTGTCGACCATCGGCGGCCTCAAACTCTTCGACCAGGTCTACGCCGCCACCAACGGCGGACCCGGCACCTCCAGCGAGACGCTGTCGACGGTGCTGTACAAGGAGGCCTTCGTGTTCGGTGAATTCGGCTACAGCACCGCCATCGCCCTCGTCCTCGCCCTGTTCGTCGCGGCTGTCTCGCTGGTCCAGCTCCGCTCCCTGCGCGCCCGGGAGGTCACCGCGTGAGCGGCACCGGCACCACCACACGACCGGTCCTCGGGAACCCGGAGCCGAAGCGGAAGCCGGGGTCGGCACCGGGGGCCAGGGCGGGGTACGGGCGCTACGGCCTCGAACTCGTCATGATCGCCGCCGCGGTCGTCTTCCTCTTCCCGGTGTACGCCCTGGTCACCCTGGCCCTCAAGGATCCGCGCCAGATCGCCGACGCGCCCCTGGCCCTGCCCTCCCCGCCCACCGTGACCAACTTCGGCGCGGCCTGGTCCTCCGCCTCCCTCGGCCCCGCCCTGCTCAACAGCACGGTCATCACCGCCGTCAGCCTGCTGCTGCTCGTCGTCCTCGGCTCCACGGGCGCCTACTACCTCGCGCGCACCGCCCGCGGGCTCGGCTACGGGCTGTACGTCCTGTTCCTGCTGGGTGTCGTGCTGCCCTTCCAGCTCGGGATGATCCCGCTGTACAAACTGGTCGACAGCCTCGGCTGGCTCGGTACGTACCAGGGGATGGTGCTCTTCTACACGGGCATCCAGCTGCCGTTCACCGTGTTCCTCTACACCGGCTTCATCCGTGCGCTGCCCCCCGACTACGCGCAGGCGGCGCTCATCGACGGCTGCGACCACCGCCAGGCGTTCACCCGGATCGTCTTCCCGCTGCTGCGGCCGATCACCGGCACCGTGATCATCCTGAACGCGGTCTTCATCTGGAACGACTTCTTCACCCCGCTGCTGTACCTCGGCGGATCGGGGCGCGAGACCGTCCCGGTCGGGGTGTTCTCGTTCGTCGGCCAGTACGTCTCCGACTACGGTCTCGTCTTCGCCGGACTCGTCCTGGCGGCCCTGCCCGTCCTGCTGGTCTTCGTGCTCCTCCAGCGCTTTGTGATCAAGGGTTTCGCCGGTGGCCTCAAGGGCTGAGGGGAGCCGCGTGACACAGCTGCCGCCCCGTATCACGGCGATCCTGGACGTACCGCCGCGCGCGTTCTCGCCGACCGCCATCTGGTGGTGGAGCGGGGAGCGGCTCGACCGCGCGCGCCTGCGGGCCCAGCTCGACCGCTTCGCGGAAGGCGGTGTCTACAACCTGGTCCTGCTCAACCTGGCGCCGTCGGGGCCGCTGTTCGGGTCCGACGCCGACGATCCGCCGTTCCAGTCCGACGCGTGGTGGGACCTGCTCGAAGGCGTCTGCGACGACGCGCGCGCCCGCGGCGTGAGTCTCTGGTTCTACGACCAGCTCGGATTCTCCGGAGCCGATCTCCAGGCCCGCCTCGTCGACCAGCATCCCGCCTACGCCGGCCGCCGGCTCGCACGCGTCCGCGCCGTGGTCGACGGCGACGGGGGCGGGGGCGGGGGCGGGGGCGGGGACGGGGGCGGCGAGCTGCGCTGCCCCGCGCACACGGGGCCCCTCGCGGCCTGCGCGGAACCGCTCGACCAGGACGACCGGCCCTCCGGACCGGCCGTCCCGCTCACCGTGGACGACCGGTCCGACGGCCCGGTCGTCCGGGCGCCGGGCCCCGGACGGTGGCGCCTGACGCTCCATCACCAGGTGACCCACGGCTTCGACTACCTCGGTGCCGACGCCTGTACGGCCCTGCTGGACCGGGTGCACGGCGCGTTCGAGCGGCGCCTCGGCGAGCGGCTCGGGACCGTCGTCGTCGGTTCGTTCCAGGACGAACTGCCGGCCCTGCCCACCTGGTCGGCCGGGTTCGCCGACGCCTTCCTGCGGCTGCGCGGGTACGATCTCCTGCCCCGCCTCGGCGCCCTGTACGGCGACAGCCCGGACCCGGACGCCCAGCGCGTCCGGCGCGACTTCCACGTGACCCGCGCCGAACTCGCCGAAGAGGCCTTCTTCCGGCCCCTCGCCGCCTGGCACGAGCGCCACGGGCTGACCGTCGGCTGCGACCAGCAGGATCCGGCCCGCGCCGGACACCCCATCGCCGGCGTGGAGCTGTACGCCGACTACGCCCGTACGCACCGGTGGTTCTCCGCGCCCGGCTCCGACCACCACGGCGACGCCCGCATCCACTCCTCACTGGCCCATCTGTACGGCCGGCCCCGCACTTGGATCGAGGCCTTCCACTCCACCGGCTGGGGCGGCACGCTGGAGGAGACGTTCGACTGGCTCCTGCCGTGGCTGCGCGCCGGGGCGACCCTCTACAACCCGCACGCCGTCTACTACACGACCAAGGGCGGCTGGTGGGAGTGGGCCCCGCCCGGCACGGACTGGCGCCAGCCCTACTGGCGTCACCACCGGGTCTTCGCCGACGCCGTGACCCGGCTCTGCGCGGTCCTCAGCCTCGGCCGTCACCTCTGCGACACCGCGATCCTGCTGCCCACCACCACGGCGCAGGCGGGCGCGGCCCTCGACGGCGTCCGCGCCGAGGGGGCGCGCGCCCAGGCGACGTACCTCGAACTCGTCGGGGACATGTCCTGGTTCAGGACCCGGCCCGGCGTGTTCGACCGGCTCGGTCTCGACGCCGACGTGATCGACGACGCGTCCCTGGCCCGCGCCCGGGTACGTGCCGGGGAACAGGGGGGACAAGGGGAGCAGGGGACAGGAACGGGCGGCGGCACACGGCTGTGCGTGGCGGAAGAGGCGTACGCGACGGTCGTGCTGCCCGCCTGCTCGGTCCTGGAGGGGGACACCGCGAGGCGACTCGTCGCGTTCGCCTCGGCCGGCGGAAACGTGATCGCGCTCGGCGCCGTCCCCGAACTCGTCCTCGGCCCGGACGGGGACGCCCTCCTGGACGGGGTGCGCGCGTGCTTCGACGACGGCCGGGCCGTCTTCGTCCCCACGACGGATGCCCTGGCCGCGTCGCTGGGCGAGCCGGTCCCGGTCGTCCGCGCGTCGGTGCCCGCGCTGGCGCGCCGGGTGGACGACGCCACGGTGGTGTTCCTGACCGCCGCCGCGCCCCGCGCGACCCGGGCGGCCGTGGCGGCCCCCGACGAGCGCGGCGCCGCACTGGGCTGGCTCGACGCCCGCTACGACTTCGACCCCGCCGGCTACGAGCGCGTCGCGCGGGTACGCGTACGGGACGTCGACGGTCCGGCCGTGCTGCTCGACCCCTTCGGCGGTGAGCCCCGCACACTGCCGGTCAGGGCCGCCGCCGACGACGCCCGGGCCGTCGACGTCGACGTGCCCTTCGACACCGGACCCGCGGCCCTGCTGGTCTTTCCCGCGCGGACCCCGGAGGAGACGGGGAGCGGGCCGCCCCCGGTCGGGCCGCCCGGGCCCGGTCCGACCGTCGAGATCCCCGCCGACGCCGAGTGGGACGTCGCGCTGGTCCCGACCCTGGACGACACCTGGGGCGACTTCGCACGGCCCGCGACCGGCCCGCCCGCCGGACCGGCAGGACCTGCCGGGACCGAACGCCGCGCGTTCCGGCACCGGGTGGAAGGCCCGGGCGAGGACGGCGTACGCGACGGATGGGCGCTGACCCACCGCATCGGCGACCCGGCGGTGGGGACCGTCCACGCGACGTTCGGGCCGCGCGCGACCGTGCTCGGAGCCGGCGGCGCCGGTCCCGCGCCCCTCGTGTGGTCCGACAGCCGGGGCATCCACAAGGACCCCGTCCACCGCGCCGTCCTGGGGCCGAAGGGGCACGTCCCGGAGGAGTTCGTCCACCTCGGTCCGACGCCCGCCGGGACCCGCGTCCGCGTCCGCGTCGAACTCCTCCTCGGCGAAGCCTTCGACGGCCACCTCGCGGTCGGCGCCGCGGCGGCGAAGACAGCGCGCCTCGCCGGTACGCCCGTCACCCTGGAGGACGGCGGCCATCTGGCCCTGGGGCCGGTACGGGCGGACGCGGGCCGGCACCTTCTCGAACTCGACCTGACGCCCGATCAGGACGTCGACCTGCGCGCCCACGTGGCGCTCGTACGCGACCCGGACCGCTACCGTCGGCCGGAGTGGGTCCTCGCGCCCGGCCCCCGCGCGGACGGCGGACGGGCCACCGTCGGTACGACCCTGACGCTGACCGCGCTCCCCGTACGGGCGATCGTCCAGGTGGCCGCCCGGGGGACCTGCGTCCTGCGGGTCAACGGGCACGTGGTGGGCCGGCAGGGCGGATTCGACCCGTACGCCGAACACGCGGTGCCGCGCGTGCGGCGGCACGACGTCGCGGCGGCCCTGCGGGTCGGGGACAACGACCTCACCGTGGAGACGGCGGGCGGCGCCGATCCCGCCGTCCTGGTCGACGCCGTCCTCCTCGGCGGCGGCGAGACCCCCGACCGGGTGGTGACCCTGCACAGCGACGCCGGGTGGTGGGCCGAGCGGCCCGGCGGCCGGTTGCCGGTCGTGGTGCGGCGCGAGCCGGTCGGCGACCCCGCCGCCCTGTACCTGCGCCGCAGACCGCATCCGCTGCCCGGCGCCGCGTGGCTGGACCCGGACACCGACGACGGCACGGTGCTCCCGGTCACGTTCGCCGTCCCCGGAGGGCGGCCCGCGGTCGAATGGCTGTGGTGCGAACTCCCCCCGGGAGCAGACCGGTTGACGGTCGATACACACGGCCGCACGACCGTGTTCGTCGACGGCCGCGCGCGCGTCGCGACCGCCACCGGCGGGCCCCCCGGCGGCGCCCGCACGCTGACCCTCGACCTGTCCGCCGACGGCCGTCGTGGCCCGCGCACCGCCGCCCTGCGGGTCGAGACCCACCCCGGCCACCAGGGTGGCGCCGCGCTGGCCGGCCCCTTGCGCTGCTCCGTCGGCCAGGGCCGGATGCATCTCGGGGACTGGGAGACGCACGGGCTCGCCGAGTACAGCGGCGGCGTGCGCTACACCCGCGAGGTGACGCTGCCCGCCGACACCGTCGCGCGCCGGGTCTCCCTCGACCTCGGCCGGGTGCGCGGCACGGCGGAGGTGCGGGTCGGCGGTGTCCGTGCCGGTGTGCGGGTCTGCTCCCCGTACGTCTTCGATGTGACGGGACTCGTGGGGCCCGGGCCCCACACGATCGAGATCACCGTCTTCGGCACACTGGCACCCCACCTGGACGCGACGAGCCCGACGCACTTCGTCTTCCCGGGCCAGCGGGTGACGGGCCTGATGGGCCCGGTCCGCCTGCACCTGACGTAAGGCTCACCACGGCGCCGAAGCAGGACCGCACCACCCCGGCGCCATGGTCCGGCGGGCTTCCCCGGCGTGCCCCGGCTCAGCGGGTGTCGGCGGGGCCCTGCCAGCGTTCCCGGGCGCTCGCGACCCGGAACAGGTAGTCGATGTACGCCCGGTCGTAGAATTCGACACCCGCCGGATCCGGGTCCACCACCACCTCGGGCGCCGTCCACGCGGCGACGTCCACGCCGCGTCCGAAGGCAGGGCCCCGGGAGGCGATCCCGGCCAGCACGGCTCCCCGCGCGCCGGTCTCCGGTCCGCGCGCGACACGCAGGGGCCGGCCGAGCACATCGGCGAACAGGCGCAGCCACCCGAGGCTGCGCGTGCCGCCGCCGCACACGGCCAGTTCGCCTGTCAGTCCCGCGGCCTCCAGGCAGTGCCGGGCCGCGAACGCGATCGCCTCGCACATGGCACGGACGAGATCGGCGCGTGAGGCCCGCAGGTCGAGGCCGGTGAACTCCGCCCGCGCGGTGGGGTCGACGAACGGCGCGCGTTCACCCGAGGGGGAGAGGTAGGGCAGTGCGGCGACGCCCCGGGCGCCGCGCGGGGTGTCGCCCAGCAGGGCGGAGACCTGGTCGTGGGAGCTGCCGGTGATGCCGAGCACCCAGTCGAGCGCGACGGTGCCGGTCATCGCCGGCAGGGCACGCAGGTGGCGGTCGGGCCGGGCCGTGGCGAGGTGGAAGCCGACCGGTTCGTCGTCGAACGCGACCCGCTCGACGACGACCTGGCACGCCAGGGTCGTACCGACGATGAGGAGCCCGTCACCGGGCTCGGTCACCCCCGCGCCGATCGCGCACGCGGGAAGGTCGTACGGCCCCGAGGTGACGGGGGTCCCGTCGGGCAGCCCGGGGGTGCGCCCGCGTGCCTCCCCGTACGGCAGGGTCGTCGCGATCGGGGGCAGCAGCTCCGCGCGGTGCCCGAGTCCGAGGGCCGTGAGCGCGTCGGGGGAGTAGGCCCGGGTACGCGGGTCGAGGAAGGGGACGGACGCGTCGGAGAGGTCGGTACCGCGCTCGCCGGTGAGGCGCAGATGGAGCACGTCCTTGCAGCACGCGGCGGTCGTGGCAGCGTCCAGGGACGCCGGCTCGTTGCGGTCCAGCCAGGCCAGGAGGGGCCCCGGGGAACCGGGGAACAGGACGTTCCCGGTGCGCCGGTAGAGGTGATCCGCGGTGCCGTCGGCCATCCACCGGCCGACGAGGTCACCTGCCCGGCCGTCCATCCAGGACAGCGCGGGGCGTACGGGCCGTCCCCCGGTGTCGACGAGCCACAGGCCGTCGCCCTGGCCGGTGAGGGCGACCAGGGCGGGCGTACGGCCCCCGGTCACCGCCGCCAGGACGTCCGTGGCGGCGCGCACCACCTCTTCGACGTCCTGTTCCACGTGTTCACCCCGCCCGCCGAGCGAGAGCGACGTCGATTCCGCGCGCAGCGCCGTGCCGTCCTCGGCGTAGGCCACCGCCTTGGCCACCGAGGTCCCCATGTCCAGTCCGACGAACACCGTGTCTCCTCTTCTCCCGCCGTGCCTTCTGCCGCCGTGCTTTCTCCGGGCGTGCTTTCTCCGGGGGTGTTCACTCCGGGCGTCTTCTCTCCGGGCGCGCTGTTCCGGCGCGCCCTCAGACGACACGGTGGGCGAGCGCCTCGCCGCGCAGGAACCGGCCGACCTCGGCGGCCGCGACCCGCGCCGCGTTGTGCGCGACCGAGGTGTTCGCGCCCGCCAGGTGGGGGGTCATGACCAGCCGGGGAGCGGACCGGAGGCGCGATCCCGGCGGCGGAGGCTCCACGGCGAACACGTCGAGCCCGGCCGCCGCGAGCCGGCCCGACTCCAGGGCGTCGCACAGCGCGTCCTCGTCCAGCAGCGCGCCCCGCGCGCAGTTGACCACGACCGCGCCCTCGGGGAGCAGGGCCAGTTCGCGGGCGCCGAGCAGACCGCGCGTCTCGGGGGTCAGCCGCGCGTGCAGCGAGACCACGTCGGAGTGCCGGAGCAGATCGTCGAGGCCGGTCACGGGCGTGCCCACGGCGCGCAGGACGTCGGGGTCGGCGTAAGGGTCGTACACCCGGACGTGCGCGCCGAGGGCGGTGAGGGCGCGGGCCACCCGGCTGCCGACCGCCCCGCAGCCGATCAGCCCGACGGCCGCTCCGTCCAGTCCGGGACCGCAGTTCCCGTACGTGTAGAACTCGCCCGCCCAGCGGCCCGCGGTGAGCGCGGCCGACGTCTCCGGGATGCGGCGCATGGCGGCCAGCATCAGCCCGACGGTGTATTCGGCCGTGGCGGCGGCGTTGCGGCCGGGGGTGTTGCAGACCTGGACGCCGCGCTCCTTCGCCGCTTCGAGGTTGACATTGACGGGGCCGCCCCGGCCGACGACCACCAGACGCAGGCCGGGCGCGCCGTCGAGGACCTTCCGGGTCACCGGGGCCATCTGGGTCACGCACACCTCGGCCTCGCGCAGCGCGGCGGCGACGGTCCCTTCGTCACCGGACGCCTCGGTGACCTCGGAGACGGGACCGAAGGGCGTCAGCGGCCAGGGGAGGAGCAGTTCGTCGATCGTGTGGCCGGCGCCGATCTGTGCCGTCAGCTCCCGGGAGAAGAGTTCGGGGGCGACGAAGTGGTCGCCCGCGGCGAGGATGCGCATCGGCGAGGTCTCCTTGCGGTGCGTGGGGCACGTGGTGGGGAGCGCTCAGGCCGGGGCGGCCTCGCGCGGATGCCGCCCGCAGGTGGCGGAGTCCGCGTCCCCGGTCCCGTTCCGCGCATAACGGGTGACGCTGAGCCTATAACATCAATAGTGATATATCGGGCGAGCATCGTAGGAAGGCGGGGAACTGGTGACGGAGAGACGCCACCCGGACGTCTGGATGGGCATCGACCTGGGGACGCAGAGCGTGCGCGCTCTGGCCGTCACCGACGACGGGCACGTGCTCGGTCGCGGCTCCGCCCCCCTCACCGGTCGCCGCGACGGGAACCGGCACGAACAGCTTCCGGCCGACTGGTGGGAAGGCGCCCGCACCGCGATCCGCCAGACGCTCCGTCACCTCTCCGCCGCGCGGGTACGGGGGCTCGCTGTGTGCGGCACGTCCGGCACCGTCCTGCTGACCGACGCACGCGGTACGCCCCTGACGCCGGCGCTCATGTACGACGACGGCCGGGCCGGGGCCGAGGCCCGTGACGCCCAGGAAGCGGGCGCCGACGTGTGGCGCGCACTCGGACACCGCATCCAGCCGAGCTGGGCCCTCGCCAAACTGCTCTGGCTCGTCCGCGCCGACCGGGGCCCCGGCGCGCCCGGTTTCCGGGGCGCCCGCGTCTGCCATCAGCCGGACTTCGTCACCGGCCGGCTCGTCGGTGGCCCTGTCCCGACCGACTCCAGCCACGCCCTCAAGACCGGCTACGACCCGCGGGCCCGCACCTGGCCCACCGCCGTCCACGAGGAACTCGGCCTGTCCGGACTCGACTTCCCTGACGTGGTGGCCCCCGGTACCCTGCTCGGAACGGTGTGCCGCGAGGCCGCGGCCGGTACGGGCCTCGCCGAAGGCACCCCCGTCCTCGCGGGCATGACCGACGGCTGCGCCGCCCAACTCGGCTCGGGAGCCTGGGAGACCGGACAGTGGAACACCGTCCTCGGTACCACTCTCGTCCTCAAGGGCGTTACGGCGGAACCCCTCCGCGATCCGGCGGGAGTCCTCTACAGCCACCGTTCCCCTGACGGGACCTGGCTGCCCGGCGGCGCCTCCAGCGTCGGAGCCGGCGCCCTGACCCAGGCATTCCCCGGGGCGGACCTGGCACGCCTCGACCGCCTCGCCGCCGACCGGGAGCCGGCGAGCGCCGTCGCGTACCCCCTGGTCTCGCGCGGGGAGCGCTTCCCGTTCCTGGCCGCCGACGCCGAAGCCTTCCTGCTGGGCAGGCCCGTCGACGACGCCGACCACCACGCCGCGCTGCTCCAGGGCGTCGCGCTCGTGGAGCGGCTGTGTCTCGCGTACGTCGGACTCCTGGGCGCCCCGGTCGACGGGCCGGTCACCTTCACCGGCGGCGCGACCCGCAGTCCGTACTGGAACCAACTGCGCGCGGACGTAATGGGCAGGACCGCCATCATTCCCGAACACACCGACTCCGCCCTCGGTATGGCGGTGCTCGCCGCCCACGGAGTGTCGCGCGGCGCCTCGGCGACGGCGGACGATTCCGTTCCCGTACCGCTGTCCGCACTCCGCTCCATGGTGCGCGTCCGTACGATCCTGGAACCACGGCCGCGGGCCGGCCGCCGTTTCGCCGAGCCGTTCGTCACCCTGGTCGACGAACTCGAACGACGCGGCTGGCTGCCCCCGCGGACCGCCGCCTACGCACGGGAGCACGGATGACACCCGCACCACCCGGACCACTCACCTCGCCCACCTCGCCCGCACCCACGACGCTCTTCCTGGCGCGGCACGGGGAAACCGTCTGGCACGCGGAGAACCGCTACACCGGCGTCAGCGACATCGATCTGACGGAGCGAGGAAGGGAGCAGGCCGAAGGGCTCGGGGCCTGGGCCGCCGGCGCCGGCCTCGACGCGATCGTGACCTCACCGCTCTCCCGCGCCCGCCGCACCGCCGGACCCGCGATCCGCTCCACGGGCCTGGACGCCGTGAGCGAACCGGAGTTGCGGGAGATCGACTTCGGGATCGCCGAGGGCCGGACCCTGGCCGAACTCGAAACCTCTCACCCACGGGAGACCACGGCCTTCCTCCGCGACCCCGCCGCCCACCCGCTGCCGGCGGGCGAGGACCCGCCGGCAGCCGCCGCGCGAGGCGCCGACGCGCTGCTCCGCCTGGCCGCCACCCACCCGGGACGTCGCGTCCTGGTCGTCGCCCACAACACCCTGTTCCGGCTGGTGCTGTGCCGGCTGCTCGGGATCCCCGGGAGGGAGTACCGCCGGGTGTTCCCCGGACTGCGCAACTGCGCGATCACCGAGTTGCGCGTCTCGGCGGGACAGGTCGCCCTCATGTCCTTCAACGTGCCGACGGACCAAGGCGTTTCCGTCACCTAGCGCCGCGACCGGTGCCAGGTGACGCGACCGGTGTCCGGCGCCGCGACCGGCGATGTCCGCCCGGCAAGCTGCCGCCGTCGACGGGTCACTCGAACCGCGTCGTGTCGCCCGCCCCCCGGCGTACGATCTCCGGTTCACCGCCGGAGAAGTCGATGACCGTGGTCGGCACGGTGCCGCAGTCGCCCGAGTCGACCACCGCGTCCACCAGGTTGTCGAGACGTTCCTTGATCTCCCAGCCCTGTGTCATCGGCTCCTCCTCGTCGGGCAGGAGCAGGGTGCTGGAGAGCAGCGGCTCACCGAGTTCGGCGAGAAGAGCCTGCGTGACGGCGTGGTCGGGAATCCTGACACCGACCGTCTTCTTCTTCGGGTGCAGCAACTGGCGCGGCACCACCCTCGTCGCGGGCAGGATGAAGGTGTAACTGCCGGGCGTCGCCGCCTTGATCGCGCGGAACACGTCGTTGTCGACATGCACGAACTCACCCAGCTGCGCGAAGTTCTGGCACATGAGGGTGAAGTGGTGACGATCGTCGAGGTTCCGGATCGACCGGATCCGGCCGATGCCGTCACGACTGCCCAGCTGGCACCCCAACGCGTAACAGGAGTCCGTCGGGTACGCGACGAGCGCGCCGGACCTGATGCTGTCCGCCACGCTGCTGATGGTGCGCCGCTGTGGATTCTCGGGATGCACGTCGAAATACTTTGCCATCCGCCGAGTCTAGAGGCCCGTCCCGCACACGGTTGTGCGGGACGGGCCTCTCCATCCCATTTCCTGACTTTAGGGTGATTTGCGTATGATTGGACACAACAGGAAGGCTCCTCTTATGTCGAAGAAGCGCAGCCAACCCCCCAACAGTGCGGGCCCGGGACAATTCAAGGGGCGTGAGCAGCACGGATGGTCGCCGGACGTCGACGAGACCGCCCAGCAGGCCAATCCCAGCGCACACCGTTCCTTCCACCCCGATCAGTACGCCCCCGAACCGGACAAGGGACGCACCACCTCTTCCGCCGAGGACAAGAAGGAGTCGCTGGCCGGCTCCCCGGTGGAGAGCACCTCCGGACGCGGTGAGGACCGCGCCGGGAAGTCCCGCGAGGGCATGCACGACACAGGCCGCAAGGGGCGGTCGGACCGGCCCAGCGGCAGCAAGGACTCCTCCGCCTACACCGGTGTGGACCCGCAGCACCCACAGGATCCGAAGGATCCGCACTCCCGGCGCCGCGGTGCGCGCTGAATCCCTCATAGGGGCCCCTCACCGGGGCTCGCGGGGGGCTCACAGTGCCCCCTCGGCGGGGCCCTCAGCGGGTCAGGAGCGTGAGCGCCGTGCAGGTGCCGCTCGCCGCGCCGACGGCCACCACGGTCGCCGCCACGCAGCGCGTCCTGAGCTGCCGGTACCGCCGCGCGTACTCCCCGCGCAGTTCGGCGGCGCGGTCGGAGACCCGTACGAGCGTCGCCCGGGAGGCGGACATGCGGTCGGCCGCGTACACGCGCTCCACGTCCTCGCGCTGGGCGGTCGTCAGCCAGGGCAACTGCTCGGTGAAACGGACCGCCCGGGACCGGGCCTCCCCGATCTCCGCACTCCACAGCAGATAGCCCTCCAGCTGGGCGAGACCGCGAGCGCTCTCGCCCCTGCCACCGCTGTCCCTGTCGCGCTCCACGTATCCCTTCCTCACGCCTGCTTGTCCCCGGGCGCCACCGTGGTCGCGGTGGAGGGGCGGTTGTGGGCGTCCTCCAGTGCCCGGATGGCGGGGTAGTGCAGGTCGAACGCCGGGGATTCGGAGCGGATGCGCGGCATGGTGACGAAGTTGTGCCGCGGCGGCGGGCACGATGTCGCCCACTCCAGCGAACGGCCGTAGCCCCAGGGGTCGTCGACCTCGATCTTCTTGCCGTACTTGGCGGTCTTCCAGACGTTGTAGAAGAACGGCAGCATCGACAGGCCGAGGACGAACGACGAGATGGAGGACACCGTGTTCAGCGCGGTGAAACCGTCGGAGGCGAGGTAGTCCGCGTACCGCCGGGGCATGCCCTCGGCGCCCAGCCAGTGCTGCACCAGGAACGTGCCGTGGAAGCCGGCGAACAGCGTCCAGAAGGTCATCTTGCCGAGCCGCTCGTCCAGCATCTTGCCGGTGAACTTCGGCCACCAGAAGTGGAAGCCGGCGAACATCGCGAACACCACGGTGCCGAAGACGACGTAGTGGAAGTGCGCGACGACGAAGTACGAGTCGGAGACGTGGAAGTCCATCGGGGGCGAGGCCAGGATGACGCCGGTCAGACCACCGAACAGGAACGTCACCAGGAAGCCGATCGTCCAGAGCATCGGTGTCTCGAAGGACAGTGAGCCCTTCCACATGGTGCCGATCCAGTTGAAGAACTTCACCCCGGTCGGTACCGCGATCAGGAAGGTCATGAAGGAGAAGAACGGCAGCAGCACACCCCCCGTCACGAACATGTGGTGCGCCCACACCGTCACCGAGAGACCCGCGATCGCGATGGTCGCGCCGACGAGCCCGATGTAGCCGAAGATCGGCTTGCGGCTGAAGACCGGGATGATCTCGGTGACGATGCCGAAGAACGGCAGCGCGATGATGTACACCTCCGGATGGCCGAAGAACCAGAAGAGGTGCTGCCAGAGCAACGCCCCTCCGTTGGCCGCTTCGAAGACCCGCGCACCGAACTTGCGGTCCGCCTCCAGGGCGAGGAGCGCGGCG
Source organism: Streptomyces sp. NPDC051569 (assembly GCF_044454085.1). Classification (NCBI taxonomy): domain Bacteria; kingdom Bacillati; phylum Actinomycetota; class Actinomycetes; order Kitasatosporales; family Streptomycetaceae; genus Streptomyces; species Streptomyces sp. NPDC051569. The sequence goes on from NZ_JBITDJ010000012.1 coordinate 130,705, forward strand.
GCCAGGATCGGGAAGGCCAGCAGCACCAGTACGGCGGTCAGCAGGACGTTCCAGACGAAGATCGGCATCCGGAACATCGTCATGCCGGGCGCGCGCATGCAGATGATCGTGGTGATGAAGTTGACCGAACCGAGGATCGTGCCGAAGCCGGAGAAGGCCAGCCCCATGATCCACAGGTCGCCGCCGATCCCTGGCGAATGGACCGCGTCGGTGAGGGGCGAATACGCGAACCAGCCGAAGTCGGCCGCGCCCTGAGGTGTGAGGAAAGCGCCCATGACGATCAGGGAGCCGAAGAGGTACAGCCAGTACGCGAAGATGTTCAGTCGCGGGAACGCCACATCGGGCGCGCCGATCTGCAGCGGCATGATCCAGTTCGTGAATCCGGCGAACAGCGGTGTCGCGAACATCAGCAGCATGATCGTGCCGTGGATCGTGAACGCCTGGTTGTACTGCTCGTTCGACATGATCTGCGTGCCGGGGCGGGCCAGCTCGGCGCGCATGAAGAGCGCCATCAGACCGCCGATGATGAAAAACACGAACGAGGTAACGAGATACAGCGTGCCGATCGTCTTATGATCAGTGGTGACCAGCCACCCCACCATCACCTGGCCTGGGTGCTTGCGCCGTACCGGTACCTCGTTCTCGTAGGTGTCGTCGGCCCCGGCCGACTCTTCTGTGCCCGTCGTCGTCACTGCGGCGCTCCTCCGGTCGACGGCCGTATATGGACTCGGCAAGCAGCATGGCGCTGCTTTCTCCGGGGTGGTGAGACCTCCCCTTCCCCGGCGCGTCGCGCCCGCCCGCGCCGCGACGCGCCGGGCGGTGGACTCTCACTTACGCTGGATTGACGGGTACATCAGGTCGGCGGATACGCCGGCACGTGGGTCGCGGAGAAGCCGGGCACGGGGGTCACGGGCAGGCCGCCACCACGACCCCCGCTCCCCAGACGCCCCGGGAGGCACCTATGGCCGTACGGCATCAGCTGATCGAGAGGACCCCGGCCGCCGTGTGGGCGGTGCTGGAGGACGGCGGCCGGTACGCCGACTGGGTGGTGGGTACGTCCGACTCCCGGCCGGTCGACGAGGACTGGCCGCGGGTCGGATCGAAGATCGAGTACACGGTCCGGCTCGGGCCGTGGTCGGTCGGCGGACGCACCGTCGTCCGGCGACTGGAGCCGCCCCGGTGGCTCGAACTCGAAGTCTTCAGCGGCCCCCTCGGCACCGCCCGTATCGCCGTCGAGGTCCGCCCCTGGGGGCAGGACACGCTGGTCATCATGGATGAGCACCCGCTGCGCGGCCCGGGCGGCCTGCTGCACAACACCGCTGTCGACGCGCTGATCCAGCTACGCCACCGGACCATGCTCGGCCGGCTGGCGGCGGCCGTCGAGCAGACGGACGGGAGGAACGGGACGGACGGGAGGAACGGGAGGAACGGGAGGAACGGGACGGAAGCGATGGACACGGCAGACCCGACAGACACGGGAACGACGGAAGTGGCCCGGCCGGACGGAGCGGCCCGGCCGGCCGCGCGGCGCGGGCTCGCCCGACGCGGCAGGAGGGGATGCTGACAGACGCTCCGTCAGAGGCGTTGCCTCGCACGGTCCGTACGCCGGACAGGTGGCCGCTCAGGCCGCTCGGGCGTCACCGGCCGCCTTCCGCGGTGGCGACGGCGAGCGCCGTGCTCAGGTCGGGGTGGACGGGAAGGACGTGGCCGAGGCCGGTCACATCGATGATCCGGCGGATCAGGGGCGGCAGATTGACCAGATGCACCGCACCGCCGTCGGCGGGGTCGGCCGCCGTCACCGCGCGGTGGCCGCGTATGAGCCCGGAGATGCCGGAGGAGTCGCAGAAGCCCAGCTCCGTGCAGTCCACCAGCAGCACCGTCCGGCCCGCTGTCACGCACACGGTCACCGCCTCGTCCAGCTGCACCACGCTGTCGAGATCCAGTTCCCCGCGCAGGCGGAGCACCGCCCCCGTCGCGGCTACTGCCTCGGTCGTCACACTGAACACGGCCCGCGTTTCCTCTCCTGTCCGCCCCCGCGCATACCGCGGCGACGCCAGGTTCCTTCTGGCCGGTTGGCGGCGGTCGAAACCGGACGGCCCGGCATGATCGTTTTTTCGCACGTATAAGCGCCCACTTGGGACGTCCGCCCAGCTCTTCCGCCCGGTCACTGCTCCTCCTGGGGCTTTCCGCGCGCGGCCGAGACCTCGACGAACACGGCCCGTCCCCCGGCGGTGAGCCGCAGCACCGGAACGGCCTTGTCGCGCGGATTGCCGTTGTTCTGGAAGGAGAGGAACCCGCTGGCCCCGGCCACCTGCTGATGTCCGTTCATCTGGTGGAACATCCTGGCCACGCCGTCGCCGGTGACCTCCGCCTGCCCCCTGGCGGCCATCTGGGCCCCGATCGCCGCCGTCAGGACCGCGTCGTGGGACATGATGGCCTGCCCGTCGTCGCGCGGGTCGGTGGGGAACCACGTGTCGAGCAGACCGCCCTCGGCGAAGAACGCGGCGGACGGCGCGGAGACCGCCTCCGGGTTCGTGGTGTACATGTCGGGATGGGCGAGGCCGGTGTAGAGGACGTTGATCCGCGTACGGGCGGCGTCGGCAAGCTGCTCCGCCGTCAGGTTGGTGGTGTCGTCGCCCGCCATCACGGTGAAGCGCTGATCCTGGCACGCCCGGTTCGAGAGCGCGTCGAGAAAGTGGGTCAGATGCCTTCCCCGGCCGGCGAAGTAGATCACCTGAGGCTTCTGGTCGCACAACTGCCCTGACATGAAGTGGAGTTCGTTCAGCCAGGCGTCGTGCACCGAGGAGTCGTACGTCATGGTCTCGGCGACCAGCCGATGGTCCGCGGTGTCCGGGTACGCCTTGGTGAACGCCGAGCCCAGGGTGGCGGCGTAGAGATTGCCCCGGGCCGCGTCCTGCACGACCACCGCCGTCCGGAACTTCTTCCGCTTGAGATAGGCGGAAGCGGCGTACGCCTCGTCGATGTTGGTCGGTGCCACCCGGACGAAATCGTGTATGCCCTGGATGCTGGTGGCTGTCATGGTGGAGGCGACCATGGCGATCCCGTGATCCGACATCAGCTTGACCGCCGCCACGTTCTCGTCCGTGCTGGGACCGAGGCCGGTGACCGCGACCAGCCGGTCCTTCGTGTGCTGACGGGCGATCAGCTGGTCGACCGTGTAGCGCCAATGGACCGAATTGCTGCCGGGGTTGGCCAGCAGCAGCTTGATCTTGGGGGATGCGGAGAGGTCGCCGCGATTGTGCCGGTACTGCGCCAGATAGGCGCCCTCCAGCTCGTGCCGCACCGACTCCGGCGAGTTGCTGTCGTCGTCGGTCACCGTGAAGGAGGTCAGATAGGCGACGCTGACGTACGGCTCCTTGCCGGCGGCCTTCTCGACCCGGGCGTTCTCCTCCCTGATCTTCTTCTCGACCGCCGCGAGATGGCCGGCGAACACGTACGAACCGTCGGTGATGCCCACGCACTCGTTGTCCGCGCCCTGTTTGACGACCCCGTCCGCGCAGCGTGCCCGGGCCGTCTCCAGCCAGTTCACCCCGAGCCAGCCTCCCATCGCGAGGACGACTGCCGCGACCGTTCCGAAGACGATCCGGCGCACGATGTGCAGCGGCCACTCGATTCTCACCATCACCGGTTCAGACCTCCCCTGCCGATGTCTGCGGATGACGCCAGTTGCGGTACCGCTCGGCCTCGTTGAAGAGCGGCACGATGTCGTTCCTGCGGAGCTGGGACAGCTGGGTGAAGCCGTCGGCGATGAGGTTGCTCAGCCGCATGCCCGGGTCGGCGAGCGGATCGCTCCACACCCAGCGCGCGGTCACCAGAGCCTGGATCGCGGCCTCCGTGTCCACGGCCCGTCCGGCCTGCCGGCGGGGGCGCAGGCCGGCCAGCAGCTCCAGCGGCCCGCCGTCCGCCGGCAGCAGCCGGTTGGGGGCCGCGGTGACGGCGTCGAACTCACTGACCCACTGCGCCGCGGGCTCCACCGGGAAACGCCGTACCAACTGGTCCGCCACCTCGTCGACGCGTCCCATGGCGAGCAGGTGGTACATCTCCTGGACGGGCCGCCGCTCGGTCCGGTAGTACTCGGCGAGCAGCTCGTGCGTGATGTCCCAGTCGTCCGGGCGCCGGGCGAGTTCCCACAGCAGCAGGCGGCGCAGCCAGGGGTGAAGCGTCGGGACGAACGTGCCCGGGCCGGCCAGCAGCCAGCGCGAACGCATCTCGCCGAACAGCGAGTCCCCGTCGCTGAGCACCCGGGTGCCGACCGACAGATCGCGGGCGGCGGCGCACTCGGCGAGCAGCGCGCGTTCCAGGGGGTCGAAGCCGCGCAGCAGATGGTCCAGCGCCCCTTCGGCGAGCGTACGGGGAGCTTCACCGGTACGCAGCGGCCGGTCGGGCAGCGTACGCAGCCAGCGGTCCTGCTCGGGCCCGCTCTCGGCCGGGGCGCCCGACTGCCGCAGGACGTCGAGGACTTGCTGCACCGCGCGCGGCAGTCCGCCGGTCAGGCGGTGGACGAAGGGAGCGAGACGGGTGTACGGCGCGAGGTCCGGATGGCCGCCGAGCTGGACCTCGATCCGTATGCGCACCTCGTCGAGGTTGAGGTCGCGCAGCCGCAGCGGATACCACCAGGTGTCCTCGCTGTCCCGGGTCGGCCGGTAGGCGTTCCAGTCCGTGAGCGAGGCGTGGTCGGGGCCGCGCAGGTGCCAGGGCCAGGCGTCGCCGGTGGCCGGTCCCCAGCGGGGCAGCCAGCGGTTCGAGCTGGCGACGACGGTGAGCGGGTCGCAGCGGGTGCCCGTCACCACCGTGTCGTCATGGCGGGCGCGCACCAGCAGGTCCAGGAAACCGCGGCCGTACGGCGAATGGGAGTTGTCCAGCAGCAGCAGGTACGAGCGGGGCATGAAGGACCGGTCGGCGTTGCGGCGCAGATCCTCCAGGAACGCCGAGAACAGCACGCGGTCCAGCCGCTCCTGGTCCTGTTCGTCGCCTTCGTGCCGCCACAGGTTCAGCTCGACGAGCGCCTCCCACCGGTCGCGGTTGCGGGTCAGCGGATGCGCCCCGAACCAGTACGCGCCGCTGGTGAGCCGCCCGGTGAGGCCCCGGCCCGGCAGCCGGTTGCGGCCGCGCCGCAGCGCGTCCTGGAAGACCGCGAGCGCGACGGTCGAGGCGCCCTCGGGTACGCCGAGCGCGCCCATGCCCACCTCGAAGAAGGCGGCCAGATAGTCCCCGTGCCGGTCCTCGTTGTCCTGCTGGAACCGGTCCAGCTGCCGCTGTACGGCGCGGCGCCCGTCGGCGAGACCGCGGATCCGCAGTTCCTGGTCGGAGGCGAGCAGCCCCAGGCTCAGCAGGGGAAAGCGGGAGCGGCCGTAGCGCGGCAGTTTCCGCTCCAACTGGCGGGCCAGCAGGGCGAGTGCGTACCGGGGCGGCAGCGACTGGGTGCCACCGAAGTTGACGTACGCGAAGGGGTGCTCGGGACCGAAGCGCTCCATCAGCGAACTGTGGGCCTCGCTGGCGCCGCTGCCGCGCGGGCCGAGCAGCATGGTGAGCGGGCGGTCCGCTTCGGGCGGCTGTCTCAGACACTCGTCGACGAGCGACATGATGCCACTGCGGCCGCGCAGTCCTAATCCCGCGCCGGACTCCACCATCGATCCCCTTCCCCCGTGCTCCCGCGTGCCGCTTCCTCCGTACCTGATCCTCCGTACCGCCTCGCACCCCAATCCCGTTACGCCGGCCCGGCGTGTGACTGCCCACGGTAGGGCGCCGTACGGGCCGCGTCACCCCGATTGCGGAACGTCGGCGATCCCGGGCGGAGCGGCCGGCCGTCCGCACGGCGGGTGATGAGGCCTCCCGCGGCGGGCATACGTACCTGGCCGCGTGGCGGACGCGGAACGGGGTGCCGGGTCCGCCCGGAGCGGGCGCCGCGCGGGCCGGGCCTGTGCCGTCCGGCGCGGCGGGTCACCTCCCCGCCTCGCCGGCGACCCGGGAAGATAAGCGGACGACCCGACCGCAGGACTGATGTGGAGGAGTGGCGGATGCCGCACGAACGAGCGGGACAGCAGGCCAGGCCGGAGGATCTCACCGATGTCGCCCGGCTGGTGACCGCGTACTACGCGCTGCACCCCGACCCGGACGAGCCGGGCCAGCGTGTGGCGTTCGGGACCTCCGGGCACCGCGGGTCCTCCCTCGCCACCGCGTTCAACGAGGACCACATCACCGCGACCAGCCAGGCGATCTGCGAGTACCGGGCCCTCCAGGGGACCGACGGGCCGCTCTTCCTCGGCGTCGACACCCATGCGCTGTCCGAGCCCGCCCGGGTGAGTGCCATCGAGGTGTTCGCCGCCAACGACGTGACCGTGCTCATCGACACCGCCGACGGGTACACCCCGACCCCGGCCGTCTCGCACGCCATCCTCACCCACAACCGGGGCCGCACCTCCGCCCTCGCCGACGGTGTGGTGGTCACTCCGTCCCACAACCCGCCCGCCGACGGCGGGTTCAAGTACAACCCGCCGAACGGCGGCCCGGCCGGCTCCGAGGCGACCGGCTGGATCCAGGACCGGGCCAACGAGATCATCGCGGCCGGCCTGAAGGACGTACGGCGGCTCCCTTACGCCCGCGCGCTCGCCGCGTCCACCACCGGCCGCTACGACTTCCTCGGCGGCTATGTGTCGGACCTGCCCGCCGTGGTCGACCTGGACGCGGTGCGCGCCGCCGGTGTGCGGATCGGCGCCGACCCGCTGGGCGGCGCGTCGGTCGCGTACTGGGGCCGGATCGCCGAACAGCACCGGCTCGACCTGACCGTGGTCAACCCGCTCACCGACCCCACCTGGCGGTTCATGACGCTGGACTGGGACGGCAAGATCCGGATGGACTGCTCCTCGCCGTACGCCATGGCCTCGCTGATCGACCAGCGGGACCGGTACCAGATCGCGACCGGCAACGACGCCGACTCCGACCGGCACGGCATCGTCACCCCGGACGGCGGGCTGATGAACCCCAACCACTACCTCGCCACCGCCATCGCCTACCTGTACGCCCACCGCGAGCGGTGGCCCGCCGGAGCCGGTGTCGGCAAGACGCTGGTGTCGTCCGGGATGATCGACCGCGTCGCCGCCGACCTCGGCCGGGAACTCGTCGAGGTGCCCGTCGGCTTCAAGTGGTTCGTGGACGGACTGATCGGCGGATCGCTGGGCTTCGGCGGGGAGGAGTCCGCCGGGGCGTCCTTCCTGCGCCGCGACGGCTCGGTGTGGACCACCGACAAGGACGGCATCATCCTGGCCCTGCTCGCCTCCGAGATCCTCGCGGTCACCGGCGAGACACCCTCGCAGCGGTACGCCGCGCTCACCGCGCGGTTCGGCGAGCCCGCCTACGCACGCGTCGACGCCCCGGCCACCCGGGAGGAGAAGGCGATCCTGGCCAAGCTCTCGCCCGACCAGGTCAGCGCCGACACCCTCGCCGGGGAGCCGGTCACCGCGGTACTGACCGAGGCGCCCGGCAACGGCGCGGCCATCGGCGGCATCAAGGTGACCACCGAGAACGCCTGGTTCGCCGCCCGCCCGTCGGGCACCGAGGACGTCTACAAGATCTACGCCGAGTCCTTCCTCGGCCCCGACCACCTGGGCCAGGTCCAGGAGGAGGCCAGGTCGGTCGTCTCGGCGGCGCTGGCCGGCTGAACGCCCGCCGGCCGCGCCCGGGAAAGGCCGTATCGCTTCCCGGGCGCGGCCCGCGTGCGGCCCGCGTGCGTCCGTCGTGGGTGTGCGGGTGCTACGTGAGGCCGAAGGCCCGGATGACGGTCTGGGTGACGCCGCCGCCCCCGCGCTGCCGGGCGGTGACCCGGACGGACACGTAGCCGGACCGGGCCGGCGCGCGCAGGGCCGCCTGCCACGTGCCCTTCTTCTCCTTGAGGTCCTGCCGGTGCCAGGTGGCCCCGTCGTCGTAGGAGACCTCCAGCCCGAGCGAGGAGATCGCGTCCCTGGCGGAGGCGGCGCCGGGCACCTCGGGCGTGATGAAGAAGTCCGCCTTCCGCTTCGCCCGGCCCGCGGCGTCCAGTCCCGTCGCGTAGTCCAGCTGGACCAGCGGGACGGTTCCCACGGCGGCGGCGCCGGAGGCGAAGTCCCATGCGGTGCGGGTGGCGGTGGAGTAGGGGCTGAGCCCGGTGTCACCCGTCGTCTCGACGAGCAGCCGGTACGGCCGTGTCTCCGGTGCCAGGTCGTAGGCGTAGACGTAGCGGTTGTCGGTCCGGATCAGTTCCCTGTCGCCCTGCTGCAGCGACACCGTCTGCGACATGCCCGTGCCGTATTCGGCCGAGCCGCTGTGCGCGGCCCCGGCGTCGCCGAACCCACCGACGACGAGGGAGAGCGAGGTCTCGTCACGGACCGGGACATCGCTGCCGATCAGGCGCGGCCGGGTGACGGGCCCGAACCAGCGGTCCTTGTACACGCCGCCCGGCCGGTAGGCCGCCGGATTTGACCCCGTCCCCGTCCAGCCGGCGATACGGCCGAACTGCTGCCACGTGACGCCACCACCGGCGGAGACCCAGTCGGTGCGCGGCCCCGGGGCGACCGGCTCCGCCGACAACTCGCCGGCCGCGGCCCACAGGTAGGGCGGATAGTCCACCCGTGTCTCGGTGGCCTGCTTCCCAGGAGGCTGGGCGAAGTTGAGGTCGATCCGGGCGAGATCGCGTGGATCCGGCCTGATGGCGGGGTCCTTCGGTACTCCTCCGAGGTGGTGGTCGACCAGGTCGTACAGGTACGCCGGCGCGGGGTGCGCCTCCACCGCCAGCCGTACCGCGTTCTTGCGCGCGGCGCTGATCCTCCCGATCAGCGCCTCCCCCTCGTCCAGGGTCACCGAGGCGACCGGGATCGGTCCGGTCGTCACGGTGTCGGGGTCGCCGTACCAGTCGTTCTTCCGGCCGGTCCCGTCGTTGACCACCAGGAGCATCGCCGCGCCGGCCGCACGCGCCGCCTCCGCCTGCCCGGTGGGGGTCACGGCGCCGCCGCCGCGCACGACCACGGCCCTGCCGCGAGCCGACAGGCCCTTGTACTCGGCCCGTGAGCCTGAGCCGGCGAACACGGCGTCCAGGCGCGACGTGCCGTCCGGCAGCGGCCGGGCACCACGCTGTACGAGCGCGTCGTCGAGGCGGTGACCGTCGTAGGTGATCTCCAGCGGTGGCTGCTCGGCGCGGAGCCTGGCGGTGAAGACGAAGCTGCCTGTCGTCACCGCTTCCTTGGTGGGGAGGGCCCACAGGCTGTCGTAGCGCGTGCCGGGGAACACCGATTCCACCAGGGCCCGCCCGTCCCAGGGGGTGGGCTCCTTCGAGGTGTAGGAGCGGTAGATCTCGATCCTGCTGCTGACCAGGGTGCTGGGCCTGGGTGTCACCGCCTTCACCTGGCGTACCTGCGAGGCGTCGAGCCGCACGTCCCGGTCCGCCGTCAGGTCGACCTGGGGGGCGGTCAGCAGCGCGAGGCCGAGGGAGTGCGGCCCGTGCAGGCCTTCCACGTCCGCGTAGGTGAGGACCGTGTAGCTGCCGGGGGCCAGGCGCTGGGTGAGCGTCCCGTCCTCGGGGACCTCGACGAAGGTGGAGCCGGCGTCGGCGGCCCTGATCTCGACCTGGCCGCCCATGGGCCGGCCGGCGCGGTCCTTCAGGTGGACGGTGAGGTCGTACCGTTCGGGTTCGATGCTGACCCCCGCCGCCGTGTGCGCGACCAAGGCGCCGGTGGCGCCGCGTGCGAGGACCTGGCCCGCGTACTGGCCTGCGGCGAGCCCCTTCGGGTCCACCACCAGATCGACCCGCGCGGTTCCGCGCGCGGGCACGGTGACGTGGTCGGCGGCCGTCGTGAAGACGTGCGCGGGGGAGCTGCCCGGGTCCACGGAGAGGTCCAGCGCGACGGGGCTGTCGGTGGTGTTGGTGTAGGTGATCTGCCGCTTGAACGGTTGCGGCTCCGGCCGCGTGCGGGACCAGGGCACGAGACCCGCGTCCACCGATCCGGTCGCGACGATCCCGGCGTGGGACGCGGCGGCGACGTTCACCCGGCCCGTGCCGGCCCGGTAGGGGCTGTTGGCGGGGGTCGGCCTGCTGGTGCTCATCAAGGCGTCCTTGATCTGCTGCCCGGTCCACTCGGGGTGTTCCTGGGCCAGCAGGACGGCGGCTCCGGCGACGTGGGGCGCCGCCATGGAGGTGCCGCTCATCGTGGCGTAGTAGCCCTCGCCCGTGGAGGCGTACCGGGAGCGCGCCGCCAGCACGTCCACACCGGGGGCGGTCACGTCGGGCTTGAGGCCGTCGTCGAGCATGCGCGGGCCGGAACTGGACCGCGGGTCGAGCTCGTCGGACGCGTTCACCGCGCCGACGGTGAGCGCGGCGTCCGCGGTTCCCGGCGCGCTGACGCTGTACGGGGAGGGGCCGGAGTTGCCCGCGGCGACGACGAAGAGCGCGCCCGTCTCGGCGCTCAGCCTGTTCAGGCTCTGGCTCATCGGATCCGTCTGGTCGTGCAGGAAGCGGTTGCCCAGGCTCATGTTGATCACCTTGGCGTGCTCGGTCCGGGCCGCCCATTCCATGCCCGCGATGATCCAGGAGTCCTGCCCGGCTCCGCCGTTGTCGAGGACCTTGCCCACCAGCAGATCGGCGTCGGGGGCGACTCCCCGCTCCTTGCCGCCGGAGGCGGCGCCCGTCCCGGCGACGGTGGAGGCGGTGTGGGTGCCGTGCCCGTCCCGGTCGACGACATCCTCGTCGGGGACGAAACTACGGGACCCCACGACGCGGTCCACCAGGTCCGGATGGGCGGTGTCCGCCCCGGTGTCCAGGACGGCGACGCGGACCCCGGTGCCGGTGCTCCCCCCGGCCCAGGCCGCGGGGGCACCGATCTGTGCCGTGGTCTCGGCGAGGGCCCTCCGCGCCTTGCCGTCGAGCCACACCTTGTCGACGCCGGCGGTGAACGCGGGCGCCGGCGCGGCATCCGGCGCGGTGCCGGTCCGGGCCGCCGGCCGCCGGCTGCCCTGCTGTCCCGCGCCGGTGAGGGCCGACCAGAAGGCGGCGGCCTTCGACCGGTCGGTGCTGACCGCCGCACCGTCGACGGAAGGAAGATTCAACGTGGCCTCGGCGCCCGGCAGTTCGGCGCCCGGCAGTGCGGCGTCCGACAGCCCGGCACCCGGCCGAAAGGCGGCTGAGCCCTTCGTGCGGGTGACGATCAGCGGGAGTTCGGGGGCGTGCGCGTCGTCGTAGCCCTGGGCGATCAGCTGGGTGACGTCGAAGAGGCGCTTGTCCAGCCGATCGGCCGCGACGTAGGCCATGGCGTCGTCCGGGTACACATAGGTGTCATCGCCGTCGGCGACGACGCGCACCGAACCCGCGGCGCCCGGTGGACGCGCGACGCTCACCGAGGGGGCCACTCCGGCGGGTCCCGGAGTCACCGTCACCTTGTCGCCGGTGATCAGCGTCACCGTGGCCGGTGCGCGGTCCGCGGCGCCGGCTGCGACCGGGGGCGGGAGCGGCGGTGGGGAGGGAGGAGCACCGTGGGCCGCCGAGGGGGTCACCAGGGAAGCGACAAGGGCGGCGCCGACCGACGCCGCACCGTATCTTCGGGCAAAGAAGAGCCGCACAGTACCTCCAGAGTTGATGAGTCAGCGCATCTGATCACCTCCGACGAAGTTGTGTACAGATCTTGATTGCCGTCAACTCTGGCCCTACAGTGGCCTGTTGATCAACAGGCTGTCGGGCGGGTCGGGCGGGTCGGTCGTGGCGGGCCGAGGTCCCGGGCGCCTCGCGACGCCGGGCCGCTCGCCAGGCCGAGGCGCTCGCCAGGCCGGGTCAGGGCGGGGAGGCCGACCACCGGGAGGCCGACCGCTCCTCCGGGTGGCCCCCCGCCCTGACCGCCTCCCTCTGCGCCATGAGAGGCAGAGGCCGGGCGGAACGGCCTCTCAGCAGGTGGCCACGCCGGGCAGCCACTGATCGGCTACGTCGATGAAAATATTGGAGATGTAGCCGCCGTAGGCCGGCAGGTAGGACCAGGCGTCATTGGTGATGCCCTGGTAGGTGATCTTCTGGCCGTGCACCTGGCACTGGACGCTGACCTGTGTCGGCCCGGCCAACTTCGCGACCTGCGGCGACGCCGTGGTGGCCTGCTGCCGGATCAGGACGTCGGTGCCCCAGGTGGGGAAGGTCTTGCCGGCCGTACCGGTCCACAGATAGGTGACGGTCACCCAGCCGTTGTCGGAGAGACCGATGTTGGCGAAGGTGCCGTCGGCCAGGTCGATCCCGGCCGGGTTCGCGACGCGCCGGCCCGAGCCGTCGAGGCCGCCGTTGTAGCCGTTCTCGTACGCCGCCTGCGCTTCGGGCTTGCCCTGCGCCAGGTCCTTGAAGGACTCCCGCGTCGCGGACGGGTTCCAGTAGTCGTCGTGGATGTTCCACGGACCGACGTCCCAGACGGGAGCCGTCTCGCAGCGTGCCGGGCCGCAGACCTGGACGGAGTACGAGCCGCTGCCGTTCGGTGAGAGGCCCCGGCGGGAGGGCAGGGCGACGAAGTGGTCGTTGGCCTTGATGACGTGCCCGTTGGCGGTCGTCCCGCCGACGAGCCCCTCGCGGGTCGCGTAGACACGGGCACTGAACGCGGCGGCGGTCACGCCGGCGGTCCTGTCCGCCCGTGCCTCGGGGTCCTGGTCGGCCGTCAGCCGCAGCCCCCGCACCCGCGTCTGCCCGTCCTTGTCCTGAAGGGTGAGGCGCGCCTGCACGGTGGAGACCGTACGGGGCAGGGCCGCCGCACCCGACTCCACCTCGCGCCACTCGGTCCAGGAGCCGTCGTCGGCACGCCCCCGGATGTCGACGGTCACGCGCGCCCCGGAGGGAATCCGCGCGGAGAGTTCCGCCCGGACGCGGTTGACGGGCCGGTCGAGCTTCTCGGGCGCGAGCACCTGGGAGCCGTACGCCTCCTCGGAGCCCGTGGCGGCGGCGTGGAAGTCCTGCCGGCGGATGCTCAGCTCACCCTGCGCGAAGCGGACGTTCACGTCGTCGGCGTCGATGGGGGAGAGGTCCGCCCGCCAGGAAACCGCGTCGGATGCTACGCGCGTGGATTTTTGGGTATCAGCCGCTACCGCCGGTGAAACGACCGTTGTCGCCCCCAGGCAGGCGAGTGCCGCTACGAGTCCGGTGGTCCAGCGCTGTCTCTGCCGTCTGTCGCGCATCCGCGGTCCTTCTCGTTCCGGGCCGGCGGTGCGCCCCCGTCACGTACCCGGGGGGACCGCCGGCGCACAAGGATGTGTGGAGCGGATCGTGTCCGGGCGACGCGACCCGGCTCACCGTAGCGATCGCGGCATGTCCACGACAAGGGTGACTTCGGGATACGGTCTAGAAGACCTCGGCGAACAGGTCGAGCATGGACCGCCAGGACCGTTCGTCGGCGAGCCGGTCGTACTTCACCCCCGGGTTCCCGCTGCCGTCGGCGGTCGGGCTCGTGAAGCTGTGGACGGCCCCGCCGTACAGGTGCGTCTGCCAGTCGACACCACCGGCGCGCATCTCCTCCTCGAACGCCAGTCGTTGATCGGCCGGGATGAACGGGTCGTCCGCGCCGATGCACACCAGCACCCGGCCCGTGATCTGCGAGGCGTCCTGCGGCCGGCCGGTCTTCAGCCCGGAGTGGAAGCCGACGACTGCCTTCAGATCGGCGCCCCCGCGCGCCAGTTCCAGCGACAGCGTGCCGCCGAAGCAGTAGCCGATGGCGGCCACGCGCGTGGCGTCCGCGTACTCGCTGGCCAGCAGCGCGTCGAGGCCTGCCTGGGCGATGCCACGGGTGCGCAGCGGATTGTCGGACAACTGGCCGAGGCGGGGGCCGACCTGCTCGGACGGGAGCGGCGCCCCATCGCCGAAGTAGTCGAGGGCGAAGGCCGCGTAACCGAGCTCCGCGAGCCTGCGGGCCGTGTCCTTCGCCTGCTCACCCAGCCCGCCCGCGTCGTGGGAGACCAGGACGGCCGGGCGCTTCCCGGGGCGGCTGTCGTCGACCACGAGCCTGCCGACCAGGCGGACACCCTCGTGTGCGTACTCGATGTCGGCGCTGTGCACGGGACCTCCAGATTGCTGTCCACCGCCCGGACCGGCGGTTCGGGTGGGAGAGTAACCGACCTCACCCGGCGTCATGTGATCACGAACCGGGCGGACGGATCTGCCAAGGTTGACTCATGCCCGCCATCGAACTCAGCGAACTCATCGCCCGCGTCGACGCATTCCTCGACGGCCCCCGCCCCCTGACCATCGTCCACGCAGGTGACCCGGTGCTGCGCCATGGCGCCCTCCCGTACGAAGGGCAGCTGGGGGACGGCCGGTTGAACCGTCTGATCCGGGCGATGCGCGAGACGATGCACGCCGCCCCCGGGGTCGGCCTGGCGGCGCCGCAGATCGGGATTCCGCTGCGGCTCGCCGTCCTGGAGGATCCGGCCGAGGTGGCGGACGAGGTCAGGGAGGCACGCGAACGCGTACCGCTGCCCTTCCGGGTCCTGGTCAATCCGTCGTACGAAGCTGTGGGCACCGGGCGCGCCGCCTTCTTCGAGGGCTGCCTGAGCGTCCCGGGCTATCAGGCGGTCGTCGCGAGGCACGCGCGGGTCAGGCTGCGCGCACAGGACGAGAACGGACGGGAGATCGACGAGGAGTTCTCGGGCTGGCCCGCCCGTATCGTCCAGCACGAGACGGACCACCTCGGCGGAACGCTCTATCTCGACGTCGCCGAGACGCGCTCCCTCACCACCACGCGCGACCTGATCGAGCGCTGGGCACACCCGACCCCCGCCGAGGCGGCCCGGGAGCTCGGCTTCACACTCCCCGGAACCAGCCCCGTACCGCTCTAGAACGGGCGCGCAGGGCCTGGGCCGCGAGCGCGGCCGCCGCCGAGAGCGCGACAGCGAAACCGATCATGGTGGCGCCGATGCCGAACCGTTCGCTCAGGACGCTGAAGCCGACCGACGGCACCCCCATTCCCGCGTAACCGATGGCGAAATACCCCGCCAGTACACCGGCCCGGGAGGCGGGGTCAGCAGCCGAGGCGGCCGTGGCCACACCCGCCTTGAAGAGCAGGCCGGCCCCGGCGCCGGCGGTGGTGATCGCCGCCAGGTAGAGCCAGAGTGCCGGGTGGTGGAGGGAGAAGGCGACCAGTGTCAGACCGGCCGGGAAGAGGACCGCCCCGGCGGCCGCCGTCCGCTCCGGGGCGAAGCGCCCCAGGGCCAGTTGGGCCGTGGCGGCGCCGGCGGACATCAGGAAGCCGGCAAGTCCCACGACGAGGGGAGAAGCGACACCGAGCCCGCTGTGGAGCATGACGGCTCCGAGTGACGCCACCAGTCCGAAGAGGACGAAGGCGCAGAAGCCCAGCACCGATGCCGCCACGAACGCCGGCCGCCCGCCGGCGCGCAGAGTGAAGCGTCGCGGCCGGACCGCCGCCCGCCGCTCTCTCCCGACCGTCTCGGGGACGGTGAGGGACAGGACGAGGCAGAGCGCCATCGCCGCCGCGAAACCGCCCTGGACGACGGTCAGCGGTGCGGCGGCCCACTCGGCCGTGGCCCCGGCGACCAGCGGCCCGAGGGCCAGGCCACCAAGATTCGCGGTGGTCGCGACGATGCCGGGGAGGGCCGCTCCCGGCCGGCCGGGGTGCGCCCGGTGGTGGAGATCGTGCAGGTACGTGGTGGCGGTGGAGGCCATCAGACCTATCCCGACCCCGTTGAGGAAGCGGCCGGTCAGCAGCCCCGGCAGCGTCGGCCAGGCCAGATAGACCGACGCGGCGACGGTCGTCACGGCGAGTGCGGGAACGACGATCCGGCGCCGCCCGAGCCGGTCGGAGAGGTGTCCGAGGGTGAGGAAGCCGGCCCCGGCGCCGAGGACCAGCGCGGCGAAGGCCACGGTGACGGTCGTGGTGCCGAATCCGTTCCGTTGCGCGTAGAGCGGCCACAGGGGCGTGGGGGCGGTGCCGAAGGCCATGAGCACGGTGAAGGAGACCGCCGCGAACCAGAATCCCGTTCTGTACGACACCCCGGACCGGGGGCGCGGCCCGGAGTGGCCGGCGGACACCGCCGGACGGGCGACGGACATACGCGGGAAGGACAGGGAGGGCATGCGGTCACTCCTGGGTGAACGGGCTCTCGGGAACGGGAACGGGCGCTCGGGGAAGGGCTCCGGGAAGGGACGCTCCGGGAGGGGGACGCTCCGGGAGGGGGACGCTCCGGGAGGGGGACGCTCCGGGAGGGGGACGCTCCGGGAGGGGGACGCTCCGGAAGGGCGGACGGGTGCTCCGGACCGTTCGCCGGGCCGTTTCACCGGGTTGTTCGCCGGGTTGTTCGCCGGGCCGGTCGAGTCCACCGGGAGTCCGCCGGGAGGGCAGTCCGGAAGGGGCTATGTCCGGGTGCGCCCCTCCCGGCGTCGTGCGGTCTCTCAGGCCGCGGGCATCGCACGCCCCAGCCAGCTGAAGAGGCGCTGGTGGAAGTAGGAGAGCGCACCCATGTGGCAGTGCTCGCCGGCGCCCTCCGCCCCGGTGAACGTGATGATCTCCTTCTCGCACGTCAGAGCATCGAAGACGCGCTGCGGCTGGCCCTTGAAGAAGTAGTCCTCCTCGGCGTCGCAGACCAGGGTGGGGCATGCGATCCGGTCGGCGACGCCCTCCAGCGTGTAGGGCTTGGTCATCCGGACGTACTCGGCCGGCGAGGAGGCGCCGAACGTCCACATGCCGTTGCGAAGCGCCCAGCTCACCGAGGTGGAGGCGCCCCTGACCAGACCGGCGACGGCGTTGGCGGCCTGGTCCTGCCCGGTGAGGATCCACTCGGCCACGAACGGCGGTACGGCCTTGATGTTCGTCTCGTGGTAGTCGTACAGACCGTCGTTGAGGATCAGCGCGGACAGCCGGGGCTCGAAGGCCGCGGCGCGGGCCGCCAGGAACCCGCCCAGGCTGCAGCCGAACAGTCCCAGACGGGCGCCGTCGACCTCCTGCCGCGTGAGCGCGAAGTCGACGACCGGCGTGATCACCGCTTCCCAGTCCGGGCGGAACCGCAGACGCCGCTCGCGCAGGGCCGCCCCCTGGCCCGGGCCGTCGAAGGCCAGCACGTTGTAGCCGCGCCGCACGGCCGCCGCGGCGAGGACGAAGTAGGACTCCTCCAGCGTGGAGTCGAAGCCGCTGTTGTAGATGATCGTCGGGCGGGGGGTGCCGGAGTCGTCCACGAGGAACAGGTAGCCGGGCAGGGTGGTGCCCTCGTACGGGATGGCGACCGGGCGCACCGGCCGGTCCATCAGCTCGACGGCGCGGGCGAACGTGTCGCGCGAGAGCCGGGACAACAGCGTGACCTCGGGGTCGTTGTCGGCGTCGTCGCGGAGGTAGAAGTCGGCGGTGCGGTAGTAGTTCGAGGCCCGCAGCAGCGCGCCCCGCGCGCCGACCGGGTCGCCTGCCGCCAGCGCGTCGTCCGCGAGGCCCCGAGCCCGGTCGGCCGACGCCTTCCAGGCCCGGTGCCAGGCCGTCTCGTCCCGCTCGGGGATCGCGGCGGCGGTGACCAGGACCTCACCCAGGTCGGCTCCCTCGAAGTTGGCGAAGCCGGCCGTGCGGAGCGCCTCGTAGGAGAAGGACTCTTCGTCGAACAGGAATTTCATGGTGGGCCCTTCGAGTGAGCGGGAGTGGAGCCAGGTGCGTCGTTACATGCCTGCATCGACGTGCTCCAGTAGGCCACATCCGACGTCGTTGCGCAAATGTATCGACGTACCGATGTGCTCCGGATACGCTGTGGCCATGGCGAATGAGACGAAGCGCAAGCCGGCCGGCGCCGCCGTGCTCCGGGAGGACATGACAACGGCGATCCTGTACGCGGCCGCCGAGGAGCTGGCCGAGCGCGGATATGGACGGCTGACCCTGGACGCCGTGGCCCGACGGGCCCAGGTGAGCAGGCCGGCCCTCTACCGGCGCTGGCCGTCCAAGCACGCCCTGACGCAGGCACTCGTCGCGAGCGTCGAGGACAACACCGCCGACTACGACACCGGTTCGCTCGCCGGTGACGTCACCGCTTTCCTCTCGGCCGTCGACGCCGGGCTCCGCCATCCGCTCGCCGCGCGGATCGTCCCCGACCTGCTGGTCGAGGCACTGCGCGACACCGACCTCGGCGAGACCCTCCTCGTACTGCGCGACACCCGCCGTGCCCGCGCCAGCGGGATCATCGACCGCGCGGTCGAGCGCGGCGAACTCAGCGCAGACACGGACCGGGAGATGGCCCTGGACCTGCTCGTCGCCCCGCTGTACTGGCGCCTCGCGATGGTGCGGACCCCCACCGACCCGGACTACCTGGCCCGGCTCGCCGGCGTCATCCTGACCGCGATCTCCGCGGCCGGGCAGGGCGCCGGCTCCTCCTGACCCGCCGCACCACGCGACGGCGCCGCACGGGCCGTGGAGATCGCGGTCGGTCCCGGACGGTTACGGGATGGTCACAGCCCCGGCGCACCCCAGACGGGGAACCAACGGGCCAGGTCGGACTCGACGCGCAGATCGTCCCCGAGTACGGCTCTGACCTGCAGCTCCCGCTGGTTGTCGCGCTTCTCGGCGGCGCCGGGCAGCGGTGCGAAAGGGTAGAAGGTGCCGCGCTTGTAGAGATAGACGAGACCGAGAGGCCGCTGCTCGGCGTCCCGGAAACCGAGCAGGGAGCAGAGCAGCTGCGGACCGAAGCCGCCGTCCTGGAGCAGGGTGTTGACCGCGTGCAGGTCGTTGACCAGGGCGGCCGTGTCGTCGGCCGGCCGGCGGGCGAGCAGCCAGGTGTAGCCGTACGCGTCCTGGCTGAATTCCACCGGCGATCCCGCCCGGCCGGCGTCCGCGTCGAGCAGCTCCCGTACGTCCTCCCGGATCCGTGCGAAGCCGCCGCCCTCGACCCCCGCGAAACAGACCGAGCCGAGACCGGTGGGCACGAACCCGGCGCCCGCCTGGAGGGTGAGCGCGGCCGACGGCAGGGCGAAGAGCTGGTCGAGATCGGGGCGGACGGGTTTGCTCCGCCCGAGGATGCTGTCGAGAAGACCCACGGCACGAACTCCTCGCTGCTCGGTGCTGCTGCTCGGTCATGGTCCGCGCAGTCATGGCGCACAGTGATGGCGCTCAGTGATGGTGCTCAGTCATGGTGCTCGGTGGCGCCGCTCAGCGGTGTGCGGATCGGCGCCGGGCCCGCGCCGTACCGGTCGGTCGGAGTGCCGGTCGGTGGGTCATGGCCGGGCCAGCTCGGCGGAGATCCGGGCGAGCTGGTCCAGACGCTGCTCCAGCGTCGGGTGCGAGGAGAACAGGTGGCCCAGGCTCCCCTTCGAGGAGAACGCCGGCACGAAGTAGAAGGCGTTGTACGGCTCCGCCTTCCGCAGGTCCTCGGTCGGGATCCGTGCCATCTGACCGCTCACCTTGGTGAGGGCCGAGGCCAGTGCCGAAGGACGGCCGGTGAGCAGCGCCGCTGCCCGGTCGGCGGAGAGTTCGCGGTAGCGGGAGAGCAGGCGGGTCAGCAGGAATCCGAAGACGTACACCACCGCGCTCGCCAGCGGGACCAGCAGGATCGCCAGGCCCAGCGGTCCCGCGTTCCTGCTGCTTCTGGCGACGCCGCTCCACAGCGCGATACGGGTGATCACGCCCGCGAGCACCCCCAGGAACGAGGCGATGGTCATGACCGCGACATCGCGATGCGCCACGTGCGACATCTCGTGCGCGAGGACCCCTTCCAGCTCGGCCGGTTCCAGCCTGCGCAGCAGGCCGGTGGTCGCGCAGACCAGGGCGCTGCGTTCGCTGCGGCCGGTCGCGAAGGCGTTCGGGATGTCGCTCCTGGCGATCGCCACCCGTGGTTTGGGCATGTCGGCCAGCGCGCAGATCCGGTCGATGGCCCCGTGCAGCTCCGGCGCCTCCTCGGGAGTCACCTCCCGCGCCCCCATGCCGAATGCCGCGATCTTGTCGCTGAACCAGAACTGCGCCACGAACAGGCCGCCCGCCACGATCAGGATGATCGGCCAGGCGCCGCGCAGCAGCACCAGAAGCACACCTACGAGGACCACGTACAGCAGACCGATCAGAAACATGGTGGTCACCATGCGGGTGGTCAGTCCACGGTCCGGGGTGTAGCGGGTCCGTGTCATTTCTTCCTCCGTCGGCTGTCTACTCATGAGTTTCCTCCTTTGTCGTCAAAACGGAATAAGGCGAGATTTGGACTCCCCTATGCACCGCCGGTCCGTTGTGCCGGCCGGTCTCCGGGTAGACCAGCTACATGGCTATTGACCAGCGGGGACCGGCGCTGCCGAGGTCGCGGGGGGATCTGTCGGCGGCGGTGATCGGGTATCTGCGCGGCGAGGCGGCGCTGCCCGGCGCGGGGGCCGCGCTGCCGGACGATCCGTACGGAGACGATCTCCAGCTGGCCCTGTACGTCTGCTACGAGCTGCATTACCGCGGGTTCGCGGGCGTCGACGCCACGTACGAGTGGGACCCCGGCCTGCTGCGCGTACGGGCTCTCCTGGAGCGGCGGTTCCTCGACGCCCTGCGCGCGGACGCCACCCGTCACGACGGCCCCGGCGCGGCGCTGGCCGAGCTGCTCGTGGAGCCGGTGGACGGGACCGGCGTATCGCACTTCCTGCGGGACGACGGGCAGCTCTGGCAGGTGCGCGAGTACGCCGCCCAGCGGTCGCTCTACCACCTGAAGGAGGCCGATCCGCACGCCTGGGTGCTGCCGCGCCTGTGGGGGCGGGCCAAGGCCGGTATGGCCGCGGTGGAGTTCGACGAGTGGGGTGGCGGCCGGGCGGAGCGCGTTCACGCACGGCTGTTCGCCGACCTCATGGCCGACCTGGATCTGGACTCCACCTACGGCCGCTATCTCGACGCGGGATGCGCGGACGCCCTCGCCACGGTGAATCTCATGTCCCTGCTGGGGCTGCACCGGAGCCTGCGGGGTGCGCTGGTGGGACACTTCGCCACCGTCGAGATCACCTCCTCGCCCGGCTCCCGCCGCCTCGCGCTGGCCATGAAGCGGACCGGGGCGGGCCCGGCGGCCGAATTCTTCTACGACGAGCACGTCGAGGCCGACGCCGTACACGAGCAGGTGGTGCGCCACGAGGTCATCGGCGGCCTGCTGGCGGAGGAGCCCCACCTGGCGGCGGACGTCGCCTTCGGTGTCGACGCCACCGGTTACCTGGAGGACCGGCTGGGCGAACACCTGCTCGGGGTCTGGCGAGCGGGGGACAGCTCACTGCGCGTGGCCCTGTGAACAGCTCATGGTCACCCTCGCCG
This sequence comes from Streptomyces sp. NPDC051569, assembly GCF_044454085.1. Taxonomy (NCBI): domain Bacteria; kingdom Bacillati; phylum Actinomycetota; class Actinomycetes; order Kitasatosporales; family Streptomycetaceae; genus Streptomyces; species Streptomyces sp. NPDC051569. The sequence continues at coordinate 151,941 of NZ_JBITDJ010000012.1, forward strand.
TCACCTCCCTGTCGCCTCGCTCGGAGCGAAAAGACACGATCATCCCGGTACATTCGGGTAGGTGGCCAAAGTGACGTTCATATCCCTCCCGGGTGTCTACGCACCCCAGGACGACACAGCGCTGCTGGCCGAAGTTCTGCGCGACGAGACGCTTCCGCCACGCGCGCGGGTCCTCGACGTCGGCACCGGCACCGGAGCGCTCGCCCTGGCCGCGGCACGGCTGGGCGCCGAGGTGACCGCCGTGGACATCTCCTGGCGCTCCGTCCTGACCACCCGCCTCAACGCCCGGCTCGCCCGCCTGCCGGTCCGCGTCCTGCGCGGCAATTTCCTGGCCCCCGTGGCAGGCCGGACGTACGACCTCATCCTGACCAACCCGCCCTACGTGCCCGCCCCCGGCGCCGCCCCGCCCCGGCACGCGTCCGCCCGGGCCTGGGACGCCGGACACAACGGCAGGCTCCTCCTGGACCGGGTCTGCCAGGAAGCACCGGCGCTGCTCCGCCCCGGTGGCGTGCTGCTGATCGTGCACTCCGCGCTGTGCGCGGAGGAACCCACCCTGCGGCAGTTGCGGGCGGCCGGCCTGGAGGCCGAGGTGGCCGAGCGCCGGTACGTGGCCTTCGGTCCGGTCATGCGCGCCCGGCGCCACTGGCTGCACGCCCAGGGCCTGCTGGATCCGGAGCAGGAGAAGGAAGAGCTGGTGGTCATCCGTGCCCGGCGCCTCCGGTGAGCCCCGGCGCGTCACCGTCCAGCGCGACGGCCCCACCCTCGTGGAAGGCCCGGTCACGGTCGTGCTGGAGGACGGCACGACCGTGACCTCCGACCGTTTCTGTGTCGCGCTGTGCACGTGCCGGCGCAGCCGCCGCTATCCCTGGTGCGACACCAGCCACCGGCGCCGACGGCGGACCCACGGCGACGACGGCCGGGAGTCCGGCGACGACGGCCGGGAGTCCGGCGACGACCACCGCACCCCCGGCCGCACGGGTGGCGAGGACGCGGCTACGGAGTGATCCGCAAGGCGTCGACGATGCCGACCGACGTGGAGCGGTTCACGATCTTGATCGTGTGCGAGCCCCGGGCGAGTCCGGACTTCTGCCAGACGGTCTGCTGCACCTGGCGTGCGCCGGAGGCTCTCAGATCCACGGTGGCCTGCAGGGCGTTGTCCAGATAGACATCGACCGTTCCCATGTCACCGTTGCGTTCGGAGAGGTAGTCGATCCCGGTGCCGGTGAAGGTGTACTGGGCTGTGGCTCCCACCGTGGTGCTGTGGTGCGTGTCGTCGTTGTAGTCGCCGTAGCCGCGCGCGGTCGTGCTGTACCAGTTGCTGTCGTACGTCACCGCGGAGTCGTTGACCATCGGGTTCGCCGTCCGGCCGAGGCCGAGGGTGGAATTGGTGTCCCGCAGGGACTTCGCGTCCTGGTTCGCCGAACCGGTGAGGCGGGTCGAGCCGTAGGAGGTGAGCGGCTTGGCGGTGCGTTCGACCACGTACACGGTGTTGGCGGAGGTGCTGAGCGGGAATTCGGGGTCGCTGGTGGTCAGGACGGTGGCGTTGTCGGAGACCCTGCGGACGCGGACCTGCTGCGTGCCCCACGGATTCACGATCCGGGTGCTGTTGCCGTACAGGCTCTTCAGCCCGACGTATTTGATCTCGCCCGCCTCACGCTCCGAACTGACCGTGAATCCGCCCTTGGCGAGCAGGCTGAATTTCCCGGTGAAGGTGGAATCCGTGGGGACGGCGGGGAAGACGCGGATCTTGTCGTTGTACGACTGGAGCAGCGACTCGTTCATCGCCGACAGATGTACGCCCAGGTACTCGAAGACACCGTTGGTGTTGTCCGTCATGCCGTTGGGATAGGTCTGGTACTTGCGCAGCATGGTCTTCATGCCCTGGAACGCCTGGTCCCCGAGCCCGAGCCGGGCCGCCTGAACCGCGTCGTTCGACCAGACGTTGCCGTACGGGAAGGGCCGGCTGTTCCAGGTGTTGACCGCCTTCTGCTGGTCGGGATACCCGATGCCCGTGATGTCGTAGGGCCAGATGAGTTCGGCCGCGACATTCTCGTTGTTGCGTGTCTGGGAGATCGGGGGAGTGTGCGGCAGATAGGTGTTCGCGTCCGACGGGTACGCGATCAGGTTGTCCAGAACGCGCTGCCACTGCGGACGGAGATCGGCGTCGAGCCCCAGCTGTGATCCCACCTTGATGGCGAGCGGGAACAGGTTCCGTACGGCGGCCAGATCGGTGATGGCGTTGGGCACGTCCCAGTACGTCTCGTGCGAGTTGGACGAGGCGACGTAGTACTTTCCCGTGCCGCTGTCGAGGGAGAGCTTCGCCTGGTAGAACTTGGCGATCTCACGCATGAACGGATACGCGGTGGTACGCAGGTATTCGGTGTCGTTCGTGTACGTGTACTGGAGGTACATGTTGTACGCGGCTTCCGCGCCGGTCGACCAGATGTCCTGGGTGTAGTCGCTGTTGACCGTGCCGCGCGCGTTGCCGTCCCAGCCCATCGTCTCCGGGACCCAGATGCCGTCCACGTTGTATCTCGTCCTGGTGTACGCCTTCAGGGCGTCGGAGTTCCGGCTGTACAGCCGGTTGAATCCGGCGAGCAGATCGGTGTGATTGGACGCCAGGAACGAGTTGTAGACATCCCGTTGATTCCAGTACCAGTACGCGTTGCTCCACTTCGTCGCGTCCCCGGTCGAGCGGAAGTCCCCGTTGATGAAGTGGAAGGGGTAGTTTCCGTAACCTCCGGCGGCGATCATGTACGTGCTGAGGTAGTAGACGTTCTCCATGTAGTCCGCTTCACCGGACCCGTTGGAGTACTGCACGAACGACTTCTCCCAGAACGCGTGCCACCAGCCGCGGAAGCTGTTCAGGGTGTTCGTGTATCCCGTGCTCTTGACCGAGTTCAGCGCGTTCTTCGCCTGGGTCACGGAGTTGTGGCCGGCCGCGTTGATCCGGGTGCTCGCGGTGAACCAGATCGTGTAGCTGGTGGACGGGGTGATCGTGAGGCGCACCTTGCGCCCGTCCACGACCTGCGCGGTGAACGGGGCTCCCTCCACGCTCGCCGCGAGCGTGTAGCCGAAGTTCTGCGGGTCGGCCTGGCCACGGCTGAGTCCGGCGCCGCTCGCGTCGGCGTAGGTGGACACGGTCTTCCACGTGTCGAGGTTGGGCACGTCGCCGCTGTTTCCCAGCGAGCTGACGTCCCACAGGCTCAGCTCCAGCGCGATGCTCGACACCCCGCCGCGTGTGTCGTCGACATGAATGCCCATCACCTCGGAGTTCGGCGACCCCATGACGGTGACGGTCCGGTTGTTGTCGTACGTGGTGGTGAGCGTCCCGTCGTACAGCGAGAGGCGCTGCTGGTACGTGGAGTACCCGCTGTCCATCGCCGGAGTGGTGGCCAGGTTCAGCATCCCGGCGCCGAAGGCTGTCTGCTGCGAGGTGTCGACCCCGGAGACCTGCATGGACAGGCCCTTGTCCTGCCAGGCCATGGCGCCTGTGCGGCCGTTGCCGACGGTCAGGCCGTACTTGGGATCGGTGTTCGGCCGGTTGTAGACGATGTCGTGCTTGGACAGGTACTTCGCGTAGTCGACGTCGAGCGCACCGGTCGCGGTGTTGAACGCGGCGTCGGTGGTGGACGCGGAGGCCGGAGAGCCGGCGAGGCCACTCATCAGGCTGACGACGGCAAGGACGAGGACGGCTAAGCGGGTTGGTCTCATGTGTGTCACTCCCACGGACGGCTGAGGCGGTGATCCATCGGTGATCCATGAAGCGGGCGTTGTGACATGTTCGCAACATGCAGTGAACATCGGAGGTATGGGGCCGTCAAGTCGTCGCGCTGCCGGAAGCTGCGGGGATGATGCGCTGCATTGATCGGATCTCAACGCCGAAATGTTCCCCAACTACCTTGTTTTTCAACGAAGTTGTTGTCGCATGTGCCGAAGTCACATGCCAGCAAGGCCGTTTGGTGTCTGAATGCGGTACGTCAACGACAACACAAGGTCAAATTCTTGTTACTGACCTGTCGGAACCCGACCGATCGATGTCACTCTCTGGACGGCTCACCGCGCGTAGACAGCATGTGGCATCCAGGTGCCGGTACCCGGGTGAGCCGCGTTCGACCGGCGGCCACCCCACCTCAGGCCGCCGCCCCCCACACAGGGCCGCCCGACGGCGGCCCGGCACTCTTGGAGACTGAGTGAGACTGATAGCTTCCGCCCCCCACAGGAGCTCCGTCCGTGTCGCGGCACTGATCGCCTCCGCCGCCATGGTCGTCATCGGCGTCCAGGCGGGACCGGCCGGCGCGCGGCCCGTCCCGGCCGACGCGCGCGGCGCCACCGCCGTCACCTTCACGCCCGCCCAGCGCGCCGACGCCATCCGGACCGCCCAGGCGGACACCACGAGCGAGGCCAGGGCCCTCGGACTCGGCGCACAGGAGAAGCTGGTCGTCCGGGACGTCATCAAGGACGCGAACGGCACGGTCCACACCCGCTACGAGCGGACCTACGCGGACCTGCCCGTGCTCGGCGGTGACCTGGTCGTCCACCGGGGCCCCGCCGGCAAGCGCGGTGTCACCGAAGCGACCACGGCCCGCATATCGGTGCCCACCACCGACGCCCCGGTCACCGCGGCCTCCGCCATGGCGAGCGCGCTGGGGGCCGCCTCGGCGAGGAAGACCGCCCGGACCGACACGGGCACCGCGCCCCGCAAGGTGATCTGGGCGGCCTCCGGCGCACCCGTCCTGGCCTGGGAGAGCGTCGTCAAAGGCGTCCAGGCCGACGGCACCCCGAGCGAACTCCACGTCATCGCCGACGCCGCCACCGGCAAGCAGCTGTTCTCGTACGAAGCCATCGAGACCGGCACCGGCACCGGCGACTACAACGGCACCGTCACCCTCGGCACCACGCAGAGCGGCAGCGCCTACAGCCTCACCGACGCCGGCCGCGGTGGCCACACGACATACGACCTGAACCAGGGCAGCTCGGGCACCGGCACGCTCTTCACCGACGCCGACGACGTCTGGGGAGGCGGCAGGCAGAGCGCCGCCGTCGACGCGCACTACGGCGCCGCAGAGACCTGGGACTTCTACCGGAACGTGTTCGGCCGCAACGGCATCAAGAACGACGGCGCCGCGTCCTACTCGCGTGTCCACTACGGCAACAGCTACGTCAACGCGTTCTGGGACGACAGCTGCTTCTGCATGACGTACGGCGACGGATCGGGCAACGCGAGCCCGCTCACCTCGCTCGACGTGGCCGCGCACGAGATGAGCCACGGCGTCACCTCCGCCACCGCCAACCTGACCTACAGCGGCGAGTCCGGCGGGCTCAACGAGGCGACCTCCGACATCTTCGCCACCTCCGTCGAGTTCTACTCCGACACCGCGAGCGACCCGGGCGACTACCTCATCGGCGAGAAGATCGACATCAACGGGGACGGCACACCCCTGCGCTACCAGGACGAGCCGAGCAAGGACGGCGGCTCGAAGGACTACTGGTCGTCCACCCTGGGCAACCTCGACGTCCACTACTCCTCGGGCCCCGCCAACCACTTCTTCTACCTGCTGTCCGAGGGCAGCGGCGCGAAGACCGTCAACGGCGTGGACTACGGCAGCCCCACCTACGACGGCTCCACGGTCACCGGCATCGGCCGGGACAAGGCCGAGCAGATCTGGTACAAGGCGCTCACCACGTACATGACGTCCAGCACCAACTACGCGAGGGCGCGCACCGCGACACTGAGCGCGGCCGGCGACCTGTACGGCACGACCAGCGCCGAGTACGCGGCGGTCGGCGCGGCCTGGAGCGCCATCAACGTCAACTGACCCCCGTAGCCCGGCCCCCCGTAGCCCGGTGCGACGGGGTGACGACCCCGGGGGCGTACCCGTCGCGTTCCTCCGCGCGGGCCCGCGTCCGGGCGTCCGCCGGAACGCTCCGGCCCCGCCTGCGCTCCGGCGCGGGGCGGGGCCGGAGCGATCCCCGGGTCGGCCAGGCCCAGCAGCGGCACGGCAACACGACATGCCGCTTCTGCTGATCGCGCACTGCTGATCGCAGCGGCTGACGCCGTGCGAGACCCCCGGGCGCGGTCAGCTGTCGGCCGGAGGCCGGCGCAGTACGTACAGGCCTACGCCCGCGGCGAGCACCACCACGCAGACCGTGAAGGTCAGTCCCGCCCCGCGCAGGCCCAGCCAGAGGGTCAGCGCGCCCACGCCGACGACCGGCACCGAGATGCCCGCGTACGCGGCGACGAAGAAGGCGGAGATCGTGCTCCCTCGCTGATCGGGCGGTGCCGCGGCGCTGAGGGCTGCCATGGCGGCCCGGAAACCCAGGCCCTGTCCGAGACCGCCGACGACCGCGCCCGCCACGAGCAGCGCCAGCGACTCGGCCGCCAGGGACGCGCCCACCAGGATCAGTCCCACCACCAGGATCAGGCAGCCGGCCGGTAGCGCCCGGCGTACCCCCAGCCGCGCCATCAGCGCCTGCCCGACGGTGGAACCCAGGAAGACGGAGAACACGACCGCGCCCGTCACGGCGAGATTGCGCACGTGGAGGGTCTGGGCCGCGAAGGCCGGTGCCACCGCGGTGAACAGACCCAGGAGTGCGAAGCCGGCGAACGCGGCGAGCGCCGCCGGCGCGAAAACCCCCTGGACCTCGGGCGGCACCGCCAGCCCCTGCGGCTGGAACCGGGGCCACCGCGTCCGGTTCTTGACGGTCTCCGGCAGGAACCAGGTCAGCACGGACGCCACGGCCACCAGCGCGAGATGCACGATGAACGGCAGCCGCAGCGGCCACGGCGCGTACTCGGCGAGCAGCCCGGACAGCAGTGGACCGCAGCCCAGGCCGCCCATGTTCGCGGCCGTGGCGGCGAGGCCCGCGCGTGCCTCGCGGCCACGGGGAGCCAGCTCCATCACGGTGACCGTGGCGGCGCCGCTGAACAGTCCGGCGGCGAAACCGGACAGCAGCCGGCCGACGAACAGCAGCGCCAGCCCGCCCTCGAACAGGAAGCAGAGGGCGCTGGCCGCCGACAGCCCCAGCGCAACCAGCAGGACGGGACGCCGGCCGACCTCGTCGGAGAAGTTGCCCGCCAGGAGCAGGACGGCGATCACCCCGAGGGCGTAGACGGCGAAGACGATCGTCACCATCAGTTCGGAGAAGCCGAGCTGCTGCCGGTACAGCCCGTACAGCGGCGTGGGCAGGGTCGTACCGGCCATGCCGACGGCGAACACCCCGGCGGCCACCGGATATCCGAGCCGCGGGCGTGTCGCCATGCCCTGACTCAACTGCCGTTGACGGCGCCGGCCGGCTTCTCGCGGCGTATCAGCGCCGAACCGGAGAGGACGGCGGCGACCGCCGCGCACACCACCGCGACCACCCGCGCCCAGATGAAGGAGTCGCCCAGGCTGCTCTCCAGCAGGTTCACGCCGCCGGAGCCGGACAGCGCGTGCGCGGCGACGATCCCGACGGCTGTCGCCGCGCTCGCCGCCCAGATCAGGGTCGTGTCCCGCACCGCCAGCCAGACGCCGAGTACCAGGCAGAGGGCGGTGATGGCGAGCGCCAGCACGTCCGCGGTACCGACGGACCGCAGGCCGGCGAAATCGGTCGGCAGATGGATCATGCCGCAGCCGAACAGGAGTACCGCGGCCGGCCAGCGCAGCACGGACCGCAGCGCGGGAGGGTGCGCACCGGTCAGCGGTCTCGTGACGACTGCCGCGACGCCGACGGACTTGGCGACGAAGGACCTGGCGGTAGCCGGTTCGCCGCTGACAGGTTCGGCGGCGACGGGTTCGGCGGCGACGGATGGTGCGGTGACGGGCCCGTCCATGGTGTGTTCCCGGGCGCGACCGGTGGTGGATCCCCCATCGGTCGCGGCGGCGACCGGGGAGATCGCCGGGGAGCCCGGCGCCACCACCCGCGCGGCGACAGGACGGTCGGCCCCGGTGAGCGCCCGCTCGCCGGTCTCCTCGGCGCCGAGGATGGTCACCAGTTCCGCCACGTCCTCGATCGGCCGGCCGACGGCGGCCGCGCGCAGTGTCGTGTCGGCCTCACCGACCTCGTGCGGCGGCTCACCCAGCAGGGCGACCAACCGGGTGACTTCCGCCAGCGGCCGTGAGACGGCGGCGGCCCGCAGGGCTTCGTCCCCGGGGCTGGGCACTTCTCCCGTCCGTTTCAGCAGACTCACCAGCGCGGCCACCTCCTCCAGCGGCCGGATGGTCGCGGCCGTCCAGAGCAGGGTCCGTATCGGCTCGTCGCCGGCGCCCGCGGCGGCGGTCCCCGGGCCGGCAGCCGTGGCCGGGCCGGGGCGGGCGGGGTCTTCGTCGTGGTCCTCAGCGGAGGTGCGGGGGTCAAGAGGCATGGCGCGGCTCCCTTTGCCGGACTCCACGGGTGGGCATACACCCTGGGGGTCGCTGTACGCCGCGAAGGCGCACGCTTGGTTACATCAAAGGCCCACGCGTGAACAGTGCGCCATCCGAGACCACCATCAGGGGTTCTCCGCCGGTCACCCGGACCGGGCGCCGTCACCGGACCGGGCGCCGTCAGCCGGACCCGGGCGCCGTCAGCCGGAGCGGGCGCCGTTCCCCGGGGTGAGGTCCTCGGTCAGCGTCACGGCCGGCTGCGGGACTTCGCCGAAGTCCTCGTCCGCGGAGTCGACGCGGAGCCGGTTGATGACCGCTTCCAGCTGGGCCGGCAGCGTGGGGTGACGGCCGTGGTGGCACTGGCTCAGCAGATCGTGCCTCACCGTCTCGGGCAGCAGGGCGGAGAGCGTCGGCGGTGTCTGGCCGCGGCCGGGCCTGGGCAGCCGGCGGGACTGGGTGCGCCAGTAGGCGGCGTCCTTGAACTCGGCCCGCTCCTGGTGTGCGAGGAAGAGACAGAAGGCGGCCGTCCGGTTGCCGCCGCCGGCGGCGAACTGCCACCAGAACTGCGCCGCGTCCTTGTGGCCGGTCAGATGCAGCAGGGCGGCGAAGACGACGGCGCCCTCCGGATCGATACGGTCCTGGTCGACCAGCCGCGTCAACCCGGCTGCCGCTTCCGGGGCGTTCAGGACGAGGGCGACGGCGAGGCTGAGGTCGTGGGCGGCCTGTTCGTGGGCGGACGGGTAACGGCGCGGCCCTCCGCCGCTGCCCCCGGGGCAGGCCGACCGGTCCGGCGCCCGCCGGGCGGCGACGCGGGCACGGGCGGTCTCGGTGTCGTACGGGTCGTACCTGTCGGCATCGTCGTAGGTGTGGGTGAGAACCTCCGCGTCGTTCAGCAGACCGTCGATGGAGGGGCTGGAGGGGCTGGAGGGGATGGAGGGGCTGGAGGGACTGGAGGGGCTGGGGAGGGGTTCGTCGGTGCGGCCCACGATCTACTCTTCCGTCTCGGTTGCTCGTACGCCGAGGTCTTTCGCCAGTCGGCGTCTGGCGTGGCGCGCCTGGGAATGGACGGTGGCGACATCGAGCCCCATGTAGTCGGCGACGACTTCGTCCGGGACGCCCAGGACATAGCGCAGTACGACGACGTCATACTGCCGCTCCGGCAACCTGGAGATGGCCGCGTACAGGACCAGTTCACCCTGAAGGATGGTGAATTGATCACGCGGCTCGGGTAAGAGGAGCTTGCGGGCGGCCGCTTCGAACGCCGCGGTGTCGACCAGCGCCGACCGAAGATCGTGTTCGCTCAGCCACCGGGCCACCTCTTCCTTGAGGACCGCCCAGGCGTACTGGGGCACCGATTCCTGCACCAGGACATGGGGCCAGTGGTCCAACAGGCGGGCGCAGGCGGCGTTCACCACCGATTCGGCCGGGGCCCGGCCGCCGACCTGGGTGTGCGCGTAACGCAGCCACAGGGAGTGGTGGTGCGCGTCGAAGGCGTCGAAGGTCAGTGCCAGCCGTCGCTCGGGCCGGCCGGGGTACGGCCGTAAGCCCCGCTCGTCCACACCCTGGGCGCCGTCGGTGGTACGGGTCATCAGCCGCCGCTCCCGCCGGCGGGCCGCCGCGTCACCGGAGTTGCCGCACGGAGTCGCACACCTGCCCCGTTCCCTGGACACCGCGCCACTCCCTGGCGGAGGACGTCGATGCGAGAGGTTTTCCCTCTCACCGGTCAGCCAACCGGATGAGTGGCCCTTCTGGGTAGGGCACTCCGGAAGTGTTTTCGCCGATAGTCATCATATGATTACTCAACCTTGGTGTGGGGCTGTTCCGGAACGGCGCTCCCGACTCTCTCATCAGGCCTGCCTGTCACGGGGATTGACGCGTCTCGTACGGTTGTCCGCATCTGGCGGTGGGCAGTCACCCACTGTCATCCGGTAACGAGGGCGGGGGTCGCGAGGTGGGGGACATCGGCACGGTGGACCTGGAGTTGGACCGGGCGCATTCGGCACGCATGTACGACTACTACCTGGGCGGGACGACCAACTTCCCCGCCGACCGGGAAGCGGCGGGGCGTGCCATGGCCGCTTTCCCGTCCATCCTGGCGACGGCGCGGATCAACCGCCGTTTCATGCACCGGTCCGTGCGCTTTCTCGCCCGGTCGGGGATGCGGCAGTTCCTCGACATCGGTACGGGCATACCGACCTCCCCGAATCTCCATGAGGTCGCCCAGGGCGAAGTCCCGGACGCGCACGTCGTCTACACCGACAACGACCCGATCGTCCTGACCCATGCCCGGGCCCTGCTCCACAGCGATCCGGCCGGGCGCACCGCGTACGTTCACGCCGATGTCACCTTGCCCGAGGCCCTGTTGGCCGCCGAGGAGATACGCGCGACGCTCGACTTCACCCGGCCCATCGCGCTCAGTCTCAACGCGCTGCTGCACTTCGTGACCGACGAACACGACGCGCACGAGATCGTCGAGCACCTCAAGGACGCGCTGCCCTCCGGCTCCACCCTCGCGATCGCGCATGTCACGACCGAGTTCGACCCCGAGGGCATCGCCCGCCTCACCGGCGCCTACCGCGCCGCCGGCACCCCGGGGCAGGCCCGTACGCGCGAGGAGATCGCCCGCTTCTTCACCGGCTGGGAGCTGTTCGAGCCGGGCATCACCCCCTCGCACGCGTGGCGCCCGGATCCCGGGGACCAGGGGGAGAACGTCACCGACAAGGAGGCGGCCTGCTACGTCGGCGTGGCCCGCAAACCCTGACCCGTCCGGTCGAGTCCTTCCGGGGCCCCGGTCAGGGCCCCGGAAGGACCGGGGCTTCCGCGCGTCAAGCGCCGTCAAGCGCCGTCACGCGGCGGGGCCGACCAGTTCATCCAGGACATCCTCCATGGTGACGAAGCCGATCACGGTCCCCTTGTCGCCGGTGACGGCGGCGAGATGCGTACCGGCCGCGCGCATCGCCGTCATCGTGTCGTCGAGCGGGGTGTCGATCTCGACCCGGACCATCGTGTGCAGCGTGCCGCGCGGGAAGGGCCGGGTGCGATCGGCGGCGCCGAGGGCGTCCTTGATGTGCAGGTAGCCGAGGATCGTGTCGTCCGGTCCGGTGACCGGGAGCCGGGAGAAACCGGAGAGCGCGGCGACGCGCTCCAGCTGCTGCGGGGTGGTCTCGTGACCCACGGTGACCGTACGGTTGAGTGGCACCAGCACCTCACCCACCGGGCGGGTGCCCAGCTCCAGGGCGTCGTGCAGCCGTTCGCCGTCGGCGGGGTCCAGCAGGCCCGCCTCGCTGGAGTCCTTGACCAGCCGGGCGAGTTCGTCGTCGGTGAAGACCGAGGCGACCTCGTCCTTGGGCTCGACCCCCAGCAGCCGCAGGATCGCGTTGGCGAGCGCGTTGATCCCGAAGATCACCGGACGCAGCGCCCGGGTCAGCGTGACCAGGGTGGGCGCCAGCGCCAGGGCGGTCGGCACGGGTGCGGCCAGCGCGATGTTCTTCGGCACCATCTCGCCGATCAGCATGTGCAGATACGTCGCCAGGGTCAGGGCGATGACGAACGCGATCGGGTGGATCAGCGCGTCCGGCACACCGACCGCCTCGAACGGCGGCTCCAGCAGATGCGCGATGGCCGGCTCGGCCACCGCCCCCAGCACCAGCGAGGAGATGGTGATGCCGAGCTGCGCCGTGGCCATGGCCGCCGACAGGTGCTGAAGTCCCCAGAGGGTGGACTTCGCCCGGCGGCCGCCCTTCATCGCCTGCGGCTCGATCTGACTGCGCCGCACCGAGATGAGAGCGAACTCGGCTCCGACGAAGAACGCGTTGGTGAGCAGAGTGAGCGCGCCGATGACGAGCTGTACGGCGGTCATCGGACGTCCTCCGCGAAGTGGTGGGCCCGCGCGGGCGCGGTGATCCGTACCCGGTCGGCACGGTGGTGTTCGATACGCAGGACGGCGAATTCCCAGCCGTCGACCTCCAGTCGGTCGGCCGGTACGGGCAGCCGCTCCAGCCGGGTCGCGACGAGCCCGGCGAGGGTCTCGTACGGACCCTCCGGGGCGCTGAAGCCGATCTGTTCGAGCTGGTCGAGACGGACACTGCCGTCCGCGTCCCATACGGGCCGGCCGTCCGTGGCGGGCTCACCCGGGGCCAGATCGGGGACCTCGTCCGGGTCGTGTTCGTCGCGTACCTCTCCGACGACCTCCTCGACGATGTCCTCGACGGTGGCGACCCCGGCGGTGCCGCCGTACTCGTCGATGACCACGGCCATGGTCCTCGCCTGCCGCAGACGGCGCAGCAGCCGGTCCACCGGGAGTGAGTCCGGTACCAGCAGCGGGCTGGTGGCCAGTTCGGTGACGGGGGTGTGGTCGCGCCGGGTCTCGTCCAGGGCGAGGACGTCACGGATGTGGACCGTGCCGATCACCTCGTCGAGACTGTCGCGGTAGACGGGGAAGCGGGACAGGCCGGTGGCCAGGGTCAGCCGGGCGGCGTCCGTGGCGGTGGCGTGGGCCTCCAGGGCCCGGACGTCCACGCGGGGGGTCATCACGTTCTCCGCGGTCAGCTCGGCCAGATGCAGGGTCCGTACGAACAGTTCGGCGGAGTCCGCCTCGATGGCACCTTCCCGCGCCGAGTGCCTCACCAGGGCGACCAGTTCGTCGGGGGTGCGGGCCGAGGCCAGTTCCTCGGCTGGTTCCAGGCCGAAGCGCCGTACGAGACGGTTCGCGGTGTTGTTGAGGTGGCGGATCAGCGGGGTGAAGGCGGCGGTGAAGCCGCGCTGGGGGCCCGCCACGACCTTGGCGACCGCGAGGGGGCGGGAGATGGCCCAGTTCTTCGGGACGAGCTCGCCGATGACCATCAGCACCACGGTGGACACGGCGACACCGAGCACGGTGGCGGCGGTGGGCACCGCGCCGCCGGGCAGGCCGGCGGCCCGCAGCGGGCCGTGCAGCAGCGTGGACAGGGCCGGCTCGGCGAGCATGCCGATCACCAGCGAGGTCACGGTGATGCCCAGCTGGGCGCCGGAGAGCTGGAAGGTCAGCCGCTTGGCCGCCTCCAGCGCTCCGGGGGCGCCGCGCTCACCGGCGGCGGCGGCACGTTCGAGCTCGCTCCGCTCGACGGTGGTCAGGGAGAATTCGGCCGCGACGAACACCGCACAGGCGAGGGTGAGCGCCAGGGCGAGGAGCAGCAGGAGTATGTCGGTCACCGTGCCACCTCCGCCGCGTGGTTCGGCGGGACGGGAATGGCACGGCTCGTACTGGGAGGCTCACCCATTGCGGGACCGTAGCTCCTTCTCGGATCAAGAGGATGGGGACGGGGTGGGCCCCGTGTGATCAATAGTAAAGGGATCGCAAAAGAATGCAACGTGATGGCCGGTGCCGACCATCACGTGACTCGACGAGCGCAGCCAGGAACCGCCAGGAATCGCCGGAAACCCGTCAGGGATCCGTCACGAACCGCCGGTGTCATCGGAAGCCGCCGAATTCCGTTCCCACGGTCAACGTCACGACCCCGGTCGGAGATTCCGCGTCCGGCGTCTCCTGCCGCGCCGTGACGCCGGGCAGCCGGGAGGCCAGCACCTGGGCCGGTGCCGCGAGCCCGGGAGGATGGCTGACCGTGGTCCCGGCCGCCGCCCCGGGTGCGTCGCCGATCGACGTGACGGTGAATCCCGCCGTACGCAGCGTGTCGGCGACCTGGGCGGCCCGCCCCGGGGTGCCGGTGCCGTTGAGGACCCGTACCCGCACCGTACGCGCATGGACCGGATGGCGGGCGGCGGCCTCCAGCTTCGCCTTGTCGACCTCCTTGTCCCTGGCCAGGGAGGTGAACAGGGAGGCGGCCTGCGGGTACTGCCACACGATGTTCGCCCGGTCGCCCGGCACGTCGGCCTGGCGCGCGTAGTTCGGCACGGTCAGGAACGTGAGACGGTCCCGGGGGATGTCCTTGACCTCGGAGGCGAGGCTGTACAGGGGCTTGATGCCCGCCAGCGCCTTGTCGGTCGTCAGCGAGGCGGTGGCCGAGTCGAGGAATCCGTACAGGGCCTTCGGGCTGGTCAGCTTCTGCTGGGCCCTGGCCGCCACGGCCTCCAGGAACTCCTGCTGCCGGCCGATACGTCCCAGGTCGGATCCGTCCCCGACGCTGTAGCGCGCCCGTACGTACCCCAGGGCCTTCTCGTCCTTGATCGTCTGGCAGCCGGCGTCCAGGTCGAGGTGGGCCTTGCGGTCATGGATCGGCGTCCCGGGACAGACCTCGATGCCGTCCAGCGCGTTGACCATGCCCTTGAAGCCCTGGAAGTCGACCGACATGAAGTGGTCGATGCGCAGTCCGGTGTTCTGCTCCACCGTCTTGACGGTGCAGGCGGCGGCGCCCGCGACCCCGCCGCTCGTGCCACCGATGGCGAACGCTTCATTGATCTTGAAGTGGTGCGGGTCCGACACGGTGCCGTCGCCGCGCTCGCAGGCCGGGACGCTCACCCAGGAGTCGCGGGGCAGCGAGACCACCGTGGCCCATTCCCGGCTGGCGGCCACATGGAGCACCATGAGCGTGTCGGACTGCATGGTGCTCAGGTCCCGGCCGTACGCGGCGTTGTCGCCGGACCGCGAGTCGGAGCCCACGACGAGGATGTTCCTGGAGCCGGGGCTCGCGTTGACCGGGCGTCCGACGCCGAGCTTGTCGTCGACGTCCGCCGCGTGGATATTGCCGTCGAGATCCTGGTAGACCCACGCCGCCGTCCCGGAGGCGGCGATGAGCACGGTGGCCAGCACGCCGCCGGACCACACGACTATGCGGCCCCGCCGGGTCAGCCTGATACGGCCGCGCCGCCGCCTCGTTTCCCTGTCCACGCTGATCCTCCGTGCCCCGTCCCCCGCCCCGCACACCCCTCGGCCGGGCCGGTCATCGCTCCGTGCGACCCATGGACTCTAAGGGCTGCCCCGTCGTACGCCGCCGGACAGGACGGGGCGGTCCGTAGGGCCTCTCGTCCGGATCGGACCGGACTCACGTGTTCCGGGGCGTCGGCGTCCCGGCCCCGCGACCAATTTCTACAGTGTTGTAGTTTTAAGGCGGTGCCCCGCGCGGTCGCAGGGCATCGGAGTGTCAGGTGTGCCTGGTTCTGGGACGAATGAAGGGAAGTAGCATGGGTGTGAGCCTCGCCAAGGGCGGCAACGTCTCGCTGACCAAGGAGGCTCCCGGTCTGACCGCCGTTCTGGTCGGCCTCGGCTGGGATGTGCGGACCACCACCGGAGCCGACCATGATCTGGATGCCAGCGCCCTGCTGTGCGACAGTTCCGGCAAGGTCGTCTCGGATCAGCACTTCGTCTTCTACAACAACCTCACCAGCCCGGACGGCGCCGTCGAGCACACCGGCGACAACCTCACGGGGGCGGGCGACGGCGACGACGAGACGGTCAAGGTCGACCTGGCCGCGGTGCCCGCCGACATCACCAGGATCGTCTTCCCGGTATCGATCCACGACGCCGAGTCCCGGCGGCAGAGCTTCGGTCAGGTCCGCAACGCCTACATCCGCGTGGTCAACCAGGCGGGCGGGGCCGAACTGGCACGCTACGACCTGAGTGAGGACGCCTCGACCGAGACCGCGATGGTCTTCGGAGAGCTGTACCGCAACGGTGCCGAGTGGAAGTTCCGCGCCATCGGTCAGGGGTACGCCTCCGGCCTCGCCGGTATCGCCTCCGACTACGGCGTCAACGTCTGACGTCCGCACCCGTTCCGTCGCCCGCACGCGGCACTCGCACCACCTCCAGGAGCCAACGATGACCGTCAACCTTGCCAAGGGCCAGCAGATCAGCCTGACCAAGTCCGGTGGGGGTGAACTCACCGTCATCCGGATGGGACTGGGCTGGAAGTCCGCGCCCCGCAAGGGATTCCTCGCCCGGCTGACCGCCCGCGAGATCGATCTGGACGCCTCGGCACTGCTCTTCGCCGACAAGAAGCCCGTCGACGTGGTCTTCTTCCAGCATCTGACCAGCGACGACGGCTCCGTACGGCACACCGGTGACAACCGTGTCGGCGGCGCGGGCCAGGGCGGCGACGACGAGTCGATCATCGTGGACCTCCAGCGCGTCCCCGTCCATGTGGATCAGATCGTCTTCACGGTGAACTCCTTCACCGGCCAGACCTTCGAGGAGGTCGAGAACGCGTTCTGCCGCCTTCTCGACGAGACCACGGGACAGGAACTGGCGCGCTACACGCTCACCGGCGGCGGCCGGCACACCGCCCAGATCATGGCCAAGGTGCACCGCTCCGGCAACGGCTGGGAGATGGCCGCCATCGGCAGCCCCGCCGACGGCCGGACCTTCCAGGACCTCATGCCGGCCGTCATTCCGCACCTGTGACCGTTCCGGCTTCCTGACCACCCGTACCGACCGCCGGTGGACACACCGGAACGCGCGACCAGTTCAGCAGTCAGTTCAGCAACCAGCTCAGGAGATGCACCGTGGCCCTGTGGGACCGCCTCAAGGATTCCGCTTCGTCGATGCAGACGCAGCTCAACGCCAAGAAGAACGACCTCAAGAGCGGCGCCTTCCGTGACGCGAGCATGGCCATGTGCGCGCTGGTCGCCGCGGCCGACGGCTCCATCGACGCTTCCGAGCGGCAGCGCGTCGCCTCGCTGATCATGAGCAACGAGGTGCTCCAGAACTTCCCCGCCGACGACCTGCAGGCGCGGTTCAACGACTACTGCCAGAAGCTGACGGCCGACTTCGACTTCGGCAAGGTCAGCATCCTGCAGACCATCGGCAAGGTCGCGAAGAAGCCCACCGAGGCCCGCGCCGTCATCCAGATCGGCATCGTCATCGGCGGCGCCGACGGCGACTTCGACAAGACCGAGCGCGCGGTCGTCCGCGAGGCCTGCTTCGCCGTCGGTATCACGCCGAGCGAGTTCGACCTCTGACACCTGGTGTCCCGGTCCGGGGCGTGCCGCCTTCCGCGCGGCACGCCCCGCGGTGTCCCGGCCGCACGGACCCCGCTCACCGCACCGGCAGCGTCCGCCGCCTCAGGCGCGGGATCCGAGGGTGCGGTCGAGGAAGGCGTTCATCAGCGCCGCGACGGCGGTGAGCTCGCTCTCCAGCAGGAAATGGCCGCCGTCGAGGAGATGCACCTCGGCGTCAGGAAGGTCGCGCCGGAAGGCGCGTGCGCCGTCGGGCCCGAAGATCTCGTCGCCCCGGCCCCAGACGGCGAGCAGCGGGACCCCGGTCCTGCGGAAGTACTCCTGTACCTCCGGATACTGCGCGACATTCGTCGGATACTCCCGGAAGAGCTTGAGCTGCACCTCGCTGTTGCCCGGGCGACTGACGCAGGCATGATCGTGTACCCAGGTGTCGGGGCTGACCACGCTCGGATCCGGCACCCCGTGGGTGTACTGCCGGCGGATCTTCTCCAGTGTCAGCGCTTCCCGCAGCGGAGCCGCCTTCTCCTCGGTCGGGTCGTCGGCGTACTCCCAGAGCGGATTCCAGAACGAGTCGACGAAACCCTCGGTGTAGGCGTTGCCGTTCTGCGAGACGATGGCCGTGATCCGCGACGGGTCGCGCAGCGCCAGCCGCCATCCGACGGGCGCGCCGTAGTCCTGGACGTACAGGGCGAACCGCTCGACTCCGACCGAGTGAAGGAAGTCCTCCACGACATCGGTCAGGGAGTCGAAGGTGTAGTCGAACTCGTCGACCGGCGGGGCCTCGGAGAAGCCGAATCCGATCAGATCGGGCGCGACGACGTGATAGCGGTCGGCCAGCAGCGGGATGAGGTCACGGAACATGAAGGAACTCGCCGGCGCCCCGTGGAGCAGCAGCACGGCCGGGGCCCCGATGTCCCCGGCCTCACGGTAGAAGACCGTACGGCCGCCCACACCGAGGGTGCGATGGTGTACAGCAGTCATGCCCCGACCTCCCTGTGCCGCCGAAAGTGGTCATGCCAGTCAAGCAGCACGGGGGTGGGCGCGCTCCGCCACGATCCCGGGCCGGGCTACCGGTCGCGCTACCTGTCTGCGGCCCGGCGGCCCCAGCTCGTGCCCGCCAGGACGAGTGCCGCGCCGAGCAGCCCGGCCGTGCTCAGCTGTTCGCCGCCGATCACGACGGCGGCCGCGGCCGCCCACAACGGCTCCGTACCGAGCAGCAGACTGACCCGGGAGGGTGAGGTGCGCCGTATCGCCCACATCTGCACGAAAAAGGCGATGAGCGTGCAGAAGACGGCGAGGAAGAGCAGCGCGGTCCACGCGCGGGCGTCGAAGCCGGCGGCCACGGACCAGGGCGCGGGGCCGGTGCCGGGCAGCGCGGCCAGGATCGCGAACACGGCCACCGCGCCACCGAGTTGGACGGTCGTCAGGGACAGCGAATCCGCGCTGCGTACCGCCTTGACCCGGGACATCGCCAGAACGTGGACGGTACGGCCGAGCGCGGCCAGCAGCATCAGCAGATCGCCCGCCGAGGGAGTGGTGAACCCGCCGCTCTGCGTCAGCAGCACCACCCCGGCGACGGACAGCCCGGCGGCGGCGACGAAGGCCCCGGAAGGCGCGGTCCTGGTGACCGCCGCCTCCGCGAGCGGTGTGAAGATCATGGTGAGACTGATGATGAGACCGGCGTTGGTCGCCGATGTGTGCACCACACCGTAGGTCTCCAGCAGGAAGATCCCGCTCAGGATGAGTCCGAGCAGCCCGGCGCCGCGCCATTGGGCGGCGTCCAGTGTGCGCAGCTTCCGCCGGCCGGCCACGGCCAGGAAGGGAAGGGCCACCGCGAAGCGCAGGACGAGTACGGCGATCACGGTGTGGCTGGTGACCACCGACTTGGCCGCGAGATAGCTGGAACCCCAGACCACCGCGATCAGCAGCACGGGCAGATCCGTGAGCCAGGCCCGGCGCGGCAGGAGGACGGGCGCGGGGGCGGTGAGCGACGACATGGCGGACCGGGTCTCCAGGGAGCGGGATGGCGCGGACGAGGACGGCTCGCGCGGCGAACGATCACCGTACCCGGGCGGGGGAACTCCCCGAACGGAGGACCACGCTCAGCGTGGCCGGTCAGTCCCCCGAGGCCCCGCCGTTCGTGCCTTCCGGGCCTTCCGTGTCCGCCGTGTCCTCGGCCGTGTCCGTCTCGCGCCTCTCCGGTGCCTGGGCACGGCGCTCGTGGAAGAGGCGGCCCACCAGCGCGCCGCCGTAGACCACGAAGCCGACGCCGACCAGCCAGGACTGGATGACCAGTACGGTTCCGAACGGCCCGTAGGTGACGGCGTTCGAGGCGATCAGGGGGGAGAAGACGACCCGCGAGAAGCCCCTGAGGCCGAGCAGGCCCAGGGAGGTCGCGATCGCGCCGGGGAGCAGGGCACGCCAGAGGACGCGCCCGGCGAGCAGGACGCGCTGGGACCACCAGAAGAAGAGGAACGTGCCGATCACATCGCCCGTGCCGCCGAGCGCGATCTCGAAGGCGGATTCCGAGGTGACGGGTGTATTGACGAAGACCACGAGATAGGCGACGAGTACCGCGAGCCAGAGAACGTGCCGCCAGACGGTGTGCCAGCGTGCCGTCGGCAGGTCCCAGACCCTCTCGTAACCCGTCTGCACCGCAGATCCGAACGTCAGACCGAACACGGCGAGCGCGGCGAGACCGAACGCCGTCGTCCGCTGCAACGCCTGGCCCGGTCTGCCGAACAGCCGCTGGATCTCACCCTGCGACGATGCCGACACCCCCAGGCCCTGCCCCAGCCAGCGGGCGAACCCCTGGCCGCTCGCCGGGTCGGCGGCGGCGACGAGGATCAGCAGGGGGACCAGGGTGAGGAAGCCGAGCGCCGCGAAGCTCATGGCCCGATGCATCAGTTCCATCTCGCGGCCGCGGCTGTAGACGAGCGCGCAGAACGACGCGACGATCCTGGCGTACAGCCTCCGGAACCGGTGCGCGGAATCCGACGTACCGAAACGCTTTCGGGTCATGTGTCCTCTACTACCCCGGCGGGCCCCGCGCCCCGTCCGGCGGCCCCCGGATGGGTGCCCGGCGGACGCGTTCGGGCCACGACGCCCCGCACACGGCCGAATGCGCGGCCCGGCACCGACCGGTGTGCGTGGCGACACGTGACGGCCGGGGGTTCGGCCCACTCCAACTCCTGCGCGCGGCGCCTTGAGACCGAGCGGCGGCAGCGATGGCCGCGTGCCCAGGTGGATGCCGTTGGGGCACGGCTCTCGGGCCGGCTGTCAGCCGATATCCATCGTGAAGGTCGATGTCGTGCCGTCCTCGGCGGTCGGAGTGACGTCCCCGAAGGTGATGATCGGGATCGATGTACCACCGGTGCCCCGGTAGAAACCTGTGGCCTCGGTGATCCTGAGGGCGAGGGCGAGGGCGAGGGCGAGGGCGAGGGCGAGGGCGGCGAAGGCGGCGGCCTGCTCCTCGTCGGCGTCGACCTTCGGCCGGGTGAGCGCGAGATGGCCATGCTCCTCCGCCCAGTCGCGGACGGCCCGGGCCTCTCGGCTCATGTCGGGGAGGATGCTCTCGTCGGCCCATGCCCGGAGCCAGGAAGCCGCTGAAGGGTGGTGACTGCCGACGATCTGCGCCGGCGCGGTGGCGATCTTGTCGGGGAAGGTCCACGTGATGAGTCCGGTGCGCTGGTCGAGTCCCCACCGGTCCGCCGAACCGAGTCCCCAGGACTTGTGCGCTTGTGTCAGCTGCTCGATCATGTCTTCGCCCTGCAGGACCAGGGTGCTCAGTTCCGTTCGATCGGGTTCTGCCGTCACACGGTCTGGCCCGCTGTTTCGCTTGAACGATCCCATGCGGCGCGGTCTCTCAGGGAGCTTCCGGGAGGTGCTCGTCAGCCCGGGGTTCCCGCGTCTCGGTGACACCCCCGGTCCACCGGCCCGCCAGGGGCGGTACGCAGGGTGTGTACCGCGTCCGGCTCGACGGGGGCCGGACAGCGGGCGTGGTCGTCCACGGACGGGCGGACGAGGAGAACGTCTGGCCTGGCAGCACCGATGACGCGACGGACCCGTTCGCGCCCGCCTCCGGGCTGGTGTCCATCCTGGCCGCGCGGCACAGGCTGGAAGAGGCAGGGGCGCGTTCCACGACATGCGGGCCTACCGGTCTCCATCCCCGCTCACCGCTGCGTCGCCGCGTCTGTCAACCGCGTGTGCGCCCTGCGCAGATGCGTCCGCATCCGGGCGGACGCCGTCTCCTCGTCGTTCTCGCTCAGCGCTTCCAGGATCCGCTCGTGCTCGCGGCAGGTCTCCTCCGCCCATCCCTCGCGGAACGACAGCCGGTACTGGTGCGTATGCGCGTGCAGCCGCTCCAGCGTCGACCGCAGGAACGCGTTCCCGCTCAGGCACGCGATCCGGTCGTGGAAGACGGAGTCATGGTGCAGATACAGCAGCAGTGTCGAGCGGCTGCGGAAGTCCTGGGCAGCCGTGCGCATCTCGGCCAGCTGGCCCGCGAGTTGCAGCAGATCCGCCTTGCTCGCCTGGGTCGCGGCGTGCGCGGCGGCGGTCGGTTCCAGCAGGAGACGTACCTCGAAGAGCTCTCCGAGGCTACGGCTGCTCAGCAGCGTGGCCGCCGTATAGCCGGCCAACGACCGCTTGACCACGAGCCCTTCCGCCTCCAGACGGGCGAGCGCCTCCCGGAGCGGCGTGGGCGAGATCGCCAACTCCTGCGCGAGCGTGTTGATGTTCATCTTCGAACCCGGCTCGATGTCGTGATCCACGAGCCGCTGACGAATCGTGTCGTAGGCGGTGTCCGCGAGTGCCTGCCGTCGAGGCGTGCCTGCCATCGTGCTGCTCCTGAGTCTCGGTCCAACGCCCGTCGGCGGCCTCCGGGTGACAGTCTTCCCACCGTCGCTCCCAGCCATCCCGCGATGCTAGCGCCCATGGATTGTATTTTTTCCCACCCTTCGGCAAGGCTGGGCTTCGCGGCGTCCGGAGTCGTCCTGCCGTATCAGGTCAGTGTCACCTGGAGTCGGGCCGCATTGTCAACACCCCCCATGAGCTGGGTGTTTGACGATAATGTCGCACGGTGATCGCGTCGCCCACGATCTCGATCCGGTAAAAGTCGGTACGAGTCTTGACTGTGCGGCGATGCTGGCTACTCTTCTGAAAAGTATACGAAACGAGGGTGGTGGGCAGGTCTTGAACTAAGGCCTGAGAAGCGGCAGAAGCCTCTACAGGGCTGTTCGCGCTGCCTTCCGTTCGTCCGTGCCGTGCCCCCGCAACGGGGTTTTCAGGACAAGCGATTCGCTCGACGGCACATGGCGGCCGGAGTCCGGCCGTATCGCGTGAAGCATCAAGGAGGATGACATGAAGCGCAGAACTGCCCTCATGGCGGCGGTGACCGGACTGGTGAGCGCCCTGGCGATCACGGGCTGCTCCACCAGCGGGACGGCGGGAGGTGGTGGCGGTGGCGGTCTGACGTTCATGACGTTCGAGACTCCCGCGCTCACCGCGAAGTTCTGGGACGCGTCCATCGCGGAGGCGCAGAAGGCGGTCCCGGACACCCAGATCAAGAAGATAGTCTCGCCGGACGCCGACCGGACGGCCTACGCGAAGCAGCTCCAGGCGTCGGGGCAGTTCCCGGACATCCTCTCCTCCATCAACCCGAAGGACTTCACCGCCGCCGGGCTGCTGAAGCCGTTCGACCAGACCTGGCTGGACGAGAACTTCACCCGGCCCGACGGCAACGCGATCGACGGCAAGACCTACATCCCGCCCACCAATTCCCAGATCATCCCGATGATCTTCTACAACAAGAAGATCTTCGCCGAGCGGCACCTGCGGGTCCCCACCACCTGGGACGAGTTCACCAAGGTCGTCACCACGCTCAAGGGGGCCGGCGTCACCCCTGTCGAGATGGCGGGCAGTGAGCCGTGGGCGGCGGCGATCCCGCTGTCCGGCATCATCACCGCCGATGTCCTGGGCTCGGACCCCGAGTGGATCCAGAAGCGCTACCGGGGCGAGGTCAAGTTCACCGACCCCGAGATGACCGCGGCCGTCGGCAAGTACCGCCAACTCATCGAGGCGGGAGCCTTCGACAAGGGCGCCCTGAGCGTCAGCTACGCGGACGCCAACAAGCAGTTCCTGGCCGGCAAGAGCGCCATGTACCCGATGGGCAGCTGGTTCATCGGCCAGATCCCCGCCGCGGACGCGGACGACTTCGGTACGTTCCTGCTGCCGAGCAGCACCGGCAAGGCGATCGTGCCCTTCAACACCGGCGGCACCACGTCGGTGAGCGCCAAGTCCTCGGACGCCGACGCCGCGGCCACGTTCGCGCAGGCGTGGTCGCTGTCCAAGCCGAACCTGAAGACCCTGATCGAGACGGACGGCGCGTTCCCGATGCTGAAGAACGTCCCCTTCGAGGACTTCGGCGCGAAGGTGACCCCGGTCTACACCGAGGGGTTCAAGCTCGTGACCGACGACAACGCGAAGGTCAGCGCGTTCGGCCAGGTCAACAATGACGACGCGCTCCCGCCCGGCGTGGTCGAACAGTTCAACTCCCTGGCGCAGAAGCTGTTCACCAGCTCAGACACCAAGGGCGCGCTCGGCACGTTCGACGCGGACTGGGACAAGGCCGCCAAGTAGTCGGCATTCGGCCGGATGAGCCGGCATCAGCCGGGAAGTCCGGCGCCTGCCGGAAGGGACGGGTGGAGCCGCAGCCCGGGCCAGCGGTGACATCGTTGTCAGATGTTTTCCGGCCATGACGGATATCGTACGGACCTGACTCCGTACGACTGCGGCTCCGCCTTTCAGAAAGGATCAAGCTGTGCCCAGTCGATCTCCACGTGCGGGCCGAAGCCTCGGGCTGGCCCCCGCCGCGTGGATCGCGGTCATCCTCTACGGGGTGTTCCTCCTGTACCCGTTGGTGCAGAGCCTCTTCCTCAGTTTCACGGACAAGAACCCCCTGCAGGCCGGCAGCGACTTCATCGGATTCGCCAACTACCGCGAGCTCTTCTCCGACGACCGGCTGCTGTCGAGTCTCCTGTTCACGATGATCGTGGTCGTGGCGGTCACGGTCATCGCCAACGTGGTGGGCCTGCTGCTGGCCATCGTGCTCAACCGCTCGACGGCCAACCACCGGATCATGCGGACCCTCATCTTCATCCCGCAGGTCCTGTCCGGTGTCATCGTCGGCTTCATCTGGCGCAGCATCCTCACCCAGAACGGCCTCCTCAACACCGGCCTGGCCAACCTCGGCCTGATCGACGAGCCCATCGCCTGGCTCGGCGACGACAATCTCGCCGTGCTGTCGGTCTGCGTGGTCGTCAGCTGGATCACCATCGCCTTCGCCACCGTCGTCTACACCGCGTCGCTCCAGTCCGTACCGCAGGAGCTGTACGAGGCGGCCCGGATGGACGGCGCCGGAGTCCTCGGCCGGTTCCGGCACGTGACGATGCCCATGATCGCGCCGGGCACCACGATCAGCGTCGTGCTGTGCCTGATCACCACACTCAAGCTGTACGACGTGATCGCGGTACTCACCGGCGGCGGCCCGGCGGAGTCGACCCGGTCGACCGCCTTCTACCTGATCTCCGTGGCCTTCACCGACAACCGGTTCGGCTACGCCTCGTCCATCGCCATGTTCCTGCTCGCCCTGACCGCCGTGGTCTCCTACGGCGTCACCACCCTGCTCCGCCGAAGGGAGACGAGCCTGTGAGCGCTCCCGCCGCGCGAGCCACTCGACCCGCCCGATCCTCCGGATCCACCAAACCCACCAAACCCGCCGGACCCGCCCGGTCCGGGCGACCCGCCGGGCCCGCCGGGCTGAACCTCCGTAAGAAGTCCCACCTGATCGGCGCCTGGCTGGTCACCCTGGCGTTCATCCTGCCCGTGTACGTCGCGTTCGTCAGCGCGTTCAAGACGCAGGACCAGATCGTCTCGAACCCGGCCTCCCTTCCGGTCCCCTTCACCTTCGACAACATCCTGAACGCGCTGCGCCGGCCGGACCATCTCGTCCAGGCCGGACTGCTCAACTCGATCCTGGTGACGACGGCGACGCTGGTCATCCTCGTCCCGCTCAGCTCCATGCTCGCCTTCTACATCTCCGAGCGCTCGCCGCGCCTGCGCAACGTCCTGCTCGCCGTGTTCGCGCTGGGGCTGATGGTCCCGCCGCAGGTCATCCTGCTGCCGATCGTGACCCTGCTGCGCTCGATCGGGCTGGCCAACTCGTACGCCGGCCTGATCCTGTCCAACGTCGGCGGCGGCTACCTCTCGTTCGCCGTGTTCGTGTACGTCGGCTTCCTGCGCTCCATCCCCCGCGAGGTCATCGAGGCCGCCCGGATGGACGGCGCCGGCGACCTGCGGCTGTGGTGGCGCATCGTCTTCCCCGTCGTACGCCCCGCGACCGCGACCGTGGCGATCTTCCTCGGACTCTGGGTGTGGAACGACTTCCTCAACCCGCAGTTCATCCTGGGCCCGCTCCAGGGCCAGACCATCACCACCGGCATCTACGTGTCGCTCGGCGCCTACTCGACCGACTACAGCCAGCTCTTCGGAATCATGTTCCTCGCCGCTGTCATCCCCGTCGTGGGCTACCTCGTCAGCCAGCGCGAGTTCATCCACGGACTCATGTCAGGAGCGTCCAAGTGACCGACCCGATCAAGGGCGTTGTGCCGCTGGACGAACTGGCCGGCGCGTGGACCGAGCGCACCGAGCTCAACCACCTCCCCTCGCTGCGCAACCAGTGGGGCCAGGGGCACGTCAACGGCGATCTCACCTCGCTGTCCTGGCTCGCCTTTCCCCCCTACAGCGGCGGATACCACACGGGCGCGCTGCGCGTCGGCGGATCCGTACCGGCCGCCGAGCGACTGCGCTGGGCGCCCTGGGGTGTGCGGCGGGCGGCCACGGCCGGCGCCCTGGAGATCACCACCGACGTGCGGATGGGGTACGAGCGCAGCCGCCTGATGTGGCGCCTCGTCGTGCGCAACACCTCCACCACCCCGGTGACCACGACGCTGGAACAGGAACTGCTCGCGCCGTTCGCCCACTCCGAGGTCGACTGGGGCTGGCTCTACGGCAGCCCGTGGAACGACGGACACCACCACGACTACTTCACCACCGAACGCATCCGCGACGAAGCGACCGCGGACCGGCCGCGGCAGGTGCAGTTCCTGCCGATCGGCGAGCGCTGGGTGCGTCTCGGCAGCCCCCGCATCCCCGGGATCCAGCGCGACGAGGACACCGAGCCGATGCTGCTGGAGTCGGAGCTGCCGGACCACTCGACGCCGGACTCGGGACGCGTACGGGCACCCGGCGCCGTCTGCCGGGTCCGGGGGATCGCCGTACGCCGCGCCTCGGGCGGCACCGAAGCCATCGGTGACACGGCCGAACACCCGGTCCGTCCCGACACCGATCTCCGGATCGGCACGGTCCGGCTCGACAACGGCGACGCCCTCCGCTTCGAGGTGCTGGTCGACGAGCCGGGCCCGTCCGGAGTGATCCTCACGCATGGCAACCACCCCGACTCGCTCCAGGTCGGCCTGGCCGACGGACACCTGTCGCTGCGCATCGCGGGCGAGTACCTGACCGCGCCCGAGCCGCTCTCCACCGGCACCTGGCACACCGTGACGGTCCTGACCGGCGACGCGGGAGCCGAACTGCGGCTGGACGGGACACCGCTGCTCACCACCGCCGCCTGGTGGGAGGGCGGGCGCTGGAACGCCACCACCGACGGCAGCACGGTCTCCGTCGCCGACTCCCGCACGGTCGCCCGCAGCGCCTACGCCTTCTCGGCCGCGCCCGACTCCCTGGAAACGGCCGGGGCACGCGGGCTCGCCCGCTGGGACCTCACCCTGGAGCCCGGCGAGGAGACCACGCTGGGCGTCGTCCTGGAGATCGGCAGCTCCGCCGAAGGCGTGACGCGCGACGCCGTGAACACCGCCGCCTTCTTCCCGGCGGAGTTCGACGCGGTGGCCGAGCGCTGGCGCCGGACCTGGCGCAGCGCTTTCGAGCCGGGCAACACGGAATTCTCCGGCCATCTGCCCACCCTGCGCACCGAGGACCCGGACCTCGCCCGCACGTACTACCTGGGCGCGCTGCTCGCGGTGTATCTGCGCAACACCACCGTCAGCCCTGTCGGCCCGGTGTTCCTGACCGGCGGACCGCGCCTGGGAGCCACCACCACCTTCTTCTGGGACATCTCCGAATGGGCGAGGACGGCGGCGCTGCTGGAGCCCGACGGCATGCGCCGCTGGATCCTGGCCGCGCTCGCGCAGCCGTACGACCGCTGCCACTCCTTCGACACCCGCAACCTGCTGCCGGTCGGTAACCACTACGCGGCCAACGACCACTCGCTCTTCCGTACCGTGAAGGCCTATGTGGGCGTGACGGGGGATGTCGCCGTGCTCGACGAGATCGCGGGCGGCCGCCGGGTGCTGGACCACCTGCGCGAGATGGCCTTCCGCCCGCGTGAACTGCGCGCCTCGTACGGCGGGGGAGTGCTGGCCGACTTCGGCCGGGACGCCTGGGAACTGCTGGAGTGCGTCCCCAACTACCGCGACGGCGTGGTCTCGCTGAACGCCGGTTACGTCGGCATGCTGCGCTCCCTGGCCGAGCTCCTGCGCGCGCTCGGCGACGGCAACGAGGCCGAGGCCGCCGTGGCCGACGCCGAGGCGGCCGAGCTGTCCGCCGCCGTCCTGGGGCAGTACGCGGGCGACGGACGCTGGATGATCTCCCACCCCGAGGGCGACGAAGTCATCGGCCACTGCCTCGACTTCGAACTCGTCGCCGCCGACATGCCGGAAGACCTTTCGGCCGACCAGCGCGGCGAGATGGTCGGCTTCGTCACCGAGCGCCTGCTCGACGGCGACTGGATGCGCGCCCTCGACCCCGGGGACCCGATCGCACCGCTCTCCGACCGGCCGGACCACGGCGCCGCCGGCGCGTTCTGCGCCTGGCCCGGCTCCACCGCCTTCGGCCTCTGCCGCCTCGGCCGGCCGGAGGTCGCGGCCGGGATTCTGCGCCGGGCGCACCGCGCCACCTCCGGCGGTCTGTGGGGGCAGGCGATGGAGGTGACGGAGGACGGCACGTACCGCGTGGCCGGACGCGGCGTCGCGAACCGGGACAGCAACGCGGGCGTCGCCGTGACGGAGGCCGTCATCGCCGGGCTCTTCGGGATCGAAGCCGGCATCGAGAGCCTGAGCAAGGACGTGGGGACGGACCGGACCCCGTACGGCCGGCTGGAGAACATCCGGGCCGTCGGCTTCGGCCTGCCCAGGTCCAACGGCTGACCGGGTCCACGGGCCGACCAGCTCCATGGGCCGACGGCGGGTCCAGCGCCCGCCCGGGCCGCAGCGCCCGCCCGGGCCGCAGCGCCCGCCCGGGTCCGCCGGCTGATCGTCCGGCCGGCGCGATTCCCCAAGACCTGTGCGGCCGGGTGCGGACAGCACCCGGCCACACAGCACCTGAAAGCGCACAGACCGACCTCTCGCAAGACCCCGACTCAAAGGAGAGCCAGCATGGGGCAGGAGAGAATGACGCGGGGAATTTCCCGTGGTCCCGGACGGACACCGGGACGCGGGCCGAGGAGCGGACGTGGTTACGCGGGGCTGATCGCCCTGGCCGTCGCCGTACCGCTCGTCGTTCCCGGGACCGCACTCGCCGGGGAATCGTCCGCGCGGGCGCTGTCCGCGGCGGCGGCACCGACGGCCGTACCGCCGACAGCCACGCAGCAGTGGGACACCCTGAAGGCCAAGCTCTCGGCCATCAAGGGCGTATGGACCGACCAGAGTTACTCCGGGGCCATATCGAACACCATGCCCGACACCGCCCTGCTGGGCAACGGTGACGTCGGCATCACCTCCGGCGGCAGCACCGGCGTGAAGACCTTTTACGTTTCCAAGGGTGACTTCTGGAACGCCGCCCCGAGCCCCAACCCGGCGCCCATCGGCGGCGTGACGATCACGGGCACCGCCCCGCAGCAGCCCACCGGGAACCTGGCACTCGGCGCGCGGGCCACCGCCTCCACCACCGAAGGCTCCTTCACCCCCGACCGGGCCGTCAACGGCCAGTGGACGGGCGGCTACGAGGGCTGGGTCTCGCAGGTCGGCAAGCCCCAGTGGATCTCCCTCGACCTCGGCTCCGTCAAGACCATCGGCCGCTACGTGGTGCGCAACGACAACGCCGCGCGCCCGGGGAACGCCGCCTTCAACACCAAGGCGATGGCGTTCCAGACCAGCGGCGACGGCAGCACCTGGACCAGCGTCGACACGGTGCAGAACAACACCGCCGACGTCATCGACCGGGACGTCACCGCCGTCCAGGCGCGGTACGTGCGGCTCAGCATCACCGAACCCACGCAGGGCACGACCAGCGACTCGATCCAGAATCCCCGGGCCCGGATCGGCCAGATCGAGCTGTACGAGCGGCGCGAGAGCGGGGGGACGCCGCCGGCTCAGCCCTTCCGGGAGGAGCAGAACATCCTCGACGGACGCGTCACCACGACGATGTCCCTGGACAACACGCCCGTGTCCATGAACACCTGGCTCGCCGCCGACCGGAACGTGCTGGTCACCTCCATCACGTCGAACGGTTCGCAGCCGGTGAACCTCCAGGCGTCCACCTTCGCCGGCGCGACCACCGCCAACTCCGCCTACAGCAACACCGCGGGCGTGGACGGACCGGTCCAGTGGGCCGAGCGTGCCACCGCGCCGGGCGGCAAGTGGATCTCCCGGGGCGCCCTGGCCACCACGGTGCTCGGCACACCGGCCGCGCCCAAGCCCACCGTCTCCGGAGCCACGGCGAAGACGGTCTTCACCCTCCCCCCGGGCGGGACCGTCCGCCTCGTCACCACCGTGACGGGCGGCGGCCAGAATCCGGCGGCTCCGCACAACGACGCGGTGACCCAGGTACGCGCCCAGAACACCACCACGCTGGCGACCCTGGACACCCAGCGCGCCGACTGGTGGAAGAACTACTGGCTGCAGTCGAGCGTCGAACTCGGTGACGCCGTCCTGGAGAAGTTCTACTACGCCGCGCAGTACTTCATCGGTGCCTCCAGTCGTCCGGGCAAGATGGCCCCGGCCCTGTACGGGATCTGGACCACCACGGACTCCCCGAAGTTCAGCGGTGACTACCACCTGAACTACAACGCGCAGGCGCCGTTCTACGGTGTCTACTCCAGCAACCGCCCCGAGCTCTCGCTGCCCTTCCACGAGGCGATCCTCGCCTACGTGCCGGAGGCCCAGCGCCGGGCCAAGCAGGACCTGAACCGGGTGAAGCCCGACTACATCAGCAAGCGCTTCCCCAGCGGCGGTGTGCCTTCCGGTGTCCTGTTCCCGGTGGGGATCGGCCCGTACGGCTCGACCACCGACGACCAGTACCACCAGCAGGTCTCCGACTCCCTCTTCTCGGCGTCCCAGTTCATCTCGTACTACGAGTACACCCAGGACGCCGACTTCCTGCGGAACAAGGCGTATCCCTTCCTCAGCCAGGTGGCGCAGTTCTTCGAGAGCTACCTGGAGCGCGACGCGGCGACCGGCCGCTACTCGCTGTGGAGCGGTCCGCACGAGGGGACCTGGGGCCAGAATTCCTCCGCCGACATCGGTCTGCTCAAGCAGGTCCTGTCCACGGTGATCGCGGCCTCCCAGAAGCTCGGCGTCGACGCCGACCGCCGTACGGCCTGGCAGAACATCCTCGCCAACCTGCCGGCGTCGCCGACCACGGTGTACAACGGCAAGACCGTCTTCTCGCTGGCGACCGCCGGCACCATGCAGGGGTCCGACACCCGGGACATCCACCCCGGCGACAACACCGTCAACCTCGAATTCATCCAGCCCGCCGACCAGCTCGGCATCAACTCCGACGCGGGACAGCTGCGGATCGGCGTCGACAGCCTCGACGCCATGAACTCCTGGAACCAGGAGAACAGCTTCCCGAAGGTGTTCACCCAGGCGGCCCGGGTCGGCTACCCGGCGCAGTCGCTGTTCGACAAGTTCAAGCAGGTGATCGACGGGCGCATGGTCGCCAACCTGCGCATCGGCGACGGCAACCACGGCATCGAGAAGTCCGGGGCGACCGAGGCGATCAACAGCATGCTGGTCCAGAGCGACCAGGGGATCATCACGGTGTTCCCGGACTGGCCCGCCGGCAGGAACGCCGGCTTCTGGCAGCTGCGTCAGAAGGGCGCGTTCGTGGTCTCCAGCGCGAAGGAGTCCGACCGGGTCAGCTACGTGGACGTCACCAGCAAGGCCGGCGGCACGCTGCGGCTGAAGAGCCCGTGGACGTCGGGCACGGTCTCCGTGACCGGCGCGAACGGCGCCGCGGTCCCGTTCACCACGGCGAACGGCGTGATCTCCGTACCGACGACGGTGGGCCAGACCTACCACGTCGTCGCGTCCTGAGGGACAGCCGAACCCCTACGGGTGAGTCGTGCGGCTGAGGTGTACTGCTGAGGCGTACGGCTGAACCCTGAGCGATGGCCGAACCTGAGGCCGAACCGCCGGGCACCACGGGAGGCGACATCCCGCGGTGCCCGGCGGTGTCTCAGGAGCCCAGCAGTGTGTCCTCACTCGCCGCGCCACGCCGGAACCGCAGACCGCAGTACTCGTCGGCGGGCGGCCCGGGCGCCCCGCCCGGCCCCCCCCCCGGCCGGCGGCCGTTTCACCGGGACCACCACACCACCCCCCGCCCCGCCCCGCCCCGCGGGGTCCCGGCCGCCGGGCGCGGCGGGTCCAGAGCGCACGC
>NZ_JBITDJ010000013.1:0-183674 GCF_044454085.1 Streptomyces sp. NPDC051569
GGCAAGGATTTCCTGGCCTTCCTGAAGAAGGCGGTGAGACCGCACGCCGGGAAGGACATCCACGTCGTCCTGGACAACCTCTCCACGCACACCACGCCGGACGTCAGGGAATGGCTGGCCAAAAACCCACACGTCCACTTCCACTTCACTCCCGTCGGCTCCTCGTGGCTCAACCAGATCGAGATCTGCTTCGGAATCCTGACCCGGCAGTCCATCCGCCGAGGCACGTTCTCCAGCGTCAAT
Source organism: Streptomyces sp. NPDC051569 (assembly GCF_044454085.1). NCBI lineage: Bacteria > Bacillati > Actinomycetota > Actinomycetes > Kitasatosporales > Streptomycetaceae > Streptomyces > Streptomyces sp. NPDC051569. The sequence continues at coordinate 244 of NZ_JBITDJ010000013.1, forward strand.
GTCCTGATCAAACAGATCCGCGACTACATCACCTCCTGGAACGAGAGCGCGAAACCGTTCACCTGGACCGCGACCGCCGGCGAGGTCCTCGCGAAGGTCAGGCTCGTCGCGACCAACGTGAAGAAACTTGTCAATAACAACTCGAACTGACATGAACAGGATCACGAGACACTAGCTGAGATCGGCTCTGGGCGCCTTGCCGGAAAGGACCTTGAGGGAATGAGTGGCTGGTTCGAGGTGACGAAATTGGCGACGGGCATCACGGGAAGTGAACGACTTGGCCGCATCTACTACAAGCCGGACGGCCCAAGAATACTTGTCAGTGTGCACATCAAACAGGACGGCAAACAGCAGAGACGCCACATCGAGAGGCTGCGAGCCTTCTGACCCCATTTACCGACGCCTGAGGGCAGCCTCGAGTCGGGACAGGTACTCGACGACGTGGCGCGGGACGTCGAGCGTGGCGACGTAGGTAACCAACGTGAAGCCTCTGTGGATACGGACATCTGTCCTACCAGGGGCTTTACGTCTGCCTAGAGCCGGGCTACCCGGACTGATCCATCCGGGCATGTGCCGATCAGCCCGCTTCACGGAGATCATTCCGCTGAGAAAGCCTCACTGCGCACGGCGGACGGAATCGAGTTGGTCCGTGCTCTGGCCCAGAAACCCCACAGGAACTCATCGAACTCAAGGTCACCGCCCACATCGGTGCCGCACCGGGCGAGCACACCGAGACCCGCACAGGCCGGGGACCTGGACCTGGCGATCCCCAAGCTCCGCACTGGATCTCTCTCCCCATCACTGCTGGAACGCCGGCGTCGAATCGACCAGGCCCTCTACACCATGATCATGGAGACATACGTCCACGGGTGTCCACTCGCAGCGTGGACGACCTGCTCAAGGCGCTGGGCGGGGCGGCATCACCGAGGACCCGCGGACGCGAAGTCCTCGGACTCATGGTCGGCGACAGCGAGACCGATGCGTTCTGGACCGAGTTTCTGCGCTCCCTGCGTGAACGCGTCCTGACCGGGGGTCCGCCTGGTCATCGCCGACCATCATTCCGGGCTGGTCAAGGTGGTCCGCAAGGCCATGCTCGGCATCGCCCTCCAGCGGTGTCGCATTCAGTTCCTGCGCAACGTCATCTCCGTGCGATCAGCAAAGACTCCGGCGAGATGGTGGCCGCGACGATCCGCACGATCTTCGCCCAGCCCACCACCGAACTGGTCCGTTCCAGCTCGACACCGTCGCCGACATGCTCGGACGGCAGTTTCCCAAGGTCAAAGCCATGCTCCTGGCAGCCGAGACCGACCTGACCGCCTTCGCCGAGCGGATTTGGAAGAAGACGGGAGATCAAGCACCGCGTCGACGTCGTCCAGATCTTCCCCACCCCAACGCCCTCGAACGTCTCACCACTGCCGTCCTCATCGAGATGTACGACGAATGGATCGCGTTCCCCCACAGCTGCCTCCCCAAGTACGGCACGGACTCGGTCTACCCCACGACCGAAGATCCCCGACGCGGTTACACCGCCACAAGGACCGGGCTCACGATGCACGACCTGGGCACCGCCGAGCTGGAAGGCTTCCTCCGCGAGCACTGCCTCGTCCGCTCGACACTGGGCAGACAGCGGCTCAAGTTTGCGCCTAAGGCCCACCGTCCCGATCGTGAGCGACACGTTGGCGACTTCCTGAAGTGAGGACTGGCTGATGGCCTGTGTGGCCCAGGGCGGACCGACCCCCCAGTTTACGGGCGGGCCGTAGCGGTCGACGACGGGTTCGGGGCGCCCCACGACACGCCCGTGGGCCGGTCCGGGCCTCGAACTCACCGCCAAGGTCACCCAAAGGGCGTGTCCAACGCCTGATTCATCCCCCTCTGCCACCTACGTTGGTCCGGTGGAGCAGCACAGGACACGTCAACCCCAGCGCCGGCAGCGACCGGGAGCCCCTCCCTCACCGCGCGGCACCGCCGCCGGGACCGGCGGCGGCTACCGGGCGCCGGGTGCCCGGCGGGTGCCGCCCGTCGTGCTCCAGCTGCGCGGACTGCCCAATCCCCGGTTCACCGGGCTGGGGGCCGGCCTGTTCGCCACCGCGACGATGCTGTTCTTCGCCTTCCTGGACGATCTGGTCTTCGACGGCTCGCCGCTGGTCTACGGGCTGCTGTTCCTGCCGGTCAGCGCACTGACGGCGCTCTGGGTGCGGACCGCCGACCTGGTGACGGCCCCGATCGGCGTGCCGATCGCCTTCGCGGTCGGCACGCTGCCGATCGCCGGCGGGACCGAGGGCTTCGGCGGCCATCTCATCGCGCTCGTCACCGCACTGGCCGTGCACGCCGGCTGGCTGTACGGCGGCACGCTCGTCGCCGGGGTGATCGCGTCCGTGCGGAAGGTCCGGCAGATGGGCCGGCGCCAGTTCGCCCGGGACGCGGCAGCGGGCCGGACCGGGACCGGCAGGACCGGCAACACCACCACCGGCGTCACCGCGCCCAGGACCGGTACGCCCAGGGGCGGCACGGTCAGGGGCGGCACGGTCAGGACCACCGCCACGGGGGCCGAGCGGCGCCGCTGAATCCGGCGCCGCCGGAGCCCGCTCGCGTCGGGGCCCGCTCGCGCCGGAGCCCGCTCGCGCCGGAGCCCGGCCGTCGCCTACGGGCGGAGCCGGGCCGGTGTCACTTCCCCGCCGCCGCCATCGCCGCGCCCACGATTCCCGCGTTGTTCTGCAGCTCCGCCGGGACGATCTCGGCCCGGATCCCTTCGAGCAGCGGAATGAACTTGTCGGCCTTGCGGCTCACCCCGCCGCCGATGATGAACAGCTCGGGCGAGAACAGCATCTCGACGTGTGCCAGATACTTCTGCACCCGGTGTGCCCAGTGGTGCCAGCTCAGATCCGCGTCGTCCTTGGCCTTCGTCGAGGCGTGCTTCTCCGCGTCGTGGCCGTTCAGCTCCAGGTGGCCCAGCTCGGTGTTGGGCACGAGCTTGCCGTCCATGAAGAGCGCGCTGCCGATGCCCGTACCGAAAGTCAGCAGGAACACCGTGCCCTTGCGACCGCGCCCCGCGCCGAACGCCATCTCCGCCACGCCCGCCGCGTCGGCGTCGTTGAGGACGGTGGCCCGCAGGCCCAGCCGGTCGCCGAGCACCTGTCCCGCGTCCACATCGATCCATGCCTTGTCGACATTGGCGGCGGTGCGGATCACGGAACCGGTCACCACCCCCGGGAAGGTGATGCCGACCGGCCCCGACCAGCCGAAGTGCTGTACGACCTCGACCACGCCGTCGGCGACGCTCTCGGGCGTCGCCGGGTGCGGGGTGAGTACTTTGTGACGCGGCTCGACCAGGTCGCCGCGCTCCAGGTCCACGGGTGCGCCCTTGATGCCTGAACCGCCGATGTCCACTCCGAAGACGTTCATGGACACAACGTTACGGGCAGACGCTGATAGCGACTTCCAGGAGCGGAACTTCTCGGCCGGGAAGTCGCCTGCCGGAGGGCCGCCCGGCGGGCGACCGCCCGGCAGGGGCTTCCGTCACCGGACGCGCTGCCACCCGCCGGCCCGCCGCCGCTCCTTCCGCTACTTCCGCGCGAGTGCCGCCGCCGCCTCGGCCCGCAGGTCGCGGCGCAGTTCCTTGGGCAGCGAGAACGTGATCGACTCCTCGGCCGCCTTGACGATCTCGACGTCCTCGAAGCCGTGCCGGGTCAGCCACTCCAGCACGCCCTCGACGAGCACCTCGGGAACGGACGCGCCGGAGGTGACGCCGACCGTGGAGACACCGTCCAGCCACGCCTCGTCGATCTCGTCGGCGCCGTCCACCAGGTAGGAGGCGCCCGCGCCGGCGCCGAGGGCGACCTCGACGAGGCGTACCGAGTTGGAGGAGTTCTTGGAGCCGACGACGATCACCAGGTCGGCGTCGGCGCCCATCTGCTTGACCGCGATCTGGCGGTTCTGCGTGGCGTAGCAGATGTCGTCGCTCGGCGGCGCGATCAGCTGCGGGAACTTCTCCTTGAGCTTGTCGACGGTCTCCATGGTCTCGTCGACGGAGAGCGTGGTCTGGGAGAGCCAGACGACCTTGGACTCGTCGCGGACCTCGACATTGGCGACATCGTCCGGACCGTCGACCAGCGTGATGTGCTCCGGGGCCTCGCCCGACGTACCGATGACCTCTTCGTGGCCCTCGTGGCCGATCAGCAGGATGTCGTAGTCCTCCTGGGCGAAGCGGACGGCTTCCTTGTGGACCTTGGTGACCAGGGGACAGGTCGCGTCGATGGTGGCGAGCCGGCGCTGGGCCGCCTCCTCGTGGACGACCGGTGCGACACCGTGCGCGGAGAACATGACGATCGACCCCTCGGGGACCTCCGCCGTCGCCTCGACGAAGATCGCGCCCTTTTTCTCCAGGGTCTGCACGACGTACTTGTTGTGGACGATCTCGTGGCGGACGTAGACCGGCGCGCCGTACTGCTCCAGGGCCTTCTCCACGGCGATCACGGCACGGTCCACACCGGCGCAGTAACCACGGGGAGCGGCGAGCAGGACGCGTTTGCCGGCGCGGCGCGCGGCGTCTCCACTGGGGGCGGCGGCGGGCGACGGGCGGGACGTGGCAGTCATACGTCCCATCGTAAGGCCGTCCAGAAGAGGCGGAAGTTCGCCCGGCGGCCCGAGACTGGGCGTACGCGATCGACGGAGGGACGCGATGGCCGACACCGGCACCGGTACGGACGGGCAGTCAGCGGGCGGTGGCCTGCCGGTGGAGGGGGTTCTGCGGCGGACGCTGGGGTTCCGCGATCTCGTCGTGTACGGGCTGCTGTTCATCGCCCCGATGGCTCCCGTCGGTGTCTTCGGCACGCTCGACGCCAAGTCGCACGGGTCGGTGGCGCTCGTCTACGTGGTGGCGACGGTCGCCATGGCGTTCACCGCGATCAGTTACGCGCAGATGGTGCGGGTCGCCCCGCAGGCCGGCTCCGTCTTCGGTTACGCCCGCAAGGGGCTCGGCGAGGGGCCCGGATTCATCGCCGGCTGGATGGCACTGCTCGACTATCTGCTGATCCCGGCCGTCGCGTATCTCTTCGCCGGGATCGCGATGCAGTCGCTGGTGCCCTCCGTCGACCGGTGGGTGTGGACCACGATCGCCGTCGTGATCACCACGCTGCTCAATCTGTGGGGGGTACGGGCGGCGGCCCGGGTGGGCTTCGCGGTGCTCGCGATGGAGATCGTGGTGCTGGTGGTGTTCGTGGTGTCGGCCATCGTGGTGCTCGTACAGAACGGCGCCACGCGCGGCTGGTCCACACCGTTCACCAGCGACGCGGGCTTCTCCCTGACGGCGGTGCTCGGCGCGGTGTCGGTCGCGGTGCTCTCCTATCTGGGCTTCGACGCGATCGCCTCGTTCGCCGAGGAGGTGACGGGCGGTTCGCGGAAGGTGGCGCGGGCGGTGCTGTTCTGTCTGGTGCTCTCCGGCGTGCTGTTCATCGCGCAGACGTATCTGGTGGCGCTGCTGGAGCCGATGTCCTCGGCCGAGCTGGCGGCTGACCCGGTCAAGCAGGGGTCGGCGTTCTACGACGCGGTGGACAGCGCTGTCGGGAGCTGGCTGCACGACCTGGTGGCCGCCAGCAAGGCGATCGGCGCGGCGTTCGCGGCGCTGGCCGGGCAGGCGGCGGCGGGGCGGCTGCTGTTCGCGATGGGCCGGCAGCGCCGGCTGCCGCACGTGCTGTCGCGTACGGACTCGGGCGTGCCCCGGGTGGCCCTGCTGCTGGCCGCGCTGGTGACGCTCATCGCGGCGGTGTGGGCCGCCCGGCTCGACAACGGCCTGGACGATCTGGTCTCGATCGTCGACATCGGGGCGCTGACGGCGTTCGTGCTGCTGCACGCCTCGGTGGTGGGATGGTTCGCGGTCCGGCGCGCGGAGGGGCCGCCGCGCTGGTTCCGGCATGTGGTGCTGCCGGTGGTCGGCGCGGGGATCCTGATCGCGGTGATCGTGGAGGCAGCCGACTCGGCGCAGATCGTGGGGGCCTTCTGGCTGGGCGTGGGACTGGTGGTGCTGGCGATGCAGCGGGGGCATGGCGGACGGCCCGATTCCGCGCCGGTGGGACCGGCACGGTAGGCGGTCCAGGGGAGGTGGGACCGGCACGGTAGGCGGTCCCAGGGGAAGGTGCGACCGGCACGGTAGGCGGTCCCAGGGGAGGTACGCGCCCTTCGGCCGCCGGTTTCGCCTCGTCGTCGCCGGGCCGCGCGACCGGTCGGCACGGGCAGCGGGGGCGGCACGGGTCGGTACCGGTCGGCGGGGGCGGCACGGGGGCGTTGTCGGTCGGCGGGGGCGGCACGGGGGCGTTGTCGGAAGGGGCCGATACGCTCCTTGTATGGCTCTCAACACGTCCGCGGAAGCCCCGCTGCCCGTCGGCGAGGTGTCGCGGCTCATCGGCGGATGGATCGACCGGCTCGGCGCCATCTGGGTCGAGGGGCAGATCACCCAGCTCTCGCGCCGGCCGGGCGCGGGCGTGGTCTTTCTGACGCTGCGTGACCCCGCGCACGACATCTCGGTCAGCGTCACCTGCTACCGGCAGGTCTTCGACGCGATCGCCGACGTGGTGTCCGAGGGCGCCCGGGTCGTGGTGCGGGCCAAGCCGGAGTGGTACGCGCCGCGCGGGCAGCTCTCGCTGCGGGCCACCGAGATAAGGCCGGTCGGGATCGGCGAGCTGCTGGTTCGGCTGGAGCAGTTGAAGAAGTCGCTGGGGGCCGAGGGTCTCTTCGACACCGCCCGCAAGAAGCCGCTGCCCTTTCTGCCGCAGCTGATCGGGCTGGTGAGCGGGCGGGCGTCGGCGGCCGAGCGCGACGTGCTGGAGAACGCGCGGCGGCGGTGGCCCGCGGTCCGCTTCGAGGTGCGCAACACAGCGGTGCAGGGGGTGAACGCGGTGGTGCAGGTCGTCGAGGCGGTGCGGGAGCTGGACGCGCTGCCGGAGGTGGACGTGATCATCGTGGCGCGCGGCGGCGGCAGCGTGGAGGATCTGCTGCCGTTCTCGGACGAGCGGCTGATCCGGGCGGTGGCCGCGTGCCGTACGCCGGTGGTCTCCGCGATCGGGCACGAGCCCGACGCTCCCCTGCTGGACCTCGTGGCGGACGTACGGGCCTCCACCCCGACCGACGCGGCGAAGAGGACCGTGCCGGACGTCGGGGAGGAGCTGGACCGCGTCCAGGCGCTGCGGGACCGGGCGCTGCGTACGGTGCGGGGGCTGCTCGACCGGGAGGAGCGCGGCCTCGCCCACGCCCTGGGCCGGTCGGTGATGGAGCGGCCGCAGCGGATGGTGGACGAGCGCGCCGCCGAGGTGACGGCCCTGACCGACCGCGGCAGGCGGGTCCTGCGGCATCTGCTGGACCGTGCGGACTCCGAGCTGTCGCACACCCGGGCGCGGGTGGTCGCGCTGTCTCCGGCGGCGACGCTGGAGCGGGGATACGCGGTACTCCAGCGGACGGACGGATCGGTCGTACGGGCCCAGGGTGATGTCCGCGCGGCCGAGGAGCTGCGGGCCCGGGTGGCGGAGGGTGAGTTCACGGTCCGTGTCGTGGAGTAGGGGAGTAACGGATCGGCCGGCTCGGACCGGAGCGGCGGAGCAGGAGGAGCCGCGGGATGAACGGCGGGGGCGCTCCTCCCGGCCGGACCGCAGGGCAATCGTTGTCGGACCCGCGTCCACGGACGCGTACGGAGGGTGGACCAGATGGCAGGGACGGAAGAGACCGCGCTCGGGTACGAGCAGGCGCGGGACGAGCTGATCGAGGTCGTGCGCCGGCTGGAGGCCGGCGGTACGACACTGGAGGAATCCCTCGCCCTGTGGGAACGGGGCGAGGAGCTGGCGAAGGTGTGCCGCCGCTGGCTGGAGGGCGCCCGGGCCCGGCTGGACGCGTCGCTGGCGGCTCCGGACAGCGCCGCCTCGGGAGACGTCTGATCCCGCGCTTTCCCCGCTCCGCGCCCCTTACCTCACCTCGGCTGTGAAGTGAATCACCAGGCTCCGGCATTGGTTGAAAATTAACCAATTTCCCCCGTACGGTGGGCCGACCGCATGATCCACCGCCCGTCCGGAAGGCATTTCCATGTCCCTCGTCCTTGACCCGATCGCGCAGGACCTCCTTTTCCGGGAGGCCCGCACCGCCAACACGTTCACCGACGAGCCGGTGACCGACGAGCAGGTGCAGGCGATCTACGACCTGGTCAAGTTCGGTCCCACCGCCTTCAACCAGTCGCCGCTGCGCGTCGTCCTGGTCCGCTCCGCCGAGGCCCGTGAGCGCCTCGTCCAGCACATGGCCGAGGGCAACCAGGCCAAGACCGCCGCCGCGCCGCTCGTCGCCATCCTGGCCGCCGACAACGAGTTCCACGAGGAGCTGCCGCAGCTCTTCCCGGCCTTCCCCCAGGCCAAGGACATGTTCTTCAGCGAGCGCCCGATCCGCGAGTCGAACGCCCAGATGAACGCCGCCCTCCAGGCCGCCTACTTCATCGTCGGTGTCCGCGCCGCCGGTCTGGCCGCGGGCCCGATGACCGGCTACGACCCGGCCGGCGTCCAGAAGGAGTTCCTGGACGGCGACCACACCCCGCTGATGATCGTCAACATCGGCAGGCCCGGCGACGACGCCTGGTACCCGCGCTCGCCGCGCCTCGCGTACGACGAGGTCATCACCACCGTCTGAGACGCACGACGGACGACGGACGGCGTCCGAGCCGTCCGACCCGGCGGAACGACGAGGCCGCCACCCCCGGAGGGGGTGGCGGCCTCGCCCGTACCCGGCCCGTGTCATCGCGGGACAGTCATGTCACCGCGGGGCCGTCGCTCCGGCCCCGGACATGCCCTCGGGACCCCGGGACCCCGGGACCGCTTCAGCCGGCACGACCTCGGCACAGCCCCTACGGCCTCAGGACGCCCGCTCCGCCTTCAGCGCGGCCACCATCTCCGCCAGCCGCTCGTACGACGCCGTACCGGTCACCACAGTCGTCGCGCCGCCGGCCGTGCGGACCAGGGCGTCGTACTTCGGCCCCTCCCAGCGCTGCCAGTCCTCGCCCGCGATCCGCTGCGTCTCTCCGGTGTCGGCCGCCTGCTGGCTGACCTCCGGCACGTACTTCGCCGCCGGCGCGCTGGACTGCTCGACCGCGATGTACTGGCCGTCCGGGTCCAGATAGCCGAGGTGCCACGCGTTCTCGTTCCGCCGCTCGTAGGAGACGGACGTCGGCTTCCAGTTCTCCGGGAGTCCGGCCGGGGCCGCCACCGGATACGGCGCCGCACGCCGCGCGGTCACCAGCTCGACGCGGTAGTCGACCGCCTGGACCGGGTCGCCGTTCTCGTCGTGCGGAATGAAGATGTAGATGCCGCCGACGACGAGCCCGATGACCGCCATCGACAGGAACATGTCCCGCACTGTCTGTCTGCCTCGCATACCTGCCACCGCCCCATCGTCGCATCCGGGGTTACGCGCTCATCCGTGGCCCCCTCTGCTCAAACTATCGATCTGTGGATACAGTCGTATCACCCTCTTTTCCGGCCGTCGTCGTACAGAAAGGTGCGCACCGATGACCGAACATGATCTGCCTTCCGCCCTTGAGGTCGCCCCCGAGGCCCCCGACCGCAACCTGGCCCTGGAGCTGGTCCGGGTCACCGAGGCCGCCGCGCTGGCCGCCGGCCGGTGGGTCGGACGCGGCGACAAGAACGGCGCGGACGGCGCGGCGGTGAACGCCATGCGGACCCTTGTCTCGACCGTGTCGATGAACGGCGTCGTCGTCATCGGCGAGGGCGAGAAGGACGAAGCCCCGATGCTCTACAACGGCGAGCGGATCGGCGACGGCACCCACGCCGAGGTCGACATCGCCGTGGACCCGATCGACGGCACCACCCTCAACGCCAAGGGCATGTCGAACGCCATCGCCGTGCTGGCCGCCGCCGACCGCGGCGCCATGTTCGACCCGTCCGCCGTGTTCTACATGGACAAGCTGGTCACCGGGCCCGAGGCCGCCGACTACGTCGACATCAACGCGCCCGTGGCCGTCAACATCCGCCGGGTCGCCAAGGCCAAGCGGATCTTTCCCGAGGACGTCACGGTGGTCGTCCTCGACCGGCCGCGCCACGAGGGCATGGTCAAGGAGATCCGGGAGACCGGCGCCCGGATCAAATTCATCTCCGACGGCGACGTGGCCGGTTCGATCATGGCGGCGCGCGAAAGCACCGGCGTGGACCTGCTGATGGGCATCGGCGGCACACCCGAGGGCATCATCTCGGCGTGCGCGATCAAGTGCCTCGGCGGCGTCATCCAGGGCAAGCTCTGGCCCAAGGACAACGAGGAACGGCAACGCGCGATCGACGCCGGCCACGACCTGGACCGCGTCCTGTCCACCGAGGACCTGGTCGGCGGCGACAACGTGTTCTTCGTGGCCACCGGCATCACGGACGGCGAGCTGCTGCGCGGGGTGCGCTACCGCTCGGAGACCGCGACCACCCAGTCCCTGGTCATGCGCTCGAAGTCGGGCACGATCCGGCAGATCGACTCGACCCACCGGCTCTCCAAGCTGCGCGCCTACAGCACGATCGACTTCGACCGCGACGAGTGAGGGCCGGCCCGTCATACGTGCGCCCGCCAGTCAGGGCGGGACAGCCCTGAGGCACCACCACCGCACGGAAGGGGCGCCCCCGTTGTGCGGCGGGGGCGCCCCTTCCGTCGCACGGGTACGGGTACGGGTACGGATACGAGTACGGGTACGGATACGAGTACGGGTACGGGTCGGCTGCGCGGAGTCGCGAGCCTGGGCCGGTCCGGGTCAGCCTGCGGCGGCGATCCGGCCGTCCGCCGCGACCGCCTTCCTGAGCTCCACCTCGCGCCGCCTGCGGCGGGCCAGCACCACGCGGCGCTCGGCCGCCGTCAGGCCGCCCCACACCCCGTACGGCTCGGGCTGGAGCAGTGCGTGCTCCCGGCATTCCACCATCACGGGACAGCGGGCACAGACCCGCTTGGCGGCCTCTTCCCGCGCCAGCCTCGCGGCTGTCGGCTCCTTCGAAGGAGCGAAGAACAGTCCGGCCTCGTCCCGGCGGCACACCGCCTCCGAATGCCAGGGGCCGGCCTGATCCTCCCGGGCGGGACTCCGCTGCGGGGGCACGGCGGCGACCCGCACGGGCTGATGCGGCAGTTGCAGCACGGTCTACTCCTGACGACGGCTTCGCGAGCGAGAGACGATGCAGCCTTCCCTACCCGCTGTGCGCGCTCCTATGCACTGCGTGGCACTCAGTTCCGGAATTCGGAATGCAGTACGGAATGACGGACGCCCACTCGCCGCCGGCCCCCCGCGCCGGGTTGAACAACAACCTCTTTAACCGAGGTCCTTGCGGAACCGGTCCTGGAGATCCGCGATGCGCTTCCCGCGCTTGGGCTTGGCCTCGACATTGCCGAACACCGAGTAGCCGTTCACCGCGACGACCGGCGCCTGCGGGTCGGCGCCTTCCAGCGTGACCACCTCGAAATTGCCGAAGATACCGGTACCGCTGCCGCGCAGCGTGATGTTCTCGGGGACGCGGACCTCGACGTTTCCGAAAATGGCCGTCGCGTTGATCACGGAGGTCCGCTGCCCGAAGAGCGCCTCGGTGAGGTCGATCTCGATATTGCCGAAGAGCGAGAAGGCATGGGTCCTGCGGCCGATGCGCCAGCGGCCCTTACGGGTCGAGCTGCTGAAGATGGCGACCAGGCTCTCGGCGGGGGACGTGGAGTCCTCGGGGCCGTATCCGTACGCCGTGGACGCGGCGGCAGCGGGCTGCCCTTCGCTGCCGACGGCCGGCAAGTCCCGTACCAGCGGCTCCAGTTCGCCGACCGTCTTGGCCCGGTAGACGGAGTCGATCCGCTCGGAGTGCTCCTCCGCGTCCAGGCGGCCCTCCGCCAGGGCCTCCCGGAGGATGTCCGCGATCCGGTCCCGGTCGGCGTCGGAGGCCCGGATTCCGGCGGGCTCCGCCGGTGCGAGCGGCTGCTGGGGGTGCTTTTCGAGGTCCACGGTCCCAGGGTAGCGAAACGCGATAGATCGCGACCAGGCCCTGTCCGGCGGATCTTCGCGGGCCCGGAACTCCTGGCACGGCAGCTCGCCGCGACTGAGCCCTACCTCACACCGGCGGCGCCGGCGGCGCACCCTACGCTGGACAGCGGCGCTGCCAACGGAGGCGGCGCCACTGTCTGTCGAGTGAGGAATGGCCGAAATGCCAGAGTTTGCGTACTCCGACCTGCTTCCCCTGGGAGAGGACACCACGCCTTACCGCCTGGTGACCGCCGAAGGTGTCTCCACCTTCGAGGCCGACGGGCGTACGTTCCTCAAGGTCGAGCCGGAAGCGCTGCGCACCCTCGCCGCCGAGGCGATGCACGACATCTCGCACTACCTGCGCCCGGCCCACCTCGCACAGCTTCGCCGGATCATCGACGACCCCGACGCCTCCTCGAACGACAAGTTCGTGGCGCTCGACCTGCTGAAGAACGCCAACATCGCGGCGGCCGGCGTACTCCCGATGTGCCAGGACACCGGCACCGCCATCGTGATGGGCAAGCGCGGCCAGAACGTGCTGACGGAGGGCGGCGACGAGGAAGCCCTGTCGCACGGCATCTTCGACGCGTACACGAAGCTCAACCTGCGCTATTCGCAGATGGCTCCGCTCACCATGTGGGAGGAGAAGAACACCGGTTCGAACCTGCCCGCGCAGATCGAGCTGTACGCGACCGACGGCGGCGCCTACAAGTTCCTCTTCATGGCGAAGGGCGGCGGCAGCGCCAACAAGTCGTTCCTCTACCAGGAGACCAAGGCGGTCCTCAACGAGACCTCCATGATGAAGTTCCTGGAGGAGAAGATCCGCTCGCTCGGAACGGCCGCCTGCCCGCCGTACCACCTGGCGATCGTCGTGGGCGGCACGTCGGCCGAATTCGCGCTCAAGACGGCGAAGTACGCCTCCGCCCACTACCTGGACGAGCTGCCGTCCGAAGGTTCCCCCACCGGTCACGGCTTCCGGGACAAGGAGCTGGAGGAGAAGGTCTTCGAGCTGACGCAGAAGATCGGCATCGGGGCGCAGTTCGGCGGCAAGTACTTCTGTCACGACGTGCGGGTGGTGCGGCTGCCGCGCCACGGCGCCTCGCTGCCGGTCGCGATCGCCGTCTCCTGCTCCGCCGACCGCCAGGCCGTCGCGAAGATCACCGCCGAGGGCGTCTTCCTGGAGCAGTTGGAGACCGACCCGGCGCGCTTCCTCCCGGACACAACGGACGAGCACCTCGGTACCGAGGACGACGTCGTCACGATCGACCTCAACCGTCCGATGGACGACGTCCTCGCCGAGCTGACCAAGTACCCGGTCAAGACCCGCCTCTCGCTCACCGGTCCGCTGGTCGTGGCCCGCGACATCGCGCACGCCAAGATCAAGGAGCGGCTGGACGCGGGCGAGGAGATGCCGCAGTACCTCAAGGACCACCCGGTCTACTACGCGGGCCCGGCGAAGACCCCCGAGGGGTACGCCTCCGGGTCGTTCGGCCCGACGACGGCCGGCCGGATGGACAGTTACGTGGAGCAGTTCCAGGCGGCCGGCGGCTCCAAGGTGATGCTCGCCAAGGGCAACCGCTCGCAGCAGGTCACCACCGCCTGCGACGCGCACGGCGGCTTCTACCTCGGCTCGATCGGCGGCCCGGCCGCCCGGCTCGCGCAGGACTGCATCAAGAAGGTCGAGGTCGTCGAGTACGAGGAGCTCGGCATGGAGGCGGTCTGGAAGATCGAGGTGGAGAACTTCCCCGCGTTCATCGTCGTGGACGACAAGGGCAACGACTTCTTCACCGAGCCGGTCCCGGCCCCGACCTTCACCACCATCCCGGTGCGCGGCCCCGGCCTCGTCTGACGTCCGTACCCCTCGACACCCCTCAGCACGCCCTCCCCGGCCTTCCTCCGGGGAGGGCGTTCCCGTGCCGTCGTGTGGTGTCGTGTGGTGTCGCGGGCGCGGGCGGGAACACATCGGATCAGCCGGACGCTCACCCTCCAGGAGGTACGACGACGATGACGACCGATGAGAGCCAGTACCGCACCGAGCACGACTCCATGGGCGAGGTACGGGTCCCCGCGCACGCCAAGTGGCGTGCCCAGACGCAGCGCGCGGTGGAGAACTTCCCCATCTCGGGGCAGCGCCTGGAACGCGCCCATATCGAGGCCCTGGCCCGGATCAAGGCCGCCGCCGCCAAGGTCAACGCCGGTCTCGGGGTGATCGACCAGGACATCGCGGACGCCATCCAGGACGCGGCGGCCGAGGTCGCGGCGGGCGACTGGGACGAGCACTTCCCGGTGGACGTCTTCCAGACCGGTTCCGGTACCTCCTCCAACATGAACACCAACGAGGTCCTCGCCACGCTCGCCACCGAGCGCCTCGGCCGTTCCGTGCACCCGAACGACCACGTCAACGCCTCGCAGAGCTCCAACGACGTCTTCCCGTCGTCCATCCACATCGCCGCGACCGCCGCCGTCACGGGTGAACTGATGCCCGCGCTGGCCCACCTCGCCGCCTCCCTGGAGCGCAAGGCCGACGAGTTCGCCGATGTCGTGAAGTCGGGCCGGACGCATCTGATGGACGCCACGCCCGTCACGCTGGGCCAGGAGTTCGGTGGTTACGCCGCGCAGATCCGGTACGCGGTGGAGCGGCTGACCGCCTCGCTGCCGCGCCTCGCCGAGCTGCCGCTGGGCGGTACGGCGGTGGGTACCGGCATCAACACCCCGCCGGGCTTCTCCGGCGCCGTCATCGCGGAGGTGGCCCGTACGACCGGGCTGCCGCTGACCGAAGCACGCAACCACTTCGAGGCGCAGGGCGCCCGCGACGGACTCGTGGAGACCTCGGGCCAGCTCCGTACGCTCGCCGTCTCCCTCACCAAGATCTCCAACGACCTGCGGTGGATGGCCTCCGGACCCCGCACCGGACTGGCCGAGATCAGCCTCCCCGATCTCCAGCCCGGTTCCTCCATCATGCCCGGCAAGGTCAATCCGGTGATCCCGGAGGCCGTCCTGATGGTCGCGGCCCAGGTCACCGGCAATGACGCCACGGTCGCGGCGGCCGGCGCCGCCGGGAATTTCGAGCTGAACGTGATGCTCCCGGTGATCGCCAAGAACCTCCTGGAGTCCGTACGGCTGCTCGCCAACGTCTCCCGGCTGCTCGCGGACCGTACGGTCGACGGCATCACGGCCGACGCCGAGCGGGCCCGCGCGTACGCCGAGTCGTCACCCTCGGTCGTCACTCCGCTGAACAAGTACATCGGGTACGAAGAGGCCGCGAAGGTCGCCAAGAAGTCCCTCGCCGAGCGCAGGACGATCCGCGAGACGGTCCTGGCCTCCGGTTACGTGGAGCGCGGCGACCTCACTCTGGAGCAGCTCGACGAGGCGCTGGATGTGCTGCGGATGACGCGGCCGTGAATGCGTGACGCGAACCGCAGCGGCGCGGGAGCCCCGACACTAAGATCTGCGCATGACAGACACGGCGGCGAACGGGCACTGGGTGCCCGGCACACAGATCCTGTGGCGGTACCGGCAGAACGCCGCCGACCACGTGCACATCTGCCGCCCCGTCACGGTCGTCCAGGACACCGACGAGCTGCTGGCGGTATGGCTGGCGCCGGACACACCCTGTGTGAAGCCGGTCCTCGCGGACGGCACCCCGGTCCACCGCGAGCCGCTGGACACCCGCTACACCAAGCCGCGCACGGTGGTGCGGGACCGCTGGTGGGGCATGGGCGTGCTGAAGCTGGCGCGGCCGGGTGAGCCCTGGTCGGTATGGCTGTGGTGGGAGCGCGGCTGGCGGTTCCAGAGCTGGTACGTGAATCTGGAGGAGCCGCGCACCCGTTGGTCCGGGGGCACCGACTCCGAGGACCACTTCCTCGACATCGACGTCTATCCGGACCGCAGCTGGCGGTGGCGCGACGAGGACGAGTTCGCGCAGGCGCAGCAGGACGGGCTGATGGACCCGGAGCGGGCGCGGCGGGTCCGCGAGGCGGGCCAGGAGGCCGTCGGGCTGATCACGGCCTGGGGAGCGCCGTTCTCCGAGGGGTGGGAGCACTGGCGGCCCGACCCCGCCTGGCAGGTGCCCGAACTGCCCGCGGACTGGGACCGTACCCCGGCGCGGCTGGCCTCCTGACGCGTCCGCCGGGGTCGTGGGTGGAGTGATGGATTCCGCCCCCGGACCGCGTTCCGGCGTATACGACCTCGTGAGACCCTTGTTGTGCCCCCAGGGTTCAAACGTAGGATCGTCCTCCGGAAGGCCGCTCCCGGGCAACGGACGAGCGCCGCGCCGGACCTGACCCCAAGTCACACCAGACGTCACACCGATCGCATCGCACCACCGGCCCGGACGGACGGAACCCCACGCGTGACGGAGCATCCCCCCTCCCACGAAGGCCGGCAGCCCCTGGTTGCCCGGTCGCAGGAACGCACCCGGCCGCGGCAGGAGGCGGCCGCCGCCGTTCCCCAGCCCGCCGCCCCGGTGCTCGACCCCGCGGGGACGGCGCGGCGCGAGGGTGACCGGCTGCGCTTCGTGGGGGCCGCCACCCGTCGTATCGCCCGCGGTATAGACCTGGACGAGATCGTCCTCGGGCTGTGCCGGGCGACGGTGCCGACGTTCTCCGACGCGATACTCGTCTATCTCCGCGATCCGCTGCCCGTCGGCGACGAACGGCCGGTGGAACCCTTCGTCCTGCGGCTGCGGCGCACCGACCGGCTGCGGCTGACCGACGAGTACCCGGAGGGCGCGGGCGCCATCCCGCTCCAGATCGCCGACGGCGGCCCGCTGCCGGTCCTCGACCCGCAGTCCGACGTGATGGCCGCCGCCGAGCTGTGCGAGGTGCACGCGGGCGGCGCGCTCTCCGAGGTGCTGCGCGGGGTCCGTCCCGTCTTCGGCGACTCGGCCGCGGCGCGGGCCGCGCTGCCCGAGCTGCTGGGCGCCGACCGCACCGTACCGACCGGGCACCGCGCGATCCTCGCGCCGCTGCGCGGCCGGCGCCGGGTCATCGGCGCGGCGGTCTTCCTGCGCAGGCCGGACCGGGCCGCGTTCGAGCCGAACGACCTGCTGGTCGCGGCGCAGCTGGCCACCCACACGGCACTGGGCATCGACAAGGCGGTGCTGTACGGGCGCGAGGCGTACATCGCCGACGAGCTGCAGCGCACGATGCTGCCGGAGAACCTCCCGCAGCCGACGGGCGTACGGCTGGCCTCCCGTTACCTGCCGGCCGCCGAGACGGCCAGGGTCGGCGGCGACTGGTACGACGCGATCCCGCTGCCCGGCAGCCGTGTCGCGCTGGTCGTGGGCGACGTCATGGGCCACTCCATGACCTCCGCCGCGATCATGGGCCAGCTGCGGACGACCGCGCAGACCCTCGCCGGTCTCGACTTGCCGCCGCAGGAGGTGCTGCACCACCTGGACGAGCAGGCCCAGCGGCTCGGCACGGACCGGATGGCGACCTGCCTCTACGCGGTCTACGACCCCGTCTCGCACCGCATCACCATCGCCAACGCCGGCCACCCGCCGCCGATACTCCTCCACCTGGGCGGCCGGGCCGAGGTACTCCGGGTACCGCCCGGGGCACCGATCGGGGTCGGCGGCGTGGACTTCGAGGCGGTCGAGCTGGACGCACCCGCCGGGGCGACCCTCCTCCTCTATACGGACGGGCTCGTCGAGTCGCGGCTGCGCGATGTGTGGACGGGCATCGAGCAGCTGCGGGAGCGGCTCGCGGCCACCGCGCAGCTGACCGGCCCCGACCACGCGCCGCCGCTGGAGGCACTCTGCGACGACGTCCTCGACGTGCTCGGTCCCGGTGACCGGGACGACGACATCGCGCTGCTCGCGGCCCGCTTCGACGGGATCGCGCCGAGCGATGTCGCGTACTGGTTCCTGGATCCGGAGGACGCCGCTCCGGGCCGGGCCAGGCGGCTGGCCCGGCGTGCGCTGGCCCGCTGGGACCTGGAGGAGCTGAGCGACTCGGTCGAGCTGCTGATCAGCGAGGTCGTGACCAACGCCGTGCGGTACGCGGAGCGCCCGGTGACGCTCCGGCTGCTCCGTACGGACGTACTGCGCGTGGAGGTCGGGGACGATTCCCCGCAGCTGCCGAGGCAGCGCCGGGCCCGCGACACGGATGAGGGCGGACGCGGATTGTTCCTGGTCAACCGGCTGGCGCGGCGGTGGGGGGCGACCCGGCTGTCCACCGGCAAGGTCGTCTGGTTCGAGCTGGCCACCCGGACATAGGGCACCGGCCGGGGCCGGGCCCGGGCACCGTCGATATGTTGCCGACCTGGTGTACCGGGGTTTGACTGGGGCAGGCGGCCATCTGACCGCTGCCATCCCCCGGGCTGCCCTCGGTTCCCCGGGCCCTCTATCGACGGGAGGACGCTCGTGACCGAGTCATCCGCCAAGGCTCCTTACACGACGAACAACGTCGGCATTCCGGTGGAGAGCGACGAGAACTCGCTCAGCATCGGCTCCGACGGCCCGCTTCTGCTGCAGGACCACTACCTCATCGAGAAAATGGCCCAGTTCAACCGTGAACGGGTCCCCGAGCGCGTGGTCCACGCCAAGGGCGCGGGTGCGTACGGCGTCTTCGAAGTGACGAACGACGTCAGCCAGTTCACCAAGGCCGACCTCTTCCAACCGGGCAAGCGCACCGACATGCTGGCCCGTTTCTCCACGGTCGCCGGTGAGCTCGGTTCGCCCGACACCTGGCGCGACCCCCGCGGTTTCGCGCTGAAGTTCTACACCGAGCACGGCAACTACGACATGGTCGGCAACAACACGCCGGTCTTCTTCGTACGCGACCCGATCAAGTTCCAGGACTTCATCCGGTCGCAGAAGCGCCATCCGGCCACCGGGCTGCGCAACAACGACATGCAGTGGGACTTCTGGACGCTCTCGCCCGAGTCCGCGCACCAGGTAACGTGGCTGATGGGCGACCGGGGCATCCCGAAGTCGTTCCGCCACATGAACGGCTACAGCTCGCACACCTATATGTGGGTGAACGGCGCGGGCGACCGGTTCTGGGTGAAGTACCACTTCAAGACCGATCAGGGCATCGACTACCTCACGCAGGCCGACGCCGACGAGATGGCCGGCTCGGACGGTGACCACCACCGCCGTGACCTGTACGAGTCGATCGAGTCCGGGAACGCGCCGACCTGGAGCCTGAAGGTTCAGATCATGCCGTTCGAGGCGGCGGCCGACTACCGCTTCAATCCGTTCGACCTGACCAAGGTGTGGCCGCACAGCGACTACCCCCTGATCGACGTCGGCCGGATGACCCTCAACCAGAACCCGGACAACTTCTTCGTCCACATCGAGCAGGCCGCTTTCGAGCCCTCGAACCTGGTGCCGGGCATCGGCCCGTCCCCGGACAAGATGCTGCTCGGCCGGCTCTTCTCGTACCCGGACACGCACCGCTACCGGATCGGCCCGAACTACACCCAGCTGCCGCCCAACCGGGCGCGCTCGCGGGTGAATTCGTACGCCAAGGACGGTCCGATGCGGTACGAGGCGTCGAACGCGGCGATGCCGTACGCGCCGAACTCGTACGGCGGTCCCGCCGCCGACGTCGAGCGCTTCGGCGACCCGGCCGGGTGGGCCTCGGCGGGCGAGATGGTGCGCGAGGCGTACAAGCTGCACCGCGAGGACGACGACTGGGGCCAGGCGGGCACCCAGGTCCGTGAGGTGCTGGACGACGCGGCGCGCGACCGGCTCGTGTCGAACGTCTCCGGGCACCTGGCGCAGGGCGTGTCCCGGCCGGTCCTGGACCGGGCACTCCAGTACTGGCGCAACATCGACAAGGAGGTCGGCGACCGGATCGCCACGAAGGCGAACGGCGGCTGACCCGCCCCGCTGTACGACGGCGGCCCCGGAGAACGCGTGTGCGTTCTCCGGGGCCGCCGTCCTGCCACGGGTGGGCAGCGCACCTGCCCGGGGTGGGCGGTCGTCAGCGGGGCCCGCGGGTCGGCCGGGGGATGCCGATGGGCCGGCCCCCGCCCTCGTCGGGGCTTTCCTGGCCGCCGCCGGGTTCGGTGCTGCCTCCGCCGCCCGGCTCGGTCGGCGCCGTGGCCGGCGGGGTCTCCTGGGGCGGGCCGGGCGGGGTTTCGCTCGGTGTGCCGGCCGGGTCGGGGGTCTCCTGGGCCGGGGCGCTCGGCGACGGCTCGCCGGACGGGGTCTGCTCCGGCGCGGATTCGACCGGTGACCGGCTCGGCTTCTTGGGGGCGGGCTCCATGGCGTCCAGGTCGAACGTCGCGTCGGAGCCGCCGTTCAGCGCGGCCAGCGTGTAGCTCGCCCAGATCCTGGCGGGGAAGCCACCGCCGTTGGCGCGGCCGGAGTTGGCGGTGCCGGTCAGGGTGACCTGTCCGCCGCCTTCCTCGGTTGACTCACCGAACAGTGCGACGACCGTGGTCAGCTGCGGGGTGTAGCCGGCGAACCAGGCGGACATGTTCTTCTCCGAGGTGCCGGTCTTGCCCGCCGCGTCGTAGGCGGAGGTGTTGGCCGCGGCGCCGGACCCCCGGTCGACGACCCCCTGGAGGACCCGGGTGACGGTGTCGGCCGTCTCCCGGCTGATCACCTGCTTGCCGATCGGGTCCGGCAGCTTGACCACGCGGTCCCTGTGCTCGGCGGACTTCACGATCGTCGGCGTGACCTTCCTGCCGTGGTTGTCGAGGGTCGCGTACACCCCGGCCATGTCCCAGGTGGAGGCGTTCATCGTGCCGAGCGTGATCGCGGGCCGCTCGGGAAAGTTCTTGTCCGGCATACCGAGGCCGAGCGCGGTCCGCTTGACCTTGCCGGGGCCGACGTCCACGACCATCTGCGCGAAGACGGAGTTGACGGAGTCCGCCATCGCCTTCCTGACGTCGACGTCGCCGTAGTCGTGGTCGTCCTCGTTCTCCGGGGCGAAGGGGGTGTCGCTGCCCTCGACGGGCCGCTTGCTGGTGCCGTCGTACTCGGTACCGATGTCGATCTTCCGGCCGTCCTGCGTCTCGGAGCCGTTCTCCAGCGCGGAGGCGAGCACGATCGGCTTGAACGTCGAGGCGGGCTGGTAGTCGGAGCGCGTGGCGTTGGATATCCAGTGCCGCGTGGCGCCCACACCGCCGTAGAGCGCGACGACCCGCCCGGTCTTCGGATCGACGGAGGTCGCACCGGCCTGCACCGTCGCGTCCGTCGTGTTCTTCTTCCGGTCGATCTTGTCCTCGAGCTGCTCGTCGACCGACGCGACGAGTGCCTTCTGCCGCTTCTCGTCGATGTTGAGGGTGATCGTCCAGCCGCCCGCCGCGATGTCGGCCTTGTCGACGCCCTGGCGGGCCAGTTCGTTGTTGGCGGCCTCGACGAGATAGCCGGTCTGGCCCTCCATGCCGGGAGCGGCCCTGGGCTCGCGCGGTACGGGGAACTTCAGGCCCTGGCGGACGGACGCGTCCAGCCAGTGCTCCTCGACCATGTTGTCCAGGACGTAGTTCCAGCGCTCGGTGACCAGCGCCTTGCCCGTGTCGGAGGCCACCGCCCAGTCGTACTGGCTGGGGGCCTGGAGCAGCGCGGCGAGATAGGCGCCCTGCGCGACGTTCAGCTTGTCCGCGTCCACGCCGTAGTACGCCTGGGCCGCGGCCTGGACGCCGTACGCGAGGCGCCCGTAGTAGCTGGTGTTGATGTACCCGGCGAGGATCTCGTTCTTGTCCATCTTCCGGTCCACCTTCAGGGCGATCACCAGCTCCTTGAGCTTGCGGGTGGCCGTCTGGTCCTGATTCAGGTAGTAGTTCTTGACGTACTGCTGGGTGATGGTCGAACCACCCTGCTTGCCCTTGCCCGCGAGGGTGTTGAAGAGACCGCGCGCGGTGCCCTTGATGTCGACGCCGGAGTCCTTGTAGAACGACTTGTTCTCGGCGGCGACGAAGGTCCGCTGGACGTCCTTGGGAATCTGCTCCAGGCCGACGATCTCGCGGTTGACCTCGCCGGTACGGGCCAGGATCTTCCCGTCGCCGTACTTGTAGACGTTGCTCTGCATCTGAGCGTCGGCGTTGGCCGTCGGCACCGGGACCAGCAGATAGACCGCGAAGAACCCGCCCATGGCGAGCAGGCAGAGCCCGAAGAAGGTGCCGAGCAGCTTCTTCGGGGTGAAGAGGCGGCCTGTCCCGCCCTTCTTCGCCGCCCGGCGCGCTCCGTGCTTGCGCGCCCGTCTGGCTTCAGCTCGACCCATCGCCGTGTCGCTCCGCTTCTTCAGGTCTCGTCGTCAGGACTCGCCGGAGTCGCCGCCGGTGCTCGCCGGTGCTCGCCGGTGCTCGCCGGTACTTGTCCGCGGCTCGCCGGTACTTGTCCGCAGCTCTCACCCATCGGAATCAGCTCAGAAAACTAACACCGCTCGCTATGACAAAGGGCGCCGATCGGAACTTTTGGGTCGTGACAATCAGCACCCGTTCCCCAGGGAACCGACTCACCAGGGTGCTGAAGGGTTGCCACACGCGTTAATCTGATATCACAATGCTAGTGACCGCCGATCGGCGGAACTGGATGGAAACGGGGAATGATCATGGCCTCCACCAGCGCGACCCCTACGAACGACCTGCCCGAGATGCCCGCACCACGCGTCCGGGAATTTTCCGCCCACAGCATCGGCGGCGGACTCGCCCTGCTGCTCGGCCTGTTCGACGTCGTCGTCGGTGTCGGCCTCGTCGTCGCCGGCGCGACCCTGAGTTCGGCCGGCACGAGCGGCGCGGTGATCGCCGTCGGCGTCCTCGTCGGGATCGCCGGGTTCTTCGCGATGGGCGGACTGAACATGGTGGCGCCGGGCGAGGCCCGTGTCGTCCAGCTCTTCGGCCGCTACCGCGGCACCATCCGCACCGACGGCCTGCGCTGGGTGAACCCGCTCACCTCACGCAGCAAGATCTCGACCCGGGTACGCAACCACGAGACGGCCGTCCTCAAGGTCAACGACGCCTACGGCAACCCGATCGAACTGGCCGCGGTCGTCGTCTGGAGGGTCGAGGACACCGCGCAGGCGATGTTCGAGGTGGACGACTTCCTGGAGTTCGTCTCCACCCAGACCGAGGCCGCCGTACGGCACATCGCGATCGAGTACCCGTACGACGCCCACGACGAGGAGGGCCTGTCGCTGCGCGGCAACGCCGAGGAGATCACCGAGAAGCTCGCGGTCGAACTCTCCGCGCGCGTCGAGGCGGCCGGGGTCCACATCATCGAATCCCGCTTCACCCACCTCGCCTACGCCCCGGAGATCGCCTCCGCCATGCTCCAGCGCCAGCAGGCGGGCGCGGTCGTCGCGGCCCGCCGGCAGATCGTGGACGGCGCGGTCGGCATGGTCGAGGCGGCCCTCACCCGCCTCACCGAACAGGACATCGTCGAGCTGGACTCGGAGCGCAAGGCCGCGATGGTCAGCAATCTGCTGGTGGTACTCTGCGGCGACCGTGCCGCCCAGCCGGTCGTGAACACGGGCACGCTTTACCAGTGACCGAACGCAAGCAGGTTCTCCTGCGACTGGATCCGGCGGTGCACGACGCCCTCGCCCGCTGGGCGTCCGCCGAACTGCGCAGCGCCAACGCGCAGATCGAGTTCCTGCTCCGCCGGGCCCTGGCCGAGGCGGGCCGGCTCCCCGGCGACGCGGCGCCGATCGCGCGCCGGGGCCGGCCTCCGAGGGCTCCGAAAGCGGGCCCGGAGGCGGAGCGATCCGGACCGGAGTGATCCGGACCCGCACCCCGCACGACCCGTCCGCACCCAGGCCCGCCGGGGCCCGCACGGCCCTCGGCGGGCCTTGTCCACAGCCGCTATACACCGTGGGTATACACACGGTGTAGAGTGCGCCGCATGTCAATCGGTCACACCCTCCTCGGGCTCCTGGAGTCCGGCCCCCGCCATGGTTACGACCTCAAGCGGGCCTTCGACGACAAGTGCGGCCTCGACCGCCCGCTGCACTACGGGCAGGTCTACTCGACCATGTCGCGACTGCTGAAGAACGGGCTCGTCGAGGTCGAAGGCATCGAGGCCGGCGGCGGCCCGGAGCGCAAGCGGTACGCGATCACCGAAGCCGGGGTCACGGATGTCGCCCAGTGGCTCGCCCAGCCGGAGAAGCCGGAGCCCTACCTGCAGTCGACCCTCTACACGAAGGTCGTCATCGCGCTGCTCACCGGCCGGAGCGCCGCTGATCTGCTCGACACCCAGCGCGCCGAACACCTGCGCCTGATGCGCGTCCTCACCGAGCGCAAGCGCTCCGGAGATCTGTCCGACCAGCTCATCTGCGATCACGCGCTGTTCCACCTGGAGGCCGATGTGCGCTGGCTCGAATTGACCGCGGCCCGCCTGGACCTGCTCGCCACCGAGGTGATGGCATGATCGCCCCCGGTTCCCTGCTCGCCGCCCATGACCTGCGCAAGGCGTACGGTCCGACGCCCGCGCTCGACGGCGCCTCGTTCTCCATCCTTCCCGGCGAGGTGGTCGCGATCATGGGCCCCTCGGGCTCGGGCAAGTCGACCCTGCTGCACTGCCTCGCCGGAATCATCCGCCCCGACTCGGGCGTCATCACGTACCGGGACCGCGTGCTGAGCGACATGTCGGACGCCGAGCTCAGCGCCCTGCGCAGGACCGAGTTCGGCTTCGTCTTCCAGTTCGGGCAGCTCGTCCCCGAGCTGACCTGTGTCGAGAACGTGGCACTGCCGCTGCGCCTCGCCGGCACTCGGCGCAAGGACGCCGAGCGCGTCGCCCTGGAGTGGATGGAGCGTCTGGAGGTCGACGGTCTGGCCTCCAAGCGGCCCGGCGAGGTCTCCGGCGGACAGGGCCAGCGTGTCGCGATCGCCCGTTCCCTCGTCACCTCACCGCGTCTGATCTTCGCCGACGAGCCGACCGGCGCGCTCGACTCCCTCAACGGGGAGCGGGTGATGGAGCTGCTGACCGCCATGGCCAGGTCCGCCAACACCGCCGTCGTCCTGGTCACGCACGAGACGCGCGTCGCCGCCTACTCCGACCGCGAGATCGTCGTACGGGACGGCAAGTCCCACAACATGGAGCGCGCCGTATGACGCTCCTCGACCAGCGGGCCGCCCCCGCCCCCACTCCCCCGCCGGCTCCGGCGGCCGGCGGCCGGGGATCCTGGCTGCGCGACCTCCAGCTCGGCGTGAAGTTCGCCGCGGCGGGCGGACGCGAGGGCTGGACCCGTACGGCGCTGACGGCGCTCGGGGTCGGATTCGGCGTCGCGATGCTCTTCCTCGCCGCGTCCATCCCGCACATGACCGACGCCCGCGCCGCACGCCAGGATGCCCGCAGCGCCATCGGTTACGTCTCCGGCAAACCGGCGGAGCGCACGGACGCGACGCTGCTCTGGGCCCTGGCGGACACCGAGTACCACAACGAGACCATCACCGGCCGGCTGCTGCGCGCCGAAGGCCCGAGAACACCGGCCCCACCGGGGGTGGGGCACTTCCCCGGCCCCGGTGAGATGGCGGTCTCCCCCGCCCTGCGGGACCTGCTGGACTCGCCCGGCGGGGAGTTGCTGAAGCAGCGCCTGGACTACCGCGTCACCGGCATCATCGGCGACGCCGGCCTGCTCGACTCCGGCGAGCTGTTCTACTACGCCGGGAACGACAGCCTCAGCACCGAGCAGGGCGCCAAGAGGGCGGCCGGTTTCGGCAGCCACGTCGAGCACGATCCGCTGGACCCGGCCCTGGTGGTCCTGGTCATCCTGATCTGCGTCGCCCTGCTGGTGCCGGTGGGCATCTTCATCACCACCGCCGTCCGCTTCGGCGGCGACCGCAGGGACCGCCGGCTCGCCGCGCTGCGGCTGGTCGGCGCCGACACCCGGATGACCCGGCGCATCGCCGCCGGTGAGGCGCTCTTCGGCGCGATCTTCGGGCTGCTCGTCGGTGTCGGGGTGTTCCTGGCGGTACGGCCCCTGGCGGGCACCGTGCGGCTGTGGACCCTCGCCGCGTTCCCGGCCGATGTGGTCCCGGTACCGGCGCTCGCCGCGCTGATCGTGCTGGCCGTCCCGGCCGGAGCCGTCGCGGTGACCCTGTTCGCCCTCCGCTCGGTCGCCATCGAGCCGCTGGGCGTCGTACGGAACGCCCGCCCCCGGCGCCGCCGGGTGTGGTGGCGGCTGCTGGTCCCGGTCGCCGGTGTGGCTCTCCTGACGATGACGGGAGGCACCAGCGACACCGAGGCCTTCAGCGTCTACCCGGTCGCGGCCGGCGCCGTCCTGGTCCTCGTGGGCCTGACCCTGCTCCTGCCCTGGCTCGTCGAAGCGGTGGTGTCCCGGCTGCACGGCGGGCCCGTGCCCTGGCAGTTGGCGACCCGCAGGCTTCAGCTGAGCAGCGGATCAGCGGCCCGCGCCGTCAGTGGCATCACCGTGGCGGTGGCGGGCGCCGTCTCCCTGCAGATGCTGTTCAGCGGCGTGCAGGCCAACTTCACGAAGGCCACCGGAGCGGACCCCACCCGGGCGACCGTCACCGCCACCGCGGACTTCCCGAACGGGGAGCTGGCCCAGAAGATGATCGACGGGTTCCGGGCGACCAAGGGGGTCACCTCCGTCATCGGCACGGTCCAGAGCTATGCGGCCGGGACGGCTCCCCGGGCGGAGGGCGAGGGAAGCTCCAGCACGCTCGTCGTCATCGGCACCTGCGCCACCCTGCGGGAGGTCGCGCACATAACGTCCTGCCAGGACGGCGACACCTTCGTCTCCCACCTCCCCGGCCAGCAGGCCCAGACCGACGCGGTCGGCCAGGCCGCCCGGCCGGGCAAGCCCCTCGATCTGAACATGTACGGGGATGAGGACGGCACGGCGCCGCAGCTGTGGACGCTGCCTGCGGCGACCCGTACGGTCGCGGCCAGGCCGGACCCGGCCGGTAATCTCACCGCGGGCGTCCTCGCCACACCGGGCGCCCTCGACCCGAGCCGGCTGCCGACGGCGACGACTATCGCCTCGATCCTCGTCGACGAACGGGTGCCGGACGCGCGGGAGTACGTACGGAACACAGCCGCGCGTATCTACCCGGCCATGGGGATCTTCACGATCAGCTACGCGGAACGGGCGCACCAGTTCAACAGCGTGCGCAGTGCGCTGCTGATCGGCGCCACCGGCACGATGGGCCTGATCGCGATCAGCCTGCTCGTGACGCAGCTGGAGCAGCTGCGCGAGCGCCGGAGACTGCTGTCGGTGCTGGTGGCGTTCGGCACGCGCCGTTCCACCCTCGCCTGGTCGGTGCTGTGGCAGACCGCCGTACCGGTGGTCGTCGGCACGGCGCTGGCTGTCGCGGGCGGGCTGACCCTCGGAGCCGTACTCCTGCGTCTGGTCGACAGCTCGGTCAGCGACTGGTGGGTCTTCCTGCCCTTCGCCGCCGCGGGGATCGGGGTGATCCTGGTGGTGACCTTGGTCAGCCTGCCGCCGCTGTGGCGGATGATGCGGCCGGAAGGCCTTCGATCGGAGTAACGCGCGGGCGCGTCAGCGTGTCGCGGGTGCCGGGCCGAGACCTCTCGGGCCCGGCACCCGTGCCGGTGCGGGAAAGCGCGCCGACGCGGGCACGCGCGCCGATGCCGGTACCTGTGCCTGCACCGGCGCCTGTACCGGCGCCTGGAGGACTCGCACCGGAAGCGTGCGCAGTGCCTCCCGCAGGGCACCCGCGAACACCTCGAACTCGCCGCCCCGCGCCGCACCCGTCCGCATCGCCAGCGCGATCCGCCGCGACGGTGCGGGATCGGCGAAGTATCCGGTCAGCAGCCGGTCGTTGCGGCCCGTCTCGACCTGCACCGCCGTGCGCGGCAGCAGCGTCACCCCCAGCCCGCCGGCCACCAGCTGCACCAGCGTGGAGAGCCCCGCCGCGGTGGTCGTCACGGGCACACCGTCGGCCCGTCCCGCCTCCCGGCAGATGTCCAGCGCCTGGTCGCGCAGGCAGTGCCCCTCGTCGAGCAGCAGCAGCGGCAGCTCACGAAGGGCCGCGCGAGGCAGGTCCCGCCGCCCGCCGAGGTCGTGATCGCCGGGCGTCACCAGGACGAAGTCCTCGTCGAAAAGCGGCAGTTCGGTGATCCCGGGCTGACCGAGAGGCACGGCGAGCAGCAGCAGATCCAGCCGGCCCGCCGTCAGGCCGTCCAGCAGCGAGGAGGTCTGCTCCTCGTGCACCTGGAGATCCAGCTCGGGATAGCGGTCGCGTACCAGCCGGAGAACCGCCGGCAGCAGATAGGGCGCCACGGTCGGGATCACCCCCAGCTTGAGGACCCCGGTGAAGGGCGCCCGTACCGCCTCGGCCTCGTCCAGCAGCGCGCCGACCGCGCGGAGTACGGCCCCGGCCCGGACCGCGAGCCGTTCACCGGCCGGCGAGAGCAGTACCTTTCGCGTCGTACGCTCGACGAGCTGGACACCCAGCACCTCCTCCAGCGCCGAGACGGCACCGGAGAGCGCGGGCTGGCTCATCCCGATCGCGGCGGCCGCGTCCCGGAAATGAAGATGTTCGGCCACAGCCGCGAAAGCACGCAACTGGGACAAGCTGGGCTGTTTACCCCTGGGCATGACGGCCACTGATAGGCACCTCCGATCACGGCGGCCCAGTCTAGCTATTTCTTTGATCAATGTTCTCTGTGCCACCATCAGTGATCTGTCCAGCCCCCACGGAAGACCCCAAAAGGGATTTCCTCCCCCCGCAAGGAGAGCGCGTGCTCACTGTTGGTGACCAGTTTCCCTCGTTCGAACTGACCGCCTGCGTCTCGCTGGAGAGCGGCAAGGAGTTCGCGGAGATCAACCACAAGTCCTACGAGGGCAAGTGGAAGGTCGTCTTCGCGTGGCCGAAGGACTTCACCTTCGTGTGCCCGACCGAGATCGCGGCCTTCGGCAAGCTGAACGACGAGTTCAACGACCGTGACGCCCAGGTCCTCGGCTTCTCCGGCGACTCGGAGTTCGTCCACCACGCGTGGCGCAAGGACCACCCGGACCTGACCGACCTCCCCTTCCCGATGATGGCCGACTCGAAGCACGAGCTCATGCGCGACCTGGGCATCGAGGGCGCCGACGGCTTCGCGCAGCGCGCGGTCTTCATCGTCGACCCGAACAACGAGATCCAGTTCACGATGGTGACCGCCGGTTCCGTGGGCCGTAACCCCAAGGAGGTCCTGCGGGTGCTGGACGCCCTGCAGACCGACGAGCTGTGCCCGTGCAACTGGACCAAGGGCGAGAACACCCTCGACCCCGTCGCGCTCCTCTCGGGCGAGTGATCTGTCATGGCACTCGATGAACTGAAGTCCGCTCTGCCGGACTACGCCAAGGACCTCAAGCTGAACCTCGGTTCGGTCATCGGCAACAGCGACCTCCCCCAGCAGCAGCTGTGGGGCACCGTGCTGGCCTGCGCGATCGCCTCGCGCTCACCGAAGGTGCTGCGCGAGCTGGAGCCGGAGGCCAAGGCCAACCTGAGCGCCGAGGCGTACACCGCCGCCAAGTCCGCCGCCGCGATCATGGCGATGAACAACGTCTTCTACCGGACCCGGCACCTGCTGTCGGACCCCGAGTACGGGACGCTCCGCGCCGGTCTGCGGATGAACGTCATCGGCAACCCGGGTGTGGAGAAGGTCGACTTCGAGCTGTGGTCGCTCGCCGTCTCCGCGGTCAACGGCTGCGGCCAGTGCCTCGACTCGCACGAGCAGGTCCTCCGTAAGGCGGACGTGTCCCGCGAGACGATCCAGGAAGCCTTCAAGATCGCCGCGGTGATCCAGGCCGTCGGCACGACGCTCGACGCCGAGGCCGTTCTCGCCGAGGCGCTCGTCGCCGAGTAGGGGCGCGGTACACATCCGTACGCGAGGGGCCCCGCGGACACCATGTCCACGGGGCCCCTCCGGCTGTCGGCCGGCTGCCGGCGTCACTTCGTGGGCGCGGCCACTTCCCGCGCGCTGCCGCCCGACCGGCGAGCTGTGACGCGAGCGGGGTGGCCGCCGTCCAGCGCTTCCGGTTCGCGGATCACTCCGGACCGACCGTCGACTCGGCGGCCGCGAGCCGCTCCGCCGGCGCCGGTTCACCGGAGGTGGGCGGCGCGCCGGGCGCCGGGACCCCCGTCCCGTCCGCGGTCCCCCGCTCGGTCCCCGGCGGGGTCCCCGTGGCGGCCGTGCCGGCGGTCGTCCCGGCCGCGGGCGCGGCGCCCGGCGGTGGTGGTTCCTGGCTGTACGCGCGGAGATAGCCGACGACCGTGTTGGTGACCGCCACCAGCGGCACCGCCACCACCGCGCCACCGATGCCGGCGATCAAGCCGCCGGCCGCGACCGACAGGACGACAGCGAGCGGGTGCACCCGTACCGCGCGGCCCAGGATGAAGGGCTGCAGCACATGGCCCTCGATCTGCTGGACGGCGAGGACGACGATCACGACCATCAGCGCGGTGAACACGTTCTGGGTGACCAGGGCGACCACCACCGCCAGCGCGCCCGAGATCACCGCACCGACCAGCGGGATGAAAGCGCCGAGGAAGATGATGACGGCCAGCGGCACGGCCAGCGGGACATCGAGGAAGTAGAGCCCCAGACCGATGAATATGGCGTCGATGAGGGCCACGATCACCGTGCCGCGCACATAGGCGGTCAGGGTGCGCCAGGCGCGCGGCCCGGCCCCCGCCACGCCCTCGCGCGCCTGCGCCGGGACCAGCTTGAGCGTCCACTGCCAGATCCGCCTGCCGTCGTAGAGCAGGAAGAGCGTGGAGAACATCGCGAGCAGCATGCCGGTCAGGAACTCGACCATCACGGTCACGCCCTGGAGGCCCGCCGAGGTGATCTCCTCGGTGTTGGTGCCGATGGCATCGCTCAGGTTCTTCGCGATGTCGTTGATCTGGTCCTCGGTGACATGGAACGGGCTGTTGAGCAGCCAGTGCTTCAGCTCGTTGATGCCGTCGGTGACCTGGTGGGAGAGGTCGTCGATGTTCTCCATGACCTGCCACACCACGAACCAGCCGATCAGCCCCATGAGGACGAACCCGGCGATCGCGGTGAGGGCGGTGGCCAGCGCCCGCGGCACCCCGTACCCCTTGAGCCGGGCGACGGTGGGCTGGAGCAGCGCGGTGAAGAGCAGGGCGGCGACGAAGGCCAGGACGACCAGCTGAACGGCGCTGATGACCCGCATCAGCACCCAGAGCGTGCCGGCGAGGACGAGCAGCCGCCAGGCGGCCTCACCCGCGACGCGGATACCCCAGGGGATGGCGGCGACGGGATCGGGCTTGCCGGCGACGGAGGGGGCGTACGCGGGGGGCGGGGGGATACTCTCGACCGCCGGCCCGCCGACCGGCCCGCCGGCGCCCTCGGCCTCCGCCTCGGCCCTGCGCTCGTCCAAGCGGTCCCCCATACGGGTCAGTTCCGCGCCCACCCGACCGAGCCATGCTGGCACTCTCGACATGATGATTCCTCTTCCCCCCGGCTGTCCCTCCACGCACGTCCCCCGACGCCGTCCGGACCGACCGTACATGCGCGAAGCCCCCCACCGTAGGACGGCGGGGGGCTTCCCGGGGTTGAGCGCCGGACGGGGCCGGCGGCTTCTGGGTACCGCGACCGGTACTAGTACCAGTGGTTGGCCTGCCAGAACGACCAGGCGCCGCAGGGGCTGCCGTAACGGCCGTCCATGTAGCTCAGGCCCCACTTGATCTGGGTGGCCGGGTTGGTCTGCCAGTCGGCGCCGGCCGAGGCCATCTTCGAGGCGGGGAGCGCCTGGACGAGACCGTACGCACCGGAGGACGGGTTCTGCGCCCGGTAGTTCCAGCCGGACTCGTGGCTCACGATGTTGCTGAAGCACTGGAACTGATCGCCCGACATCATCTGCGCCGCGATCGCCTGGACCTGCGAGACGCTGTACGAGCCCTGCGCGGAGAGCGAGGTGATGGCGGAACGCGCCGAGTCGCGGCTGGCGCGCTCCGCGTCGTCGGCCTTGCGCTTCTCCTCGGCCTTGTCCGCCGCTTCCTTCTTCGCCTTGGCGTCCTTGGCGGCCTGCACACGGGCCGATTCCTCCGCGGACTTCTTCGCGGTGGCGTCGGCGGCCGAGGCCTGGGCGTCGGCCTGCTGTGTCAGCGAGGCGGTCTGCACCAGCGCCTGCTGGCCCGCGGGGATGTCTGCGAGGAGCGTCGTGCCGGCGGCCGCCGCCTCGAAGTTGTCGTTCGAGACCTGAGGGTCGCCCGAGGCGACACCTACGACTGCGCCGACGGTGGTGACCGCGGTGGCCGATGCCACGGCGAATCCCCGGACCGAGATCCGGCTCACACGGTGTCCTTCCAGCAACACCCGCATAGGTGACCTCGCGGGCGCGATCGTGCCCCTGGCACTGGTCTCCGTACTGCTCAGGTCACGGGAGACACGGGCCCGGTGGGCAATCCTCCTGCGAGGACTGCCGCGTGGTGCGCGGGCGGCATGCGGCGGCAGTTGTGGAGTTGTGTATGCCGCACCTCGGGGGTGCGTCGGATGCCGCATGCGGGGCCTGACGGAAGCAAGACTCTGCCGGAAGGCGATACCGCGAGGCAATTCTTCCTCGCGTGGGAAAGCTCACACCCTGTTTGGCGCATCGGTTCGTTGGAAAAGGCGGTAAAGCGCGGCGCCGCCCGGCTAAGCTCTCTGGCTTCGCCGGGCGGCGCCAACTGCGGTGATACCGCCTAGATCTGACCGTCCTCCAACATTTCGGTCACGAGCGCCGCGATCTGGGAGCGCTCGGAGCGGGTGAGGGTGACGTGCGCGAAGAGCGGATGGCCCTTGAGCTTCTCAACGACGGCGACGATCCCGTCGTACCGCCCCACCCGCAAGTTGTCGCGCTGGGCCACGTCGTGAGTGAGCACCACCCGGGAATTGGCCCCGATCCTGGACAGAACGGTCAGCAGTACGTTCCGCTCCAGGGACTGGGCCTCGTCGACGATGACGAACGCGTCGTGCAGGGAACGGCCGCGGATGTGCGTGAGCGGCAGCACTTCCAGCATGCCGCGTCCCAGCACCTCCTCGATCACGTCCCGGCCCGCGACCGCGGACAGCGTGTCGAAGACCGCCTGCGCCCAGGGGCTCATCTTCTCGGCCTCGGTACCGGGCAGATAGCCGAGCTCCTGCCCGCCGACCGCGTACAGCGGCCGGAAGACCATCACCTTCTGATGCTGCTGGCGCTCCAGGACCGCTTCCAGGCCCGCGCAGAGAGCCAGCGCCGATTTGCCGGTGCCGGCCCGGCCGCCCATCGACACGATGCCGATGTCCGGGTCGAGGAGGAGATCGAGGGCGATGCGCTGCTCGGCGCTGCGGCCGTGGATCCCGAAGGCCTCACGGTCGCCGCGCACGAGGCGGACATCGCCCTCCGGGGTCACCCGGCCGAGCGCCTTTCCGCGCTCGGACTGGAGCACCAGACCGGTGTGCACGGGAAGCCCACTCGCCTCGGGCACATGGAGGGTGTCCTCGGAGTAGAGGAGATCCACCTGCTCGGCGGCGAGCGTCAGCTCGCTCATCCCCGTCCAGCCGGAGTCGGTGACGGCCAGCTCGGCGCGGTACTCCTCGGCGAGCAGCCCGACCGACGACGCCTTGATGCGCAGCGGCAGATCCTTGGAGACGACCGTGACGTCGTACCCCTCGGCCTGGAGATTACGTGCGACCGCGAGAATCCGTGAGTCGTTGTCCCCCAATCGGAAGCCGGCGGGCAGGATGCCGGGATCGGAGTGGTTGAGCTCGACGCGCAGCGTGCCGCCCAGGTCGCCGAGAGGGATGGGGGCGTCGAGACGGCCGTACCGGATACGGAAGTCGTCGAGCAGGCGCAGGGCCTGCCGGGCGAAGTAGCCGAGCTCCGGATGATGCCTCTTGGCCTCCAGCTCTGTGATCACCACGATGGGGAGCACCACTTCGTGCTCCTCGAAGCGATACATGGCGTTCGGATCGGCGAGCAGGACACTGGTGTCGATTACGTAGGTGCGCCTGTCGGGCATGCGGCGCTTCGTGCTGGTCACCACGGAAGGACGTACCCCCTCGGATGAGGTCGGGGTGCGACGGCATCGGGGGCCGGGGCCGGATTCAGGCCCTGTGCGCGGGCCGAACTCCGGCCCTCCACGTCGCCCGTACGTCTCACCGCACGGTCGTCCTGGTGCAAAAGGACCTCCCGGGCGGACGGCCCCATGCCGTCCACTGAGATGCGACGTCCTCGGACAGAGCTGCTTTCGGACGTCGACCTGCAGGAGGTATGCCCTCGAACACGCGCCGCCATGCCATGGCATATGACGGACAGGGGGTGAACCTGGGGTGACATACCCGCGCCGGGGCCGGTCGGGGCCGCGGGGGTGCCGGTGAACCGGTGAAGGGGGAGGTCAGGATCCGTAGCGGCGGTGGCGCGCCGCGTAGTCACGCAGGGCCCGCAGGAAGTCGACCTTACGGAAGGCCGGCCAGAAGACTTCACAGAAGTAGTACTCGGAATGGGCGCTCTGCCAGAGCATGAACCCGGAGAGCCGCTGCTCACCGCTGGTACGGATGACCAGGTCGGGGTCGGGCTGGCCGCGGGTGTAGAGGTGCGAGGAGATCATGTCGGTGTCGACGATCTCGGCGAGCTCCTCGAAGGAGGTGCCTCTGCTCGCGTGGTCATGGAGCAGGGAACGGACCGCGTCGGCGATTTCCTGCCGCCCGCCGTAGCCCACGGCGACATTCACGAGTATTCCCTCGTTGCCGAGGGTGGCCTGCTCGGCCTCCTTGAGGACGGTCTGCGTGTGGCCGGGCAGCAGGTCGAGCGTGCCGACGTGGTGCACCCGCCAGCGGCCGTCTGCCGCCAGATCGCGGACCGCGTCCTCGATGATGCCGAGGAGGGGGGTGAGCTGATCCTCGGGGCGGTCGAGGTTGTCGGTGGAGAGCAGCCAGAGGGTGACGACCTCGACATCGGTCTCGGAGCACCAGCCGAGCAGATCCTGGATCTTACTGGCGCCGGCCTTGTGTCCTTGCTCGGCCGTACCGCCGGACGCCTTCGCCCAGCGACGGTTCCCGTCGAGGATGACGCCGATGTGCTTGGGCACCTGGGTGTGGTCGAGGCGGCCTTCCACCCGGCGTGCGTAGAGCCTGTACACCAGGTCGCGCAAGTTCACTGAAGTCCGCCTCTCGATTCCATGGGGACCGGCGCGTCCGCTGGCGGGATCCTGGGGCCGGCCCAGGGACCCCGAAGCCGTCACATTACTGCTCGGCCCCCGTGGTCTCCCAACCCGGTCTGTCACAAGTCCGTGATAAGGAAGGAACCATGACTGATTCCTCCTCTTACCTCGCTGCCGGTGACCGGTACGACTCCATGGAGTACCGGCGCAGTGGGCGCAGCGGCCTCAAACTGCCCGCGATCTCCCTCGGTCTCTGGCACAACTTCGGCGATGACCGCACCCTCGATTCGCAGCGCGCGATCCTGCGCCGCGCCTTCGACCTCGGCGTCACGCACTTCGACCTCGCCAACAACTACGGACCGCCGCCCGGATCCGCCGAGCTGAATTTCGGCAAGCTCTTCGCGCAGGACTTCGCGCCTTACCGCGACGAGCTCGTCATTTCGACCAAGGCCGGTTATCTCATGCACCCGGGCCCTTACGGAGAGTGGGGATCCCGCAAGTACCTGCTGTCCTCCCTGGACGCTTCCCTGGGCCGCATGGGTCTCGATTATGTCGACATCTTCTACTCCCACCGCCCCGACCCGAATACTCCTCTTGAGGAGACGATGGGCGCACTGGCCTCCGCCGTACAGCAGGGCAAGGCGCTGTACGTCGGCGTCTCGTCGTACAACGCGGAGCAGACCGCCGAGGCGGCCAGGCTCCTGAAGGAGATGGGCGTCCCCGCGCTCATCCACCAGCCGTCCTACTCGATGATCAACCGCTGGATCGAGGACGACGGGCTGCTGGACACCCTGGAGACGGCCGGCATGGGCTGCATCTCGTACGTGCCGCTGGCGCAGGGACTGCTCACCAATAAGTACCTCAAGGGAATCCCGGAGGGCTCGCGGGCCACCCAGGGCAAGTCCCTGAACCCGGATCTGCTGTCGGACGAGGTCATGCAGCGGCTCAACGGGCTGAACAAGATCGCGCGGCGGCGCGGCCAGTCGCTGGCACAGCTGGCGCTGAACTGGGTGCTGCGGGATCCGCGTATGACCTCCGCGCTGATCGGCGCGTCCAGCGTGAAGCAGCTGGACGAGAACGTCGCGGCACTGACCGGGGCGCCGCTCACGGCCGAGGAGCTGAAGGAGATCGACGGCTTCGCGGTGGACACCGAGGGCACGAACATCTGGGCCGCCCGCAGCTGACGGTCCATGAGGACTCGTCAGCGTCACGCCGATAAGGCAGTTGACGCCGTGACATGAAAAACGGGCCGGTCCGTGGGGGGGATACGGACCGGCCCGAGGGGGGGTTTCCACAATAACCCTTCGTAAGCGATGCTGCGCCCCACGCCGGGCCGCGATCACGCTCCGGAGGCGTCGATGCCCGCTGCCCCGCCTGGAAACGCGGGGTCAGCGGGTTTTCACACCCGGCGTGGCGTGTAGTCGCCACGGCGCGCCGTCCCCCTCATGAGCGACCTCCGGAACGTGCGGCCTGGGCGCCTGGGGCACTGAGGTGTGGGGGATGGGGCGGTGCTGTGCGATGGGCGAGGACAGGCGACGGCGGTGAAGCAACCCGCTTTACGGTGGAGGAAATTGGCCATCGCCCGGCAGCCCGGCGCCGCGATGCGGGAAACGGGACGAACCATTGGGTCGTGCGCATGCCAAGCGATAGAGTTTTACTCACCAGTGGACGCAATGGGACTACGTAGAGTGACGAAAGCGTAGCGGCGCCGGCGACTGGGCGAACGGGGAGAGGGGCCGGATCTCGCGATGGCGAGCGGACAGTACAGAGTTGATCTGAGTGCGTTGGACAACGTGGTGCGGAAGCTCAATGCGGTGATCGCCGACTTGGGCGAGGCGCATACGAGTTCTTGTTACAGCACCTACCTGCCTCCGGGGGCGCTCGGGAAGGGCTTCGGGGAAGCGAGCAATCTGCATATCGCCCATGACGAGATGAAGGCGCATCTTGAGGATGTCGTCAAGCATATTCATGGGCTGGTGGATGAGTTCGGTACGAAGACGAGGAAGACGCACGGTGCGTACCAGGACCAGGACGCGGCTGTGAAGGCGTCGATGGCGGGGGGCGAGTAGGTCATGGCGGGTGGCGGCACGGGTGATGACTTCACGTACGACTATGTTCCGGCGGAGAGGTGTTTCAACGAGTCGCACACGACGGATTTCGCTGGCCTGACCATGGATCAGATGAAGGCGATGGTCGTGGGGGCGAATCCGGGTGAGGTGCACAACGTGGCGACCGGCTGGGGTGATGTGAACACCAAGCTGGTCGGTGAGGGCGGTGGGGGTGGTGTCCGTCAGGCGTTCCTGGCGGCGGTGGACGAGGTGCTGGAGCACTGGGAGGGTGACGCGGCGGACGCGTTCCGGGCCCGGGCGCGGGTCATCGGGGTGAAGATCCAGGACGGTGCGAAGTACGCGGAGTACACGTCGACGGCGATGCGCAGTGCGGCGACGGTGCTGGAGACCATCAAGCCCGAGGTCGAGGCGATGGAGAAACCCGGAAAGCTGGACAGCGCTCTCAACGCCTTCGGGGACGGACTCACCCGCTCAACCGACAACTTGCAGCGTGACCAGGCTGCCGGTAAGTCCACGCAGGATGCGCTGGACAGGAACAAGGACGACCTGTCGGCGGGCAAGGAAGCCCAGCTGCGGATGGCTGTGAAGATGGAGCAGTTGGGGGCGGCTTACGCGTCGCAGGCGAAGGCGATGGGGTCGTGGAAGAAGAACCGCCTTCCCAACGACAGTCATGACGACTATCCGGGTGATCCTGGGGGTATCGCGCCTGTTCCGATCGTGGCGGTTCCTACGGAGGGTGGTCCCCGGTTGGTGGGGAGGACTCCTGCCGGTGGTGGCGTTGCCGGGGGTGGCGCACCCGTTGCTCCGTCGCCGAATTCGCCGCGGCTCGGTGGCGGTATCGGGGGCGGTTCGCCGTCCAGGGGATCTTCTCCTTCCGGTGTCGGTACGGATGTGGACGGCATCGTGTCCGCGGGTCCTCGTGGGGGTGGTGCCGGAGTCGGTCCCGGGGGCGGTGCCGCAGGCTCCGCGGGGGTGATCGGTGGCGGGCCCGGTAGTACGGCGGGTGCGGGTGCCGGTCTCGGCGCGGGGGGTTTCCCGGGTGTTCCCGGGGTCGGTACCGGTGTCGGGCGTGGTGGTTCCGTCGTCGGCGGGTCGGCCGGCACCGGCGCGGGTGCCGGGCGGCCGGGGATGGGTGCCGGTGGTGGTGCCGGGGCGGGTGCGGGGCGTGCGGGAGCGGCCGGCGGCCGGGGTCCGCTGGCCCGTGCGAAGGGCGGGACGGTCGGTGCGGCCGGCGGCAGGCCCAGCCCGGCAGGCGGCGCCGGATCCGGGCTGCACGGCAGCCGCGGCGGCAGCGCCGAAGGCCGCAAAACCTCCGGAACCTCCAACGGCGCCCATGGTGCCGGAGCCACCGGCAAGGGACGCGACAAGGACAAGAACGGCAAACAGCGCCCCGACTACCTCGTCGAGGACGAGGAAACCTGGGTCACCCAGCAGAACGTGACCCCCCGAACCATCGAATAACCACCACCCCACCACCACAAGCGATCATGAAACGGGGCCCACCCCACCACACAGGTGGGCCCCACCGGGCGGGCAGAGAGGACAGACACAGCATGGTGCTCACGCGGACGCTGCGCATCCTGGGCAGCGCGGCAGCAGCGGGAGCGCTGCTCCTCACCACCCCACCCACCGCGACCGCGGACCAGGTACGGAACGACCAGTGGCCACTCCAGGCCTTCGACGCCGACAAAATCTGGCAACTCGCCACCGGCAAAGGCATCACCGTCGCCGTCATCGACGACGGCGTCGACGCCCACCACCCCGACCTTGCGGGCAACATCCTCCCCGGCAAAGACTTCATCGACGGGGACTCCGACGCCTCACCCGCCCCAGGGGACGATCACGGCACGGGCATGGCCGGAATCATCGCGGGACACGGCCACGGCGCCGGAGGAACTGACGGCGTGATGGGACTCGCTCCCGAGGCGAAGATTCTGCCGATTCGTGACAGAGGGTCGGATAGTGACGGCTTCGCTTTGTCGATCAAGTACGCCGTGGATCAGGGGGCTTCGGTCATCAATATCTCCCAAGGTGGCGGATCGCGGCCGGACGGAGACTCGGAATTCGAGGCGGTCAAGTACGCCTTGCAACGCAACGTCGTCATCGTGACTTCATCGGGCAACGACGGAAAGAGCGGAGCCGACGCCATCGGTTATCCGGGAATCTATCCTGACGTAGTGAATGTCGGCGCAGTACAGAGCTCCGGCGAGATCTGGGAGAAGTCCAACTCCGGCCCGAACCTGATGCTTTCCGCTCCTGGTGACGGCATCGTCTCCACGGGTACGGATGCGGACGGCTACCGCATGGGAACCGGCACTTCCGATTCGGCCGCGTTCGTCTCCGCAGCCGCCGCCCTCCTCCGGGAGAAGTTCCCCGACCTCACCGCCGGCCAGATCGTCAACCGCCTCACCAAAACCGCCGGACTCCCCTCCTCGGCCAAGGGCATCAAACTCCCCGACGAGAAATACGGCTACGGCTACATCCAGCCCCTCGCCGCCCTCAAGAACAACATCCCGCCCGGCCCGGCAAACGGCCCCCTCATCATGCCCGCGCCATCCGCGCCTTCGGCCACCGACGACAGCAACAACGGCAGCAACAGCGCGGCGGCAGGCGACAGCGAATCGGGGACTCACCTGGCCCGCTCCGCCGTCTATCTGATCGCCGCCGTCGTTGTGCTCCTGATCGCGGGCGTCGTCGCCCTGGTCATCATCAGCGGCAAGAAACGCAAGCGCCACGCGGCCGAACAGCGGATTCACGGCCAGGGATACGGGAGTTACCCGCAGCAGCAAACTCCGTATCCCCCACAGTCACATCCCCACCCGTACCAGCAGCAGCCCCCGCCCCCGGCTCCGCCGAACCAGCAGCCGCCCGGGTACAACCCGTATCAGCAATAACCCGAACTGGCTCATTCAATCAGTCCAAGTACCAGAGATGAGCCTCAAGATCCTTTCTGAGGGACACCGTTGGCGTCAAAGTCGGCGCGTGTCGGACGGACACAGGAGAAACAAGGGTATGACCGGTTATTACAGGGTGGAGCTCGAAGCGCTCGGCCGGCTGACGGAACAACTCGGCAACTGCGCTGATGACATGCGTGCCGCGATGAAACTCCTTAAGGACTTCGACCCCAAGGGCTCGGGTTTCAACGAGCTGGACAAGGCATGTGACGACTTCCAGGAATCCTGGGGATATGGCATCGGGCGTATCGCTGATGCGACAGGCGGGGTCACCGAAGGACTGATCCAGACCCAGAAGATCTACTCGGCCCTTGAGGAACAGATCGCCGAGGGCTTCAAGATGGCCGACGGAGGCACGGACAAGTGATACCCGAACAGGCGGCGGCGGACGGCATGGCAACGGACGGCGCCGGCCACTCCCCTCGTACGGCAGTCAGCTTCCAGCCTCAGCCAGAATTCCACGAGGTTCCTCTCGGCTTGGACGTCGACGAGGAGACTCTCGACGAGCAGATGCGTACGTTCTCCCGCGCGTACTGGGGCGAACGCGAGGAGTGGGAACCGCTGCGCCGCGTGTTCGCAGCCATGCAGACGGCGAACTCCCAGCAACTTGCCGCAGATGGCGCGATCTACCAAGCGATGGGCATCTTCCCCCGCGCGGGTACGGCGGACGATTCCACCGTGTCCGAGCGCGTCAGCCACTGCACTCTGCTGGTGAGCATCCGGGACATCGACAACCCCGATCCAGGCGTCGCCGCCGCCGGCGTGGCGGAGACACTGTCACGGACCGACGACGGCGGCGAGGCGCAGCTCATCGCGCTGCCCGCGGGCCCCGCCGTGGTACACATCGCAGGACAACGCGTGATGTGGCGGTTGGACGAAGGCGAGCGGGAACGCTTTCTCGTACGCATCGAGGTCTGGATTCCGTTTCCCGCAGAGAACCGGCTGCTGCTGCTCTGCCTGAGTACCTCTGACGTTGGGGACCTGCACCTCTACCAGGCCGTCCTGGCCGACATTGCCGACACCGTCACCTTCGGCGACGCCCCACAGGCAGATGACACAACGGTCGAAGCCACACCGTCGCTTTCCGATTTCGGCTGATCGCCGTCAAGGGGGGACCACAGCGTGAGTACACACATTTTTGACGCGCTCGGATTCGATCCGGCTCCGGGCAGTCCGGCATCGGTGGAGCATCTTGCCACCACCCTGGGCAGGGTCGGCAATCAGCTGAACGACTCTCACAGCACGCTGTCGCGTCTGGGAACGAGCGACGGGATCTGGGAAGGGGAGGCAGCCGCCGGATTCTCGAAGAAGGTCGGTGCACTGCCGAAGTACCTTGCGGAGGGGCACCATTCACTGATCGACGCGGCAGCCGTGCTGCACAGGTGGAACGTTGAGCTGACGGATTTCCAGTCGATCGCCGCGCGCTACGAGTCCGAGGCGGAAGAGGCACGCCGGGTCCTCAGCCAGGCCGAGAACAACCCGGACCTGCATCTCGTAGGGCAGACCTTCGCCACGGACGAGGCGCTACAGGATGCACAGGGACGGATCGACTACGCGTCGAAGCGGGTCAACGAGGCTCAGGCGGCGCTCAACCACATCCTGAAGAAGGCACACGACCTCCTCGACGCCCACGCGGCCGCGGCACGCGCCGCGGCCGAGGCGATCCACAGGGCTGCTGATAGCGCACCGGACGAACCGGGGCTCTTCGAGAGCTTCCTGGACACTCTCAGCAACCTGGGTGACGAGCTCAAGTCGCTGGGGACCGCCATCAGCACATGGCTGAAGGAGCATGCCGATCTCATCT
This sequence comes from Streptomyces sp. NPDC051569, assembly GCF_044454085.1. Lineage (NCBI taxonomy): Bacteria > Bacillati > Actinomycetota > Actinomycetes > Kitasatosporales > Streptomycetaceae > Streptomyces > Streptomyces sp. NPDC051569. The sequence continues at coordinate 42,088 of NZ_JBITDJ010000013.1, forward strand.
ACCAGATCGGCGATTGGCTGGGGCTGGCCAGCGCGGCCTGTGACGTTCTCGCGCTGATCTTCTCCGAAACAGTCATCGGTGCCGTGGTCTTCGAAGCCATCGGAATGATCCTCAACGCGGCCGCTCTGGGTTTCCATGTGAGTGGCTGGGCGCTGGGCGCGAAAAATGGTTCATGGACGGATATCGGCCTGGATCTCGTCGGCTTCATTCCCTTCGGTGATGTCGCGCGGTACGGCAAGGTCGGCTTGGGAGCTTTCAAAGGCGTCAAGATCCCGCTGAATGTGGCGGAGGTGGGGGCGAAAGCGTCGGACGCACTCCAGCGAGCAGGCGATATCGTCGACGTGGTGGGAGGCACAGCCAGGATCGGCCAGGATGCCGCAGGGCAGGTCGCACGTCAATTCGGCGTTCTGGGCAGAGAGGTGGAGGCGATTCATATAACTGCTGACACCTTCAGGGACCGTCTGGGTGTCGCAGTGGCCAGACACCTCGGCGACGCGAACCTGTACAAGGCGGGGACTCACCTCACGGATCGCGCTTTTCAGAAGATGATGCCGCAACTCATCGAGCACACACCCTTGAAGCACATTCCGGCGATAGCCGACTCGGTGAGATCGGTCGCCGACAGCGCCGGCAGAGAAATCAAGTACATAGACCCTCGCTCCTGGGTCGCCCGCGGGAACGAGGCCGTCACAGGCGCGAAAGATCTCTACAAGGAAGGCGTGCGGTATTCCTCAGGGGAAGTCGATTATCTGTCGGACACAGTGCACGAGAAGGTCGATCAGGCCAGGAACGCCATCGGGAGCGTCGCCTCCGTCATCAATCTGTTCGGATGAGCGAAAACAGGAAGAATCTCCAGATGACTGAACCGCGCAAAGACCCGAGATCAGCACCGCGGGCGGCGAAGCCCCTCTCGATGGCGCGTGCCCGTTACGTCTTCCAGATACTCTGGTTCCCTTTGCTCTGGGTGATACTGGCTCTTCCTGCCCTCCTCGCTTTCTGTGTGCTGTACGCGATGTCCGTCCTGCTCGACGCGGACAGCGGACTTCCTTATGTGGCCACCGGGCGCCGTTGGCGGCTACGTCGACGGATGTGGCTGAACCGGGCACGGATGCGCCGGGAATCCTCCACAGATCTGCCGTGGCTCCAAGACGAATTCCGAACGTTGTTCGACGGCAGAAAGACTCCGGGAAGCGACACCGCCGGAACGGTCCGATACCACAAGGACGGCCGAGTAGAGGTCGACGACAGCTACTTCCGCCAGTTGGGAGCGGCACAGGCGCTGCGGATCGCGGCGGAATACGGTTACGTGTCCGCCGACAACGGCAGGGACCTGCCCGTGTGGCTGGTCTTCGGAAGACCGCTTCCCTCAGCGAGCGGTCAGCCGCACGCGGGAGGAGGCCTGGGCCTCGCGGCCGAGACGGATCTGATGCGCCTCATGAATACATTGCACGGGGATCCCCGCGCGGCGCCGCGACCCGCCAAGTCCGCGGCGCTGCTGCGCATCCGCTACATCTGGCAATTTCTCTGGTTCCCGCCACTGTGGTTGCCGTTGGCTGTTCCGACGTTCATCGTGTTGTTGACGTTGAACGTCATCAACGGTCTCCTCGAAGGGGATGGTGGGTTGCCGGTCCATCTGGCTGGTGGCCGCCGGTGGCGGCTACGCCGCCGGATGTGGCTGAGCCGGGCACGCGTGCGCCGGGAGCGTTCCATGGATGTGCGCTGGCTGGAAGGCGAATTGCGCGCTGTCTTCGATGCTGTGGCCGCCCGCCCCTTGATGGACCACACCACCGACACACTGTGGTCTCACCGGGACGGCCGTCTGGAGATCGACGACAGCTACTTCCGCCGGCTCGGCGCGGTACGGACCCTGCAGATCGCTGCTGAGTACGGATACGTCTCCGCCGACGAAGGCCAGGGGCTTCCGATATGGGTGGTCCTGAAGCGGGCTCTGCCCGTCGGAGGGGAGACGTCAGCTGCCCTGTGATCGAGGGCTCGCGCGTGCGGCCGCGATTTAACTCAGGGAGTCGGTCACCGTTTGGACCTGGGGGAAGCCGAACAACAATTCTCCCGCCGATCCGGATCATCTGGCCGAGTGGATCGACCGCTCCGGTGCTGGATCGATCGACCGGCCCCCGGCCTGAGGAAGAAGACTCTCCTGGAATGGGCCCGAGAGATCCCCGCGTCCCGTACGAGACGCGGGGACCGTTTCCTGGCCCTGACACCGCCCGGACTTCAGCTACCGGTCGCGCCGTCGCCGTCATACGTCGGCATCATGTAACCGCCGCGCGGGTCTTGCGCGGTGATATCGAAGTCACCGGGCGGCGGGCCGAACGCATGGCCGGTGGAGGTGTCGGCCGGATTCCAGGGCCCCTCCGGGGCACGGGCCACCGGATGCGTGATGCCGGCGGCCGGAGCGGAGAGGGTCCCGGTGCCTTCCAGGCCCTCGAAGTCCTTGGCCGTGGCTTGCTCGTTCCACTCGTGCCCGTCCGCCGACGTACGCAGGTTGTCGGCGCCCGTCCGCATCCGTTCCCGCAGCCCGTTCAGGGCCGGTTTCCAGCTGTCCGCCAGGGTCCGCAGCGAGGGGCCGACCGACCAGCCCTCCAACGCCCCGGCCGCCGCGCCGGATTCGGTTACGGCCTTGTCGGACGGGCCCTTCATCGCCTGGGCGATCCCCTCCTCGGCGTGCGCGGAGGCACGCAGCTCAGCGGGGTCGGCCTCGGTCTGTCCTGACATCGATCGTCACCTCTCAGAACTGCTGCTGCTTGACGCCGGGCGGAAGCATGCAGAGGGTACGGACGCCGAAGGACATGGACGACGGCGCGCCCTTGTGTGGCTTGCCCGGATCGGACATCACCGAGTAGCCGTCCTTCTCGTGGCGTGCGGAGAACGTGGCGGTGTAGCGGGAGTCCTGGTATTCGCGGTAGCCGGTCACCTCGAATCCCTCCTTCGCCAGACGGCTCTTCAGCTTCCTGACGACATCGGTCTGCTGTTCGGTGGGGACTTCCGCGAAGACGTAGTAGAAGAGGCTGAAGCGGCCGTCCTCGGCCACCTCGTCGCCCTCCCCCACGCAATCTTCGTAGTGCGTCACCTCGGTGGCGCGGTCGATGTCGACGGCCGCCACGGTGCCCAGGTAACTGGTGTATTCCTTCGCCCAGGTCAGGGCGGATTCCCTGCTCATGCGGGGCAGCGGGGCGTTGATGTCCTCTTTGTCGTCGGTGAAGGGCATGCAGCCTCCTGCGATGAGTACGGCGGCCACGACCAGCGCGGCCCGGAGCGGACGGGACCTGCCGAGGAAGGTCCGGAACGGGCGGGATCTACCGAAGGGGACCCGGAGCGGACGGGACCTACCAGGGCAGGAAGGGGACATCGTTCTCCTCCTTGGGAGTCTCTGCCGGCGGCACACCTGCGATGATCTTGCCTTGGTTGTCCAACGAGGCGCTTCCCTCGTCCCAGTAGCCGCTGTGGCCGCTCGTGTCGACCGTGAAGTTGCGCCCGCCGAAGGGCTCTTCCAGCGGGTTGTCGCCGAGCGTCAGATCGGAGGCCCAGTCGATGACACCGTCGTCCTTCGCCCCACCGGCCCAGACGTGGTCAGGGTCCATCTGGAGGTCCGACGCCCGGTCGACGGTCATGCCGGGGCTTCCGACCACCAGGACGTCGTCCGCCCCGAGACCCTGGCCGCCGGCCGCCGCGGCGCCGACGACGGTCGATCCGTAGCTGTGTCCGAGGACGGTGGTGTGGCTGGGCGGGCCCTCGTGCGACGCACGCGTCCCCTCGACGAACTGGCGCAGGTCGGGGGCCGCGTCGTGGGCGCGTCCCGTTCCGCCGACGCTGTTGAAGTCCGTCGCGGAAGCCTCCGGGGCGTCGTATCCCAGCCAGCTCACCATCGCCACCGATCCGCCGTCGGGCTCGTTTCTTCCGGCGGCATCCTGAAGTTTTCCGAGCCGGGTGAGCTGCCCCGGAACGCTGTCCATCGTGGTGTTGGTGCCCGGGACCAGGACCCCGGTGTGGTCGGCGGTGTCCGGGTTGCCCATCGCGATGATCGCCCGCCCCTCCCCCTCGGAGTCGTACCCGAGGACGTACAGCTCCTTGCCCGGAGGCGCGGAGTCGCCCTGCTCGATCCGGTCGCGGAGGAGCTGGAGATTGTGCTGGCGCTGGTTCAACTCATCCTGGCTCGCGCCGGGGTAGAGGGCCTTCGGGTCGCCCTCCTCGATGGCGTTGAGTTCCTGCGTGAGCGCCGTACGGTTCGCGTCGTCGCGTACGGTCGTGGGAAGGCCGTCGGTGGCCCCGATCTCCCTCGGGTAGAGCGTGGCGTATTCGCGTCGCTCCTCCGGGCTCAGCGCGTCCCACCACGCGGCCGCCGCCTTCGGGTCCTTCTCCGGGATCTGCGGGGCCTGCAGGCCCACGGCCTTCATGGCGTCCCTCACGTCCTGGGCGGACTCCGCCGAACCGCCGTGGTTCGTACTGTCCAGGACATCGCCGTTCAGCATCCCCAAGGCCCGGCTGCCGTCGGCGCTCCCTTTACGGGCCATGTCCAGCGCGTCGTCGATCCACTGCTGGTATTCGCTGCGCGGCCCGGCACGGTCCTGGATGATCTGCCGGGTGTCCGGGTCGTTGTGCGGGAGGTCGGCGGTGGTCGGGTCGCTGACCCGGCCGTCGTCGTCCACCGTGTAGTGGTTCTCCTCGGCCCGCTGGACCGCGTTACGGAGATTGGTCTGCGCGCCCGACATCTCGGCCCGTACGTCGTCCAGCACGACGGCGATCGCCATGCCCTCGGTCTGGACGATCCCCAGCCGCGACTCCACGTCTTCCAGGTAGAACAGGGCGCGGTCGGCGTCGTCCCCCTTCCAGGTGGCGTGCAGTGGCCCGGTCACCTGGGAACGGTGCCGGTCCACGCCCTCGTCGGCCTCGGTGGCGAGCTTCCGCCAGGCGGACGCCGCCTCCTCCAGGTCCCCGAAGTCCTGCTTCATCAGCCGTGCGAAGTCCGATGCCATGGTCAGGTCACCTCGCCGGCCTCGATGGAATCGGCTTCATGCACTCCTGCACCCCGTGAAAAACCCACTAGAAACCTCTCCGCGCGCGGTCAACTGCCCTGCCATTAAATACTGGTGACACCACGGTGGGATCGCCGGAGCGGAAATGCCCCCCTTTCCCTGGCCCGCGACGCTCGGTCAAGCCTTCTCGCTTCCCCGCGAACTCCTCTTGACGGCCTCGATCAGGAAGCGGGTCGTCGTGGCCACGAAGGGGCCTTCGGTCTCGATGCGGCGGTGCAGCGCGATCAGCCGGTCCCGGTAGTGCTCGACCGTGAAGCCGGGCACCATCCAGATCACCTTCCGCAGGAAGTAGACGACGGCTCCGATGTCGTGGAACTCGGTGCGGAGCGAAGCCGTCCGCAGATCGACGACATCGAGGCCGGCCGCTTGGGCGTCCCGCCCGGCCCGCTCCGGGTCGCGAACGGACCGCGCGGCGGGCGGCTGCGGCCCCAGGAAGTACTCGACCAGTTCGAAGACGCTGGCCGGCCCGACCTCCTGGGAGAAGTACGTACCGCCGGGACGCAGGACCCGGGCGATCTCGTCCCACCACGCCTTCACCGGGTGGCGGCTGACGACGAGGTCGAAGGCGCCGTCCGCGAACGGCAGCGGCGGCTCGTCCGGGTCTGCGACGACGACGGCACCGAGCGGATGGAGCAGGGCCGTGGCACGGGCGATGTTCGGCGGCCAGGACTCGGTGGCCACGGTGAGCGGCGGCAGTCGCGGTACGGAGGCGAGGACCTCACCACCGCCGGTCTGGATGTCGAGGGCGGCCGAGGCGCGGGACATCCGCTCGGCCATGGCCCGGGCGTAGCCCCAGGAAGGGCGCTCCTCGGTGGCCCGGCCGTCCAGCCAGGAGAAGTCCCAGCCGTCGACGGACACGGCCGCGGCCTCGGCGATCAGCTCTTCGAACGTACGGTGGGTACGAGGCATCGGGCCATGGTCGCAGCGGGGCGGTCTCCCGGGCCATCGGCTTATGGCCGCCGTACGGCTCCGAGCACCGCGAAGCGTGGCCCGGCCCATGAGTCAGCCCGCCCACGAGCCGGCCCGGCCCGCGGGTCAGGCGGCGGCCAGAGCTCCGAGAAGGATGCCCAGCAGGGCTCCGGCGATCATGAACGGGCCGAAGGGGATCGCCGTCCCCCGGCCCGCCCGGCGCAGCAGCATCAGCCCGAGGCCGTAGAGCGAGCCGAGCAGGAATCCGGCGAAGGCGCCGACGAACAGCACGAGCCAGCCGTACCAGCCGAGGGCGACACCGAGCGAGAGCGCGAGCTTGACGTCGCCGAAGCCCATGCCGTTCGGGTTGATCACGAACAGGATGAAGTAGCAGGCGCCGAGGGCGAGTCCGCCCAGCAGCGCCGTCGTCCACGTCCCGCCGTCGCCGGGCAGCAGAGCGGCCAGACCGAGCAGCACGGGGGCCCCGGCGGCCAGCGGCAGGGTCAGCTGGTCGGGGAGGCGGCGGACGTTGCGGTCGACGAGGGCGAGGAGTACGGCGAACGGCGCGAGCAGCAGCCACACGGCGAGCTCGGGGCGGGGTCCGGTGGCAGCGGCGAGCGCGGCGCAGGCGAGCCCGGTGAGCGGGGGGACGAGGAAGGAAGGGGCGTATCGGACCGAACGGGTCGCTGGGGGTACGACGACGGGCGCCGAAGCCACCGGGCCCGGTGGGGGCAGCGGGACAGGTGGTGACAAGGGGCCGGGTGGGGGCTCGGGAACGCCGGTGGCGGATGCGTCGGGCACGGGAGCGTCGCTACCCGGGCTTGTCGCCGTACGCGAGGGCACGGTCACCTCGCAGCTCGGGCAGCCCGCACGACCGAGCCACCCGCGGGCGGGTCCGGTGATCGGGTGGCCGGCCGGGCAGCCGGCCCGCCACGCGTCCTCGGGTTCGACCGAGAGACGGTACGCGGCACGCGGCAGCAGCAGTCCGGTGGCCACCCCCCAGAGAGCGGCGACGGTGATCAGCGAGGCGTACACAGCGCCGAGCTTAGGACGGGGAGCGGCCGGGGGCATGGGTCCAGGGGCCCACTCCCCGCACCGGGTCCCGGAAAGACCGGCCCTACGGGAGGCAGTCGGTACGGCGGGCGCTACGGTCACGCCCATGGGTAAATGGCTGAACGGCAGAGGGAAGTTGACGGTCCCGGAGCACGACGCACCGGTGGAGCTGGAGATCGCCGCCTCGTACGGGACGCGGCGGCGCGGCCTGCTCGGCCGGGACGGGATCGAGGGGGCGTTGCTGATCACCCCGTGCAACAGCGTGCACACCTTCCGGATGCGCTTCGCGATCGACGTCGCTTATCTGGACAAGGAGTTGAAGGTCATCGACGTGCATACGCTGAAGCCGGGCCGGATGCCTCTGCCGCGCCTGCGCGCCCGCCATGTGCTGGAGGCGGAGGCCGGGGCGATGGCCCGGTGGGGGGTACGGCAGGGCACCCGGCTGAGCGTGGACGGGTAAGCGCCCCCCGAACGGGACTACTTGAGTTTGGCCGCCTGGGCGGAAAGCAGGGCGTCGGGCAGCTGCGGCGCCCCGACACCGTCGGGGTCCGCGGCGTGGAACGTCGCCACGGTGCCGCCGACCCGTACGACATGGAATATCAGCGGGAAGGGCAGCCCCTCGCGGTCGCCGGTCACCTGGTAGGCGACCGCTTCGTCGCCGTCCTCAACCGCGTGCAGCCGTTTCACGGCGGTGTAGTGGGACGAGCTGCCCCCGCCGGTCGCGGTGAAGCCGTCGGCGCATGCCTCGACGGCGTCGCGCAGCCGGCCGAGCAGGATGCTCGCCGCCTGCGGACCGTGCGCGGTGAGGAATTCGGAGATGGTGGTCAGGCTGTCCGCGGCGTCGGCGATCCGCCGGTACGCCGTGGCCTGGGCGAGCGGCTCCGGGCGGCCGTTGATCAGGGCGATGAGGGGCGCGCACTCGGCCCGGTCGGCGGTCTCGGCCCCCGGCGGCGGTCCGTCCGCCGGATCGACGGTGAAACCGGGAACGTCGTCGGCGGCGAGGATGGCCCGGTCCAATTCGGCCTGGCTGAGCACTCTTTCGCCGCCGGAAGCGGAGGCGTTCCCGCCGGTGCCGGTGCCGCTGCCGCCGCCGGTGCCGATCTGGCTCGGCCGTAAGGCCTGACCGGGCGCCGCGTCCCCGGTGAGGGCCACCGCGGCGGCTTCCTTCTCCACGCCTCCGCCCCCACAGGCGCCCGCGAGCCCCAGTGCGAGTGCGGCGGCCGCTGCGGCCAGGATGGTGCGGGGTGACATAGCTGTGGTGCTCGTCCTCATCCGTTTCCCCATCTCCCGAGCCATGCGCCGCAGTCGACCACGGCCGACCGCACTTGTCCGGCGGGCGCAGGCTAACAAGCCGGAGGCCACTCCCGCATGGGTCTCCGGACCTAACCTCGGCCCCAGCGGCCCTTCGATCCGCTCGCCAGGGCAGGGAGACAGCGAAGGGGGACGGTCCGCCACCGGCGCGGGACGGACGAGGCCGGCCCACGCCGAGCCCCGGCTCCCCCACACGGAGCAACCCGGTCCGCAGCGCCGTACGTCGCGGACCGGGCCCTTCGTGCAGGTAACTGTGGGGGCTCGCGGTTGACGTCATAGGGCGTCACGCTGACCAGCTGTTTCTCAGGTTGTCTCACGCAGTGGCCGGTGCTCTTGTCTCAGGATCGGTGGCATTTCCTCACGACCGCTGTGGCGATCACGACGGACGGGCGGCGATGTCCTGGCGGGCGGCCTTCCAGACCTCTTCGAATTCCTCGGAGGTGAGCGGCAGCGGGTCGTGGCCTTCCCACTCGGAGACGGGCAGTTCGGCGGTGATCCCGAACCTGCTGTCGTACTCGTCGAGGCGGCCTGCGTCATGGGCTCGCTGCCATTCTTCGAGGGAGGCAGCCGCGATCGGGGTCAGGTCAGGCCCTTCGAGCTCGATCTGCCGGACCACCACCCAGCCTTCGGCATCGACCTCGAAGTAGAACCAGGTGTCTTCCTCGTCCCAGTAGCAGCGCATCCATGTGGTCACCAGCCAATGGTCCCAGGGAGTGTTCTCCCTGCTCACCGAGGTACTGTCAGCGCCATGGTGGAGAATCACGCCATACTGATCGCAACCGACGCGGCCGGGCTCGTGAAGGAGAAACCTTCGAAGCCGGCGATAGGAAGGATGGTGGCGAACCTCCGTCGGGGGAACGCCCATCTGATCCTGGAGCGTGTGCAGGAGGGCATCGAGGGCAGCTGGTACATCCAGGTACTGCTGCGCGACGACAACACGTACCAATTCGAATTCCGGGACGGCGTAGCGGCCGAGCACTATCAGACGCGGACCATCTCCCAGGAGAAGATCCTGACCGCCCTGCTCGGCTGGGCCGCCGGCAAGGCGGACTGGAGGGGCGAGTTCATGTGGAACAACATCGGCTCGGAATTCGAGATCTGAGTGCTTGGCCACTCAGTGCGTGGTGGCATTTCCTCGGGCCGCGTCTGACCCGTACGGGAAGATGGGGGCGTGCTGCCCTACGTCTATCGCGTCACCAAGTACGGCCCTGCCGACCGTGATGAACACGGCCACTACACCGGTGCCAAGGACACGGTCAGCGACCACGCCCAGGTCGAGGATGCCTACCTTCAAGCGATCGAGGCGTTCGCCTCGGACACCGGCATCGAGCGCTTGGCGGTGCGCGAGCCGCAGGTTCCGTCTCTCGCGCACTTCGGTACCGAGCGGCCGTTGGACGGCTTCGGGCTTCGAGGGGCTGGTGCACAACACCGAACTGGGAGACGGGCACCCGGATCATCCACAGTTGGCCGTCCACGTCGGCGACGCACTCCCCGTGAAGATCCTGGACATCGACCCGGCCCAGCGCCGCATCACCCTCTCGCACCGGCAAGCGATCTCCGCCGGCCAGGAGGAACCCGGCGCCTGATACGCACTTACCCCGGAGCCCGGCCTCACAGAGCGTCGTCATCCCCTGATTCTCACGTTCCTGGCCCACCACAGGTGCACTCAGTCCAGGTCTTCGAGGTCCTGAGACCACCACATACGAGGGCTGATGGGCGTGCCGAGATCGAGGGTGAAGTCCTGCTTGCGGAGCATATGCATTACGGGGGCTCGAACTTGAGGCTCTGAACGACTCGGCAGCCAGCCCGTGGCCAGCCCAGAGAGACTCCGTCAAGCTCCACCTGGCCGACTCATCCATGAGCGCCGGGCCGAACAGCCGGCCCCTGCGGTATCCGGCCAGGAACCGGATGTTATCCAGATCCACCGGTGGCGGCTCGATCCGGGCCTCGTACCGCCACCCCCGCGACTCCACCAGCTGACGGATCCAGCCGAAGGTGAAGGCCACCCCGGGCTTCGACACCCTGTGCAGCAGCAATTCCCATCCCGCACCGATCACTGCTTGGGTGGCCCGAACCGAAGTCCGGGCCACCCAAACGAGTGAACCGCCTGAACTGGCAGTCTCAGAACTACGACATATCTGCCGCCACTTGGCCATCCCCTCTGAGAGTCGGCCAAGAAATCCGAGACCCTACAGCCGTGTCAGCCCTCGGAGCTGCCGCCCGCCCCGCGCGGGAAGGAGACCTCCACGCGGCGGTTCTTCTTGCGGCCCTCCTCGGTGCTGTTGTCCGCGACCGGGTACTGCTCGCCGTAGCCACGGATCTCGTACGTGATCCCGGCGGAGGCCAGTTCGTGGTCCAGAACACCGTGGACGGCTTCCGCGCGCGCCTTGGAGAGCACGTCGCCGTGCGCGGCGGAACCGAGGTTGTCCGTGTAGCCGAAGACACGCACCGTGGTCGCGCCCTGCTTCTTGATCTCCGCGACGATGGACGCGATGCGCTCGTTCGCCGCCGGGGACAGCTTGGCGCTGTCCTTGCCGAAGAGGACCTCGGCCTGGAGGGCGATCTTCACGTTCTCGGGGGTGTCCTCACGGCGCTCCTCGCCGCCCTCGGACTCGACGACGGAGACGATGTCCAGCACCTTGGCCGGGGCGAGGGTGGCGCCGTCCCGGAGCTTCAGCCCCGGAGCCGTGCCGTCGACCTCGGGGGGCGGCGAGGTCGACTCGGTCCCCGGCGGAACGCTGGGGGCGTCGTCGGCGCGCGCGCCGGCCGCCAGGGTGAACTGCACGCTGGTGAGCAGCAGGACGGCGGCGAGGGCTGTCGCCGCCGGCCGCCGGGAGGCTCCGCGCGCCCGGGGCTTCGTGGCACGCATCAGGAGATCTCAATCGTGGCGGAGGGCATCATCGGAACCTGGATATCGACCTGCGATGTACTGTCCGGCGGTGCGGGGAACTGCGCGAAGAAGGCGATGCTCTCGCCGGCCTTGACGCCGGTGACACCCGTAGTGGTCAGAGGGAAGCCATCGGTGTCCCGCAACACGTAGTAGCGCTTCTTCTCCGTCTTGTCCACCAGGGTCGTGCCCCCGAGTGACGGGCCTGTGCGCTTGACCTGGGTCTCCTGGCCGTTCCACTGAATGGGGGCGTAGATCTGCTTGTCAGTCGTGTTCTTGATGCTCCCCGTGACCGTCAGGAATCCACCCGCGTCACGGACGGCGGTGTTGATGACGAACTGAAACCCATTGCTGCCGATGATGGTCGCCAAGGTCACGCTGGTGTCCGGCACCGTGTTGCCACCGTTGCCGTCGTCCGTCGACGTCTCCTTGCTGGGAGCAGAGGACGGCGTGTTACCGCCCCCCGCCTTCTGTCCGTCTCCGTCGCCACCGCCACAAGCGGTCAGGGAGATGGTCAAGGCCACCGCAGCGAGGGCGGCCCCCGCCGCCCTGCGCGCCTTCGCTCCACGCCACATACTCATGAGTGCTGTTCCTTTGCGTTCGCTCGCGGTCAGTCCTGGGCCAGACGAACGGAGAATAGATCGGCCAGGCTCGGCAGGCGGTCAAGATGCTCCGGATCGATGGGCCACTTCGTCCCGCCGCAGTCGAGTTCGCCCGGCGACACCGGCTTGTCGTCGCCCGGTTCGTCCTCGTCTCCGCCGTCCGACGGCTCTTCCTCATCCTCGGCGGGCTCGAACGAGCACCGGGACGTGACGATCGCCGTCGCCTGGGCCCTGGCCTTCTCGTTGCCGGTCCCCGGCAGGACGCTGTCGCCCATCGGCTCCTGCGTGATGACGTGGACCGTGAACCCCCACCTGAAGCCACCGATCCTTCCGCAGCCCCCCGCGTCGACATCCACATCGGCCTTGTTCTGGTCGGCGAAGCGCGTTGCCGCCGCACAGCCGTCGGCGGTGCCGATCGGGTTGCCGTTGAAGATGTCGTCCAGATGACCGGGATCCAGCAGGTCCCCGAGGAGGAACGCGTCCCGGGACTCTTGAGCGGCTGCCAGTGCCGCGGCGTCCGCCGCCGACTGGGCGCCGTTACGTGTGGCGCCGGCCTGGCCGACCGCGAAGAACGCGAGCGCAAGAAAGAGCAGGCCCGCCACCATCGTGATGTAGATGGGAGCGGCCTGCCCTGTCTCGTGAAGTCTGCGCACCATCAGCCGCCGAGGATCTCGCCGACCTTGGTGGTCAGACCCGTCGCGATGGTGTCCGCCACACCCGAGCCCACCAGCGCCGCGATGATCAGCGCCACCAGCACGATCACACCCACGTACTCGACGGCACCCTGGCCCTTGTCGCTGCGGCTCTTCATCGTCTTGACGGCCGTGTTCGCCCAGGTGCCGACGTAGAGCTTGGTGGCGGTGGCGGCCTTCAGCGTGATGTTCGACATGGTGTTCTCCTCCGGTGTCGGCCGGCCGTGTACCGGCCGACTCGTACGAGTCCTTGGTGTCGTTCGCGCTTCCGGCTTCCTCCTGGCCGGTCTCGCTGGCGACATGAGAAACGTACGCCGGGGGCAGTCCCTCCAACATGGGTCTGAGGGCCCAAAATCGGGCCCAGCCAAGGGATTGGGCCTTCTTCCGTCCGCCCGGTGCGGTGCCCGCCGGTGCCGTACCCGCCGGTGCCGTGCCCGCCGGTGTGGTGCCTGCCGGTGCGGTGTCCGGTGCGCGCTCAGCCATGGTGGGCCACCCCGCCTCGTGTGGTGCCGTTCCACAGGGCGATGGCCTCGCCGCGGCTGCCGGCGTTCAGCTTGGCGAAGATGCGGTTGATGTGGTTCTTGACCGTCTTCTGGCTGATGAAGCAGGCGGCGGCGATCTGCTGGTTGGTCATTCCCGACGCGATCAGGTCCATGATCTCCACCTCCCGCTGACTCAGCTCCGCGTGCGGGGTCCCCGCGGCTCCGGTCTGTTGCCTGGCCTGAGAGGAATGTGGCACATTCCCTTGCGGTTGCGAAGGGTTGACAGCGAATTGTTGCGGGTTCAGGACATGGTCGATCTGGGGTCCAGGCATGGGAATCGCCGGGGGAAGGATCGAATGGACCGTGGCCACGTGTGCGGAAGCAGACGGTTTCCTCGGCGCTGTGAACGCCGTCCCCAGCCCTTCCGGGAGCGGCCCGGACGGCGCCCCGGCGCTCTCCGGACCGCCTCCCCGCAGCCCCGCCAGCAGCGCGCTCGACGCGGAGTGGGTGAAGTGTGCCCGGCCCTGCTTGATGTCTCGTACCGCGAGGACCAGTTGGTCGGCTGTGAACTCGCCGTGGACGAGGTAGCCGCCCGCGCCCAGCCGTAGTGCCTCGTGGACGATCTCGCTCTCCCGGCTGTACGTCATCATCAGTACGGGCGCCAGGCTCACCAGATGAGGCAGCGCGGAGATCCCGTCCACGCCCGGCATACGTACGTCCAGGAGGATGACGTCCGGGCGATGCCGTACGGATTCCTCGTACGCCTGACGGCCGTCCGAGGCCTCCGCGACGACTTCGAGGTCGTCGCGTCCGGAGAGCAGGACGGTGAGACCGGCGCGTACCACCGGGTTGTCGTCCGCGACCACGACGCGCAACGGCGTCTCCGCCGAGGGCGGATGGGGGAAGACGGGGAATTCCGTGGCGTGCTGACTGGCGGGACTGCTGGAACCGCTGGAGCTCTCGTCCGGCATGACCGCGGCCTCCTCTCAGAGGGTTCGGGGGGTGGAAACAGGGGGCGGTGCGAAACCCGCGGGTGCGGGGGGCGGTGCGAAATCTGTGGGTACGGGCTGCGGTGCGAGCTGCTGGGAGCCCAGGACCGCCGCCGACAACTCCAGCCGTACTTCCGTGCCCTTCGTGGCCCGTCCCTTGCCGATGCTGATGCGGGCCCCGATCGACGCGGCCCGCTCGACCATGCCGACCAGGCCGAAATGGCCCGCCCGGCGCAGGTCGCCGAGGGTCGTGCCGGGCGGCAGTCCCTTGCCGTCGTCGTACACGCTGATGAGCAGCACACCGCCCACGACGCCGGCCGAGACATCCACGAAGGTGGGGTGCGCGTGGCGCTGCGCGTTCTCCATCGCCTCCGTGGCGATCGTCAGCGCGTGCCGCGCGATCGCGTGCGGAACGGTCGGTACGGGCGACTCTCCGAGCCGCCGGAAGGATGCCGTCACCCGGTGCCGGAGCGCGAAGTCGTCGGTGCGTGACTGCAGTTCGGCGAGTACGTCGACTCCGCCGTCCAGCCCCGACTCCCGGCGCAGGTCCGAGAGGAGTTCGCGCGATTCGGCGGCCGCCCGCCGTGCCGAGCGACCTACGAGTTCCGCCTGGTACTTGACGAGCTTCGGGTCGATGCGGTCCGCCGAGTGGGCGAGGCCGTCCGCCGCCATGGCCAGGCCGTGCAGGGTCTTGGCCACCGAGTCGTGCATCTCACGGGCGAGGCGGGCCCGCTCCTCCTCGACCGCCTCGTTCACCGCGAGCCGGGCGCGGGCCTCGGTGAGGGCCTGGCTGGCGGTGCCGAAGCCGAGCATCAGGTTGCGCAGGGTGCTGCCGATCGCGCCCGCCATCACGCACAGGCCGGGCAGGAGCAGCGCGCCGAACCCGGCGTCCGCGTCACTGTTGACGGCGTACGCGGCGGCGATGATCAGCGACTGGAGTACGGCGAAGAGGGCCGCACCGCGCCAGCCGTACACCAGCCCCGCGAGCAGCGGGGTACAGATGGTGACGTAGGCGAGGGTCGAGTCCGGGGACGCCGTCGCCAGGAGCAGCGAGCCGCAGAACATGTCGGCGGCGAGCAGCGCGGGGTGGCGCAGCAGTACGGGACCGAAGCGTTCCCAGTCGCGCAGCAGGACGTACGAGCCCATGAAGGTGAGGAACACGGCCGAGCCGACGAGCCAGGTGCCGAACCCCGGCTTCGTATGAGCGAGGGCGAAAGGGGTGGCCAGCGCGATCATCGCGAGCCGGAAGCCGAAGGTCTGCCGGCACAGCGCCTGCAGGGCGTTGACCTGGATCGGGAGGGGTGGCACATGGCTCGGCGCGCTCGTCGCCGAACGCGGCACCTCGCTGGTGTTCCCGCCGGTGAGTGTCAGGGTCTTGTGGGTCATGGGGGCCATGGGGTCACCTCCCGTTCGGACGAGCAGGACGATCAGGACGGGCTGGGCGGGCTGGGCGGGCTGGGCGGGCTGAACGGGCTGAACGGGGCACGACGCGTACGGACGGGCGCCGGCCGGTCATCCGGACAGGATGTTCGCGAAGTCCACCCCCGAGCCGTAGTAGAAGCTCAGGACGATCAGGATCATGGTCGCGGGCAGCATCACCATCGTCACGACCAGCGTGCTCTTCGGCACCGCCTGGGCGGCACTGCGCCGGGCGCTCTGGGCGTCCGCGCGCCGCATGTCGTTGGCGATCTGGATCAGTGTGTCGACGATGGGCGCGCCCAGCTCCTCGCCCTGCTGGAGTGCCGTGACGAACATCGACACCTGCTCGGAGGCGTTCCGCTTCCGCAGCTGGTCGAAGGCGTCCCTGCGGCTGACGCCCATGTCCATCTGGCGCAGCGTGACGCGCAGTTCGTCGGACCAGGGGCCGGTGTACTTCTCCGAGACGCGGTCCAGCGCCTGGCGGAATCCCAGGCCGGCCGAGACGACGACGGCGAGGACGTCGAGGAAGTCGGGCAGGGTGCGTTCGATGTCCGACTTGCGCCGCCGGATGGCCGCCCGGATGATCACGTCCGGCCAGACCAGGCCGAAGGCCAGGGCGACCACCGCGATGACCGGCTGCCCCCTGGTGATCATGGCGAGTGCCGCGAACGCGCCCAGGCCGCCGTAGACGGCCCGGCGCGCCGCGAAGCGGTCGACGGTCAGACCGCCCGGGTTGCCCGCCATGTCGAGCCGGCGGCGCAGGGCGTCGACCCGCTTGGGTCCCATCCAGCGCAGTACGGAGGGGGCCCAGCGGATGCCGAGCCGGTCGATGCCGGAGCCCACGGCGGTGGTGCGGGAGGCGCCGACCTCCAGGGCGATGGCCAGGTCATCGGGGAGCCGGGCGTCGGCACGGTACATGCGGATGCCGTGGAAGGCGCCGTACACGGCGAGCGCCACGGCGGCTGCGAGCAGAAGTTCCATGGGGTGTTTTCTCCTGCCTCAGACCTGGATCCGGGACATGCGCCGGATCAGGAGGTAGCCGACGGCGTACAGGGCGAAGGCGACGATGGTGCCGACCTGGCCGATCACCGATCCCGTCATCTTGTCCAGCGCGCCCGGTGTCATGGCGTTGATCAGCAGCAGGAAGCCGAGGCCGAGCAGCGGCACCGCCAGGGCCGTGACCTTGACCTGGGAGAGCATCGTCGTGACCTCACGACGGGTTTCCTTGCGCTCCTCCAGCGTCTCCGTGAGGTTGCGCAGGGAGCTGACGACCTGGCCGCCCGCCCGGCTGGACAGCACCAGGGTGGTGACGAGTACGACCAGCTCGCGCGAGGGAAGCCGGTCCGCGAGTTCCCCGAGCGCGTCGTCCAGGGAGTGGCCGACGGACAGCTGGTCGGCGACCCGGCGCAGTTCCTCGCCGGCGGGGTCGTCGAGTTCCTCGGCGGCCATCGCCAGTGCCGTGCGCATCGCGAGGCCCGCCTGGGTGGCGTTCGCGAGCACCCGGGTCAGCTCGGGCAGCTGGCTGATGAACGCCTCCGTACGCCGTACCCGCTGCCAGTTGAGGAAGGCGTTGCCGCCCCACAGGCCGATCAGCGCCGCCAGGATGCCGAAGAACGGGGCGAAGATCGCGCCGACGACGAAGTAGAGCCCGAGCAGGCCGCCCACCACGTACACGGCGTACTCACCGGGCGTCAGATCGAGGCCGGTCACCGCGATCTTGCGCTCGATGCGCTTGCCCAGGGTCGTCGTGCGCAGCCGCCGGTCGACGCCGCTGAAGCGCCGGCGCCGGCCGCCGGGCATCACGACCTCTCCCGTCTGGGCCATGCGGTCCACGAGGGCCTGCCGCTGGGCCTTGCCCGACGAGTACACGTGCACGCCGATGACGGCGAGCACACACGTGAGGAGTGTGACGCCGATCGTCAGGAGTGGGAGATCAGTCATGTCGGACGAGGACCTTCTCGGTGGGCGAAGGGGAGGGGGCAGGTGGTCGGGGACGGGGGTTGTCCGGTTGCGTACGGTCAGGCGCTGGAGCTGCGCACGGCCAGCTGCTCTTCCGTACGGGCGATCCCGAAGGCCGGTGGCACGGGTTCACTTCGCAGGTAGAGGCGGTCCGCGATCCGGCGGGGCAGCGGGTAGTACTCGAACTTCCCGTGGACCCGGCCGTCCTCCGCCATCGGCTGCGCGATGTAGCGGCAGACGGAGACGATGCGGTACTCCTCGCGGCCGTGGGAGTCGACGATGGCGATCTCGGTGACCCGGCGGGAACCGTCGGCGTGCCGGGTGAGCTGGACGATCACATCGACGGCGCTGTTGATCTGGTCCTTGATCGCCACGAAGGGGATCTCGACCTCCGACATGGAGGCCAGGGTCTGGAGTCGCATCAGCGCGTCCTCGGCGCTGTTGGCGTGCACGGTGGCCAGCGAGCCGTCGTGACCGGTCGACATCGCCTGGAGCATGTCGAGGGTCTCACCGCCACGCACCTCACCGACGATGATCCGGTCGGGGCGCATACGCAGGGAGTTGCGGACCAGGTCGCGGATCGTGACCTGGCCCTTGCCCTCGACGTTCGCCGGGCGGCTCTCCAGGGTGATCACGTGGGACTGCTGGAGCTGGAGTTCGGCGGAGTCCTCGATGGTGACGATGCGCTCGCCGTTGGGGATCAGCCCGGAGAGGGAGTTGAGCAGGGTCGTCTTGCCGGTGCCGGTGGCCCCGGAGACGATCACGTTGAACTTCGCCCGTACCAGCCCGGCCAGCAGGACCATCATCTGCTCGTCCAGCGAGCCGAGGCTGATCATCTCCTGCAGGGTGAAGGAGCGCGGGAAGCGCCGGATGGTGAGGATCGGCCCGGTCAGCGAGAGCGGCGGAATGATGACGTTGACGCGCTCGCCGGAGGGGAGGCGGGCGTCGACCATCGGATTGGCCTCGTCCACACGGCGGTTGACCGTGGAGACGATACGTTCGATGGTCTGCATCAGCTGCTCGTTGGACGCGAACCGCATGGGCAGCATCTCCAGCCGGCCACCGCGCTCCACGAAGACCTGTTCCGCGCCGTTGACCATGATTTCGCTGATGGACGCGTCTTCGAGCAGAGGTTCGAGGATGCCCAGGCCGAGGGCCTCGTCGACGACCCGGCGGATCAGCTGGGAGCGCTCGCCGGTGGAGAGCACCGGGCCTTCCCGGCTGATGATGTGGCCGAGCACCCGCTCCAGGCGGGCCCGGCGGTCCGCCGCGGCGAGCGCGGACATCTCCGCGAGGTCGATCTCCTCCAGGAGCTTGGCGCGGTAGACCCCGACGAGTGCGCTTTCCTCGCTGTGCCCGTTCGTCGGCTCGGGGCTGTTGATGCGCGCCCGCAGGCTCATGTCCTCAACTCCCAGGTTCTGCTGATGTGGTGCTGTGCTTGTGCCGTGCTGTGCCGGCCGGCTGTGCATGTGTGTGGTGCGGTCGTCCGTCGGTACCGGATCCGGTCAGTCGAGGGGCATCGTGACGCTCCTGCTCGCGTCCGGGAGCTCGAAGACGGGCAGGATGGACGGGATGCGGACCCTCGCCGTCACCTCGACCTCGTCGCCGCCTCCGCCGAGCGTGAAATGGGCCCCCTTGGCGAGCCAGGGGCTCATCGCCGCCCGGCCCGCGTCCGCGTAGTTCGTACGGGCCTCGCGGTACGAGGCCGCGCGGGCGGCGGCCCGCGAGGCCGTTCCCGCCTGCTGTACGGCGTAGGCGGCGATCCCGAGCTGGATCGCGGCGAGAGCGACCAGGAGCAGCAGGGTGATCACGCCCACGTATTCCAGGGCGGCCTGGCCCCGCTCCCGGGTCCGGCCCGGCTCCCGGCCCGGCTCCCCGGTACTGCTCAGCTCCTGGTCCTGGTCCTGGTCCTGGTCCTGGTGAAGTGTGCGTTCGCGCATGACTCAGCTCTCCCTCACGGCGGCGGCCCGGCCCGGGATCGTGATGTCGAACGGCACGTTGAACACGCCGGGGATGACCATCGGCACCTTCACGTCGACCTCGGCCTTGACCAGGTCGCCGTCGGCGCGGCAGGTGATGCCTCTGGCGGTCCAGGCGGCGGGCAGGTGCTTCTTCGCGGCCCGCTCGCACGCGCCGTTCCGGTCCAGCGGCGCGACCGTGGCCGCCCGTACGCCTTCGTCCGCCGCGTTGCCCGCGAGCGAGAACGTGTAGCCGACCAGCGCGGCCTGCCACAGCATGAACGCGGTGAGCAGGATGAACGGCACCACGCCGGTGAACTCGATGATCGCCTGGCCCCGGTCGTCACGGAGCCCGGTACCGAGCCGCCCGGCACCGAGCGGCCGCCCGGCCACGCCGTCGCGCCGACCGACGACCGGACGTAGGCGTGCGCCTATTCGTGCCCGTTCACGTACACGTGTTTCTGGAACGCTCATGGCTCAACGTGCCCCTCAGCCTCGTCAACCCGCGCTATCTCTGCGCCTTCGCTCTACCGCGCCGGACCGCGACCGCGCCGCTGTCCCCCTTGTGCTTTCCCTGCTTCTCGGCGCCCTCGGGCGCCTTCACCAGGCCCAGCTCCGCCGCCAGGCCCCACAGGGCCTGCTTCACCGTGGACTTCGACTCCAGGTCCTGCATCCGGCCCGCGTCGACGGCACCCTGCAGTTCCTTGAAGTTCGCCGGAATCACCACCCGGGAGACCCGGGTGCCCGTGATCCGCTCGATCAGCGGCGGCTGGATCTCCGTGTTGCGTACGTACCGGTTGACCACGGTCACGGTCTCCTCCGCCTTGCGGATCTGGAGCCGGTCCCACAGCCGCACCAGGCGCTTGGTCGCCCGGACCGACACCACATCGGGTGTCGTCAGCAGGACCGTGGTGTCCGCCATCTCGATCGCGGCGGCGTTCGCGCTGTTCATCTGGGTGCCGCAGTCGATGATGACGATGTCGTAGCGGTTGCGGAGCGCGCTGACGATCTGCCGTACGGAGCGCTCGTTGACCTCTTCGCCCCGCTCGCCCTCCCCCGGCGCCAGCAGCAGTTCGACGCCTGTCGGGTGGACGAAGACCGCGTCCTGCAGCACCCGGGGCGATATGTCCTGGATGGAGGCGAGGTCCACGACCGACCGGCGGAACTGCACATCGAGGTACGAGGCGACATCCCCGGCCTGGAGGTCCAGATCGGCGAGTGCGGTGCTCATGCCCGACGCGTTCGCCGCGAGGGCCAGCTGCACGGCGGCCACTGTCGTACCGACGCCGCCCTTGGCGCCGCTGACCGTGACGACGGTGCCGCCGGGGCCGGTGAACACGTCGCCGCCCTGGCCGAGGTGGCGCCGTACGCCGACCGACCAGGCGGCCGCCGCCTGGACGCGCTGGATCAGCTCCTCGTACGAGAGCGGCAGCGAGACCAGTCCGCGGGCGCCGGAGTCCATCGCGGCCGAGAACAGCGCCGGGCCCGCGTCCGTGGTGACGAGGATGACGCCGACGGCGGGAAACCGGAGCGCCACTTCCCGGATGAGTTCCAGGGCGGGCACCGGACCGATGCGCTCGTGGACCAGGACGACCTCGGGCAGTTCGTCGATCGACTCGGCCGCGAGCCGCGCCAGGGTGTCGATCAGCGAGGTGGAATCCGCGACCGGCGCGGCCGGCTCGGCGTCGGGGAGCTGGCTGAGCAGGGTGGCGATGGACCGGGCGGCGTCGGCGTCGCCGACGACCGGAAGGATTCTGGTGGTCATGCGTCGCTCACTTGTCCCCTTCGAGGGTGTAGGTGTTCTCCCCCGGGCGAAGCGTCGTGGGGCTGCCGTCGGCGAGGAGCGCGAGACGTACGTGCGCCGCGAAGGACTCGGCGTACGCGACGCGCTGGGCGTCCTTCGTCTTCAGCGCGAACGTGATCGGCACGGCCTGCTGGACCCCGGTGCGGTTGTTGTCCTCCTCCTTCGGCTCCAGCGCGGTGATCCGGCCGACGTCGATGACCTTGGCGTTGGGGACGATGATCCGGGACTGCGCCTTGTCGCCCTTCTCCTGCGGGCCGAAGGTGGCGAAGATGTTGACCAGGTCACCCGGGGTGATCTTGCCGGCGACGCCCGTCTCGGCGTCGATCATGATGGCGATCTCCTGCTCGTCGTTGGCGAGAGCGGGCCGTTTCACGATCATGTCGTCCTGGAGCAGCGAGCCCTTTTTGAGCTGAGTGACGGCGATCTTTCCGTTGACGACGGAGAGGTCGGCCACGGCGTTCTCGGAGAGCCAGCGCTTCGGCATCGAGATCTTCTCGAACTGCTCTTCCGTGAGCTGGGTGTACGGCGCCACGTCAGCCTTCAGCCGGTAGGCGGCGACCTCGGGGCCGACCTTCGAATTCACGTCGCTTATCACCGAGAGCACGCCGGCGAAGGCACCGAAGGCGCAGAGAACCGAGAGAAGAAGAAGTATGACGCCGCGGCGTTGCCGTGAATTCATGGGCGGGACGACCTCGTTCGGGGGACATCGGAGACAGGGGACGTGTGGGGGGAGTCCTGGTGCGGGGGTAAGGCGTACGGCGCCGGGGAGCCCGGCTTACGACCCGTGGCCGGCGGACGTGCCGGGGGGCAGCGCGCCGATCGCCACGCGGCTCTGGAGAGCGCGGCTCTGGACAGCGCGGTCCTGGACAGCGCCGTCCTGGACCGCACGCGTCCGGTCCGCGCGGGGCTGATTCGCGGGTGGCGGTGCGAGTGGTGCCGAGCAGAATCCGCAGCGGTCACCTATGAGTTCGATGCCGCACCAGGAGCACGTTTCCCGCCGTACGGAGGAAACCAGCTGGTAGAGCACCGAGACGTCCGGCAGGAACGCGGCGAACTCGATCATCTTGGACGTACCCCACCAGCGGGGCGAGTCGGCCGGCAGCGCACACTCCTGGATTCCCTGGACGTGCCATGAGGGCGCGAGGGTCTCGGCGACCCACGCCGACTGCGACTGGCCTTTCGCGAGCATGAGTTGGGTACCGAAATCGGGTCCGGCGAGTTGATCCGTCCCGTGTCCGACGCGGATCAATTGGGGTGTGGGATTGGCGAGGACGCCGAACTGTGATCCAGGGACCCAGGATTTCGCGTGGGTCTTGAGACTCACCGGGACCCGGTCGAGCTTGGTGACGGAGTGGAGCAGCGCTCCGGCGTAAATGTAGTGCGACAGCAGCCGGGCGGCGGAGGCGACGACCCCGGCGCTGAAGTCGCAGATCGACAACTGCCGCAGCTGGCGTACGAGTACGGCGATGCCGAGCGGCGGCAGGTCGAGCTTCAGCAGCGCGATGCGGTCGCTCTCCATGATCGAGCGGACCGTGTGCAGCCGCCGTTCGTGGGCGACGGGGAGGTTGGCGGGATAGAGGCCGACCACATAGCCGTGCTGCTCGACAAGGACCTGCATGTCGGCGAGCGCGGCGTCCAGCGGCTGGCTGTCCGGGGACTGCAACAGTGCCGCCGTGGGCATCTGCTGGTCCGTCGGTGGCAGCACCAGATCAGGGCTGGTGACAGCAATCGCGGTGGGCACGGTGGTTCCCCGTTCAGCTCCGGTCGCCGGAGTCCCGGCGCGCCGCAGATCTATCCTGCTCGATGCTTGTGCCTCGCACTTTATCCACGTCTTACGGTGGAGAGAACACCTTCTGGTTACCAGCTACTTCGGCACCGACGGGACGGCCACTGGCAAAGTCGGGCGAAGCCGTCAACAAGCGGCTCGCGTTTTGCCGAATGTTGCCCTTTGTTGAATTGCTGGTCAACTGATCGCTCTTTGGGCCCTCATTGGGTCCACGGGCCCACGCCAGTCCTGTGCCCACGTCCGTACGCTCCCATTCCGATTCCGTGTGCGAAAGGGTGCGCGGCCGCCGAGGGGACGACGTCGGATGAGACGGGTAGCGGTTCGCGGTCCGAGGCGCGACCGGGGCGCCACGGCCACCGAGTACGTCGGTGTGGTGGTCGTCGTGGCGGCCATCGCCGGCGCCATGGTCGGGACCGGCGTCGACGGGACCATCGCGACGAGCCTGCGCTGCCTGGTCTCGCTCGCCGGGCCGTGCGACGCGGGCGGCGGGCGCGACCAGGCCGGACCCAGGACCGACGCCGACTACGAGCCGCCGCTGTGCCAGCTCTCCTCCATCACCGACAAGGCCGGTGCCAAGGCGAAGATCCTCTTCATCGAGTGGGGTCAGGAGTACGGCTTCCAGCAGCAGACCTTCCAGGCGAAGACCGACGTCAACGGTGACGGCCGGGTCGACGAGAACGACCAGCAGGTCACGATGACCTTCACCGACGCCGCCTCGGTCGCCGCCAGGAAGGACTGGAAGCCGGGCGCCAAGATCGGGAAGTTCGGCGCCGACAAGGTCGAGCTCGGCGCGGGGATCAAGGTCACCAACGGCGACACCTGGATCTTCGACAGCGAGGCGGACGCCGCGGCCTTCCGTGACGACATCGAGGAACTGAAGATGTACGAGCTGACCAACCGCAATTCCAACGCGCAGGGCGGCGGCCTCGGCAACAGCATCCTCTACCTCTTCGGCAAGGGGCCCATGGCCGAGGAGGAGAAGCTGCGCGACCGCATCGAGGACAAGCTCGGCAACCGGCACATCAGTTACGGCAAGGTCAGCCTGGAGGCGAGCGCGGCCGGCGGCCTCAAGCTGTCGCCGGGCGACGAGGAGAAGCTGAGCGCGACCCTCGGCGGCAACTTCAGGTTCTCGCCCGAGGCGACCTGGACGAACAACGACTTCAAGGGCACCAAGGCGTACACGTACAGCGCGGCCGTCGAGTACGGCACGAAGGCCGGGTACCAGGCGGGGCCGCTCAGCGGCGACGCCTCCGCGTCGACCACCCGGACCGGCACGATCACCGTCACGCACGACAAGAAGACCGGTGAGCTGCTGCGGATCGACATGACCCGTACCGTCGAGCGGGGCAAGGAGAAGGACGGGGTGAAGGTGGGCGGCGACAACGGCGGGAGCGGCGAGGACAAGCGCGGCGGCAGCGGCGCTCTGAAGGGCGGTGACACGACCACCGGCATCGAGGTCGTCACCAACTCGATCGTCATCCCGCCGGGCGCCGAGGGCGACGAGCAGCGCCGGATCGCCCAGGAATGGCTGGACGGCCATGGTGACAACGCCGCGCCCTTCACGTACATGTTCGACGACCACGCGCCGACCGAGCGGCCCGGCGCGGACGATCCGTTCGGCCGGCTCCTCTTCGACGAGGGCCTGTCGAGCCGGACGAACTACACGGGCAGGACGAACGCGGCGGAGTACGGCTTCGAGCTGAATCTGGGGCTGAGCCTGGGCTTCTCGGTCTCCACCGAGAAGAAGGAAGAGACCCTCGACCAGGCGCAGTTCCTGGGTGCGCCCCACGGGGACAGCCGCAGCTACGTGCCGTACAGCTACTGTGCGAACTGACCTCACGGGCGACGGGAGCGCACACGCCATGAGCAGCAGGAAAACGATGAGCCGGTGGACCTCCACCGCCGCCACGGCCTCCGTCCTGACCACCTGCGCCGCGCTGGTCCTGACGGCCGGGTGCGGGACGCAAACGGTGGGCGGGACGGCGCCCGGCGGCTGGCCCACCCTGAAGACTCCGGCGGTCACGGTCGCCTACCCGCCCGCCTTCGTCCCGCAGGGCGACGCGCGGCGCAGCGCGTACAACGCGGCGGCCGCGACGCTCTCCGAGGGGGGCCAGGACATCGGCATGATCACCGTCCAGCTGGACTTCACCCAGGCGGATTCGGCGGAGGAGGCGGCGATCGGCGCCGAGGCGGGCATCGCTCTCGGCTCCACACCGGGCAAGCAGACGGACATCCAGGTCGCCGGCCCGCAGGGCCCGGAGGAGGCCCGGCGCATCGACTTCACGTTCACCGGGAAAGCCACCGGAAAGGCCACCGGGACGGGCTCGGGCAAGGGCTCGGGCAAGGGCTCGGGCTCGGGCACCGCGCAGGACCCCCGGATCAACGGTGTGATCATCGCGGGGCTCGACTCGGCGGAGAAGTCGTACGCGGTACGGATAGACGCCGCCCAGGGGAAGCTCAGCGCCGGCGATCTGCAGAAGATCATCGACTCGATCACGGTCAAGTAGCCCGTCGCCATGGACATACCCGGTGGTGACGGGGTCTTCTTCGCGGGCATGATGCTGCTGTTCGGCTGGCTCGCGTTCCACTACGCGCGGCGGCTGGCCACGGTGGCGCGCGCGCTGCGGTCCGGCGGCCGGACGACCGGGGTGTGCGTACGGATCGAGACCGAGCCGTACAACCGCTCCGACGCTCAGCGGTACGTCTTCGCCTTCCGCGCGCCGGACGGGCGGGAGATCGAATTCGAGGACCTGTCGACCCGCGCGGTGCGGGTCGGCACCGAAGTGACGGTCGCGTACGATCCGGCGGCCCCGGAGCGTACGGCGACGGTCACGGGGCGGGGCAGCGGGTCTCCGGTGGCGCAGTACGCGCTGCTGGTGGCGGGGTGCGGGCTGGCGGCCGCCGCGTTCGCGGCCGTGTTCGTTTTGACGGTGATCTGATGGAGCGGCGATGACGCGATACGACTACCCGGGGGCGCCCACCCGCCGGGACGAGCAGGGCGGTCCGCCGTTCTTCGCGCTGATCCGCGCCTGGGCGACCGGCATCCTGGTGCTGGTTTTCACGGAGTACCTCCAGGCCACCGTGGTCTATGAGCATCTGGCGTCGGAGGACCGGCTGGAGACGTTCACGGGCCGGCTGCTGCTGATCCATCTTCCGAACGCGCTGTGCATCGCGCTCGCCGCCTGGGCGGCGGGCCGCCTCCACCCCGAGCCCTATCGCGACGCCCCGCGCCGGCACCTCGCGGCGGTGATCACGGTCCCGGTGGCGGCGCAGGCCCTGAACATGGCGCTCCAGTGGCACGGCCTGTCGACGGAGGATCTGCTGATGTCGAACGCGGTGCTGGTGGTGGGCTGCATGACGGGCTACGCGGTGGACCGGCTCCAGGAGGACTGAGAGCCGGTCGGACGACCGCCTGATCAGAGGTCACCCGGCAGGTTCCGAGGCCACGGCGGCGTCGTCGTGGGACCCCCGTTCGCACCAGCGGCGGGGGTCCTTCTCGTATACGTCCTTCTGCCAGAGGTCTTGACAACTCGATTGGTCTGGACCAGCTTTACGCCCGACGGTGGCCACCGTTCACCCCTCTCATGTACCTCCATCCCCCGAAAATCCCCCGAAACCAGCGGAGGCGGCAAGTGGAACGTGCACCAGGCGGCAGAGGACGCGTACGGAACTGGATCGGCGGGGCGGTGGCCGCGCTGGCCGCCGGAGCGCTGAGTGTGACCGGGCTCGCCGGGACGGCGCAGGCCGCCGACATCAATGTGGCCAAGAACGCGGGCTTCGAGTCCGGGCTCGCCAACTGGACCTGTTCGGCGGGCAGCGGGGCGACCGTCGGATCGCCCGTGCACGGGGGCGCGGCCGCGCTCCGGGGCACGCCCGCCGGGCAGGACAACGCGAAGTGCACGCAGGCCGTCGCCGTACAGCCCAACTCGGCCTACACACTGAGCGCCTGGGTGCAGGGCGGCTACACGTACCTCGGGGCCGAAGGCACCGGGACGACCGACGTGTCGACCTGGACCCCGGACAGCTCCGGGTGGAAGCAGCTGACGACCAGCTTCAGGACCGGCGCGTCGACCAGGTCGGTGACCGTCTACACCACCGGCTGGTACGGCCAGGCCCCCTACTACGTGGACGACGTGTCCGTCTTCGGCCCGGACGGCGGTGGCGGGAGCGACCCCGCCCCCCAGGTGCCCGCGACGCCCACCGGGCTCGCGGTCGGCTCGGTGACCTCGTCGTCCGTGACGCTGAACTGGGGCGGGGTGTCCGGGGCGACCGGGTACAACGTCTACCAGGGCGGTACGAAGGTCCAGTCGGCGAGCGGCACGTCCACGACCGTGACGGGACTGGCCGCGAACACCTCGTACCCGTTCCAGGTGAGCGCGACCAACGCGGCCGGTGAGTCCGCCAAGTCGGCGACGGTCACCGGGAAGACGGCGGCGAGCGGGGGCGGCGGCAACCCGGCGGTGCCGAAGCACGCGCTGACCGGCTACTGGCAGAACTTCAACAACGGCGCGACCGTCCAGAAGCTCCGGGACGTGCAGTCGCAGTACGACATCATCGCCGTGTCGTTCGCCGAGGCGACGAGCACGCCCGGCCAGCTCACCTTCCACCTCGACCCGGCCGTCGGATACGGCTCCGTCGCCGACTTCAAGGCGGACGTCGCCGCGAAGAAGAGCGCGGGCAAGTCGGTGATCCTCTCGGTCGGCGGCGAGACGGGCAGCGTCTCCGTCAACAGTGACGCCTCCGCGACGGCCTTCGCCGACAGCGCCTACTCGCTGATGCAGGAGTACGGCTTCAGCGGCATCGACATCGACCTGGAGAACGGCCTCAACTCCACGTACATGACGAAGGCGCTGCGTCAGCTGTCCACCAAGGCCGGCGCGGGCCTGGTGCTGACGATGGCCCCGCAGACCATCGACATGCAGTCGACGTCGGGCGAGTACTTCAAGACCGCGCTCGCCGTGAAGGACATCCTCACGGTCGTCAACATGCAGTACTACAACAGTGGTTCGATGCTCGGCTGCGACGGCAAGGTGTACTCGCAGGGCTCGGTGGACTTCCTCACGGCGCTGGCCTGCATCCAGCTCCAGGGCGGACTCGCCCCCTCGCAGGTCGGCCTCGGGGTGCCCGCCTCCACGCGGGGCGCGGGCAGCGGCTACGTCTCGCCGACCATCGTGAACAACGCGCTGGACTGCCTGGCCAGGGGCACCAACTGCGGTTCGTTCAAGCCCTCCACGACGTACCCGGGGATCCGTGGCGCCATGACCTGGTCCACCAACTGGGACGCGACGGCGGGCAACGCCTGGTCCGGCGCCGTGGGACCGCACGTGCACGGCCTGCCGTAACCGCGCGGCGCCGGGCGTCCCCGCACCCCCGCAGACCCGACCGGAAGCCGAGAACCGTCCGGTCACCCAGGCCCCCCACAGGGCCGGCAGCGCCGTCGCTCACCCGACGGCGCTGCCGTGTGTCCGGCGAAGGCCGCCCCGGGCCCCGGCACGGGGCGTGGGGCTCGACAGGCGCTCAGCCCAGTACGGCCAGCGCGTCGATCTCGATCAGCAGGCCCTGGGGCAGGCCGACGTAGACCGTCGTGCGCGCGGCGGGGGCTTCCTTGAGTCCCTGCTCCTCGAAGTACGTGTTGTAGATGTCGTTCATCTCGGCGAAGTGGTCGACGTCCGTCAGGTAGACGCGGATCATCATGGCGTCGTCCCAGCTCGCGCCGCCCTCCTCCAGGATCGCCTTCACGTTGGCGAGGGTCTGCAGGGTCTGCTCGCGCAGGGTCGGGCCCGCCGGGGTCGGCTTACCGCCCTCCACGGCCGGGAGGAAACCGACCTGGCCCGCCACCTGGAGGATGTTTCCCTTGCGGACGCCGTGCGAGAACTTCGCCGGCGGGGTGGTGTGCGTGGCCGGGGTCAGCGCGGTCTTGGCGGTGCGGTCAGTGCTGTCGCTCATGAGGCTTCCTTGGGTGGTTGTTTCCGGAGCACTCCCCGCTGATCGCGTCGGCGGTGCGGCGCAGCAGCGGAAGCAGGGTGAGGAGTTCGTCGGCGGTGACGACGACGTTCGGCGCGGACACCGACACGGCGGCGGTGACTCTGCCGTCCGCACCCCGGATGGGGGCGCCGACGCAGTTGATCGACTCCTCGTGGCCGCCGAGATCGGTGGCCCAGCCCTGTTCGCGTACGGTCGCCAGTTCCGCGAGGAAGGCGGCGGCGTTCGGCGTCGAACGGGGCGTGTACAGCGGGTAGTCGAGGCGCCCGGCGAGCGTGCGGCGCTCGGCCTCCGGAAGGTCCGCGAGCAGCAGTTTGGCGACGGCGGCCACGGTGATCGCGACCGGTTTACCGATCAGGGAGTACATCCGGACCGGGTAGCGGCTCTCCACCTTGTCGATGTAGAGGACCTCGTGCTCCGTGTACACCGCGAGGTGGACGGTGTGGCCGCACTGCTCGTTGAGCGCCACGAGGTGCGGGTGGGCGATCTCCCGGATGTCGAGGTTCTCGACGGCCTCCTGCGCGAGCGCGAAGAGCCGGGCGCCGAGGCGGTAGCGGTGGTCCTGCTGGCGGTAGACGAGTCCGTGGTCGTGGAGCGTACGGAGCAGCCGGAGCGCGGTCGACTTGTGGACGCCGAGCCGGTCGGCGACCAGCCCGAGGTCGGCCGGCCCCTGGGCGAGCAGCGGGAGGATGGTCAGCGCCCGGTCCACGGACTGGCTCATGGGACCCGTACCTCCCGCTCCGTCCCGGCCGTCCAGCCGGGGCCGAGACGGAGTGTGCCCCAGTCGGTCGCGTCGAGGCCGGCGAGGCGGTCGGCGTGGGCCCGGGCGGGCGGGGTGGCGAGGTCGGCCGCGACGGTGAGGACGGCGGCGGCCATGAGGTGGCCGTGCCGCAGCCGGGCGGCGGCGGGCAGGCCGCGCAGGGTGGCGGAGAGGAATCCGGCGGCGAAGGCGTCACCGGCGCCGACGGATGCGACGACGTCGACGGTCAGGGCGGGCACGGTGGTGACGGTGTCGGCGGCTTCCGGCCCCTTCGTATAGGCCGTCGCGCCCGCGCTGCCCCGCTTGATCACCAGCGTCCCGGGCTCGGGAAGCGCCGCGCGGATCGCGTCGCCGCCGTGCAGCCCCCACGCCTCCGCCGCCTCGTCCTCCCCGACGAAGACGAGGTCGGCGCCGCGTGCGAGGTCCAGCAGGACCCGGGCGCCGGACGCGTCGCGCCACAGCGCCGGGCGGTGGTTGACGTCGAAGGAGACGAGCGGGCGGCCCGGCCTGCGGGCGGTCAGCTCCCGCATCAGCGCGAGGCAGTCGTCGGAGAGGGCGGCGGTGATGCCGGAGAGGTGCAGGACGCGCCCCGACCACAGGTTCTCGTACGGCATGGTCGCCGGGGACATGGCGGAGGCGGCGGAGCCGGCCCGGTAGTAGGCGACCTCGTGGGCGTCGGTGGCGCGGTCGGCCGCCGTGCGGAAGTAGATGCCGGTGGGCCGGTCCGGGTCGCGGAGCACGCCGGACGTGTCGACGCCGTACGCCGCCACCGCGTCCACGAGATGGTCGCCGAAGCCGTCGGCGCCGACCCGGCTGACCCATTTCACCGTGTGTCCGGCGGCCGCCAGCGCGCAGGCGACGTTGGACTCGGCACCACCGATCGTGCGGGCGAAGGACGGGACGTCGGCGAGGCGGCCGGGGTGCGAGGGCAGGAAGGTGACCATGGACTCCCCGAGGCAGACGACCTCGTCCTCGTCGGGGAGGACGGGGAGGGAGGGGCGGCCGGCCGGGGCCGGGCGGGTGGTCGCCTCCGGACGAACGGCCGCGTCCGGGCGGGTGGCCGCCTCCGGGGGGACAGCCGCGTCCGGTCGGTCACGCACGTCCGCGATTCCGGTCACGCTGGGGGCTCCTGACCTCGGCCGATCTCCGCTGGGTTCGACGGGATCACCATTGACCCGGCATCGGCTCGGATGTTAGACAGCCCCCAGCGATATGCGCAATGACCGTTGCACATGGTGCAACGGCGACGCCACTGACGAGGGGGACTCCCATGGCCGCCGCCGAACGCGACCCGCGCCTGAGCGACGAGCGTGTCGACCACCGCTTCAAGGCGCTCCCGCCGGACGCCGAGGGCCTGACCGTGGCCGCACTCGCCGCCGAGCGCCGCTCCCTCTTCAGCGGCGGCTTCACCACCCCCGTCCTGGCCCTGTCCGCCGAGTCCGTCGCACACAACCTCGCCCTGCTGGAGACGTACGCGGAGCGCCACGGCCTCGCTTTCGCCCCGCACGGCAAGACCTCCATGTCCCCGCAGCTCTTCGACCGCCAACTGGCCCACGGCGCCTGGGGCATCACCGCCGCCGTGCCCCACCAGGCTCGCGTCTACCGGGCGTTCGGCATCCAGCGGATCTTCCTGGCCAACGAGCTGGTCGACGCGGCGGCCCTGCGCTGGATCTCCGCCGAGCTGGACCGTGACCCCGGCTTCCGCTTCCTCTGTTACGTCGACTCGGTGCGCGGCGTCGAGCTGATGGACGAGGCCCTGCGCGCGGCCGGCGCCACCCGCCCGGTGGAGGTCGTCGTCGAACTGGGCGCGGGCGAGGGTGCCCGTACCGGAGTGCGTACGGAGGCCGGGTGCGCGGCGGTCGCGGACGCGGTGGCCGCCGTACCGACCCTGCGGCTTGCCGGGGTCGCCGGTTACGAGGGTGAGGTGCCGGGCGCCGACAACGACACGGTCCGCGTGTGGCTGCGCCGGCTCACCGCCCTCGCGGCCGAATTCGACCGGGCCGGCCGCTTCGGCGCCACGGACGAGATCGTGATCAGCGCGGGCGGCAGCGCCTGGTTCGACGCGGTCGCGGACGTCTTCGCCGAGATCCCGGGGCTCTCCCGGCCCGTGCTGAAGCTGCTGCGGTCCGGCGCGTACGTGTCGCACGACGACGGTCACTACCGGCAGGCGACCCCCTTCAACCGCGTCCCCGAGGAGGGCTCCCTCCAGCCGGCTTTCCGGCTCTGGGCGCAGGTCGTCTCCCGCCCGTCGGACGCGCAGGCCTTCGTCAACGCGGGCAAGCGGGACGCGGCGTACGACCTCGGCCTTCCCGAGGCGCAGGTCGTACGGGACGGGCGCACCGGTGAGATCCGTCCGGCGGCCGGCATCACGCTGACGCGCCTGTCCGACCAGCACGGCTGGGTGTCCACCACGCCCGACGCGGCGCTGGAGGTCGGTGACTGGGTCGGGATGGGGCTGTCGCACCCGTGCACGGCGTTCGACAAGTGGCAGCTGATCCCGGTGGTGGAGGCGGACGGCACGGTCACGGACCTGATCCGCACGTTCTTCTGAGCCGGGACTTCCTGAGCCGGGGCACCTGAGCCGGGACTTCCTGAGCCGGGACTTCCTGAGCCGGGACTTCCTGAGCCGGGACTTCCTGAGCCGGGACTTCCTGAGCCGGGGGCCGTGGGCCCGGCCCCCGGCTCAGGAGTCCCGGTCCCGACCCCGCAGGGGACTTCTGCCACCGACTACCGCGACCGACTTCCGCATCCGCATCCGCATCCGCATCCGGGAGGGGCTGGACCAGCCATGGATCTCGTCATCCGCGACGTACGGGTCATCGACGGCACCGGCGGGGCGTCGTACCGCGCCGATGTGGGCATCACGGACGGCCGTATCACCGGGATAGCCCGTGCGGGCGCCCGCCGCCCGACCGGCACCCGCGTCCTCGACGCCGAGGGCCTCGCCCTCGCCCCCGGCTTCATCGACATGCACGCGCACAGCGATCTCGCCCTGCTGAGCGACCCGGACCACTCCGCGAAGGCCGCGCAGGGCGTGACCCTCGAAGTGATCGGCCAGGACGGACTGTCGTACGCGCCGGTCGACGACCGGACACTCGCGCAGGTCCGGCAGACCATCGCGGGCTGGAACGGCGACGGCTCGGACCTGAGTCTCGACTGGCGCACGGTCGGCGAATACCTCGACCGCCTCGACCACGGCTTCGGCGGCGAGGGCATCGCGGTGAACGCCGCGTATCTGGTCCCGCAGGGCACGGTCCGGATGTACGCGGTCGGCTGGGACGACCGCCCCGCGACCGACGCGGAGCTCGCCCGGATGAAACGGCTGGTGGCCGATTCCCTGGAGCAGGGCGCGGTCGGGATGTCCTCGGGGCTGACCTACACGCCCGGGATGTACGCGGACGACGCCGAACTGACCGAGCTGTGCCGGGTGGTGGCGCGCTACGGCGGCTACTACTGCCCGCACCACCGCTCGTACGGCGCCGGCGCGCTCCAGGCGTACGAGGAGATGGTGACGCTCACCGGAAAGGCCGGCTGCGCGCTCCATCTGGCCCACGCCACGATGAACTTCGGCGTGAACGAGGGCAGGGCGCCTGAGCTGCTCGCCCTGCTGGACGCGGCGCTGGACGCGGGCGCCGACATCTCGCTCGACACCTATCCGTACACCCCGGGCTGCACCACGCTTGTCGCGATGCTGCCCAGCTGGGCGAGCGAGGGCGGCCCGGAGGCGACCCTGGAGCGGCTGCGCGACGAGGCGACGGCCGAGAGGATCCGTCACCACCTGGAGGTCGTCGGGGCGGACGGCTGCCACGGCGTGCCGATCGAGTGGGACACGATCGAGATCTCCGGGGTCTCGGCGCCGGAGCTGGCGGACCATGTGGGCCGTACGGTCGCCGCGTCCGCGTCCCGGGCGGGCGAGAGCCCGTGGGCGACCGCGCGCAGGCTGCTGATCGAGGACCGGCTGGGCCCGACGATCCTCCAGCACGTCGGCCACGAGGAGAACGTCCGGCGGATCATGCGCCACCGCGTGCACACGGGCGGCAGCGACGGCATCCTCCAGGGCGCCAAGCCCCATCCGCGCGCGTACGGCACGTTCCCGGAGTATCTGGGCCGGTACGCGCGGGAGTTGGGCGTCCTCACCCTGGAGGAGTGCGTGGCCCACCTGACCTCCCGCCCGGCGGCCCGCCTCCGCCTCCCCGACCGGGGTCTGGTCCGCGAGGGCTACCGCGCCGACCTGGTGCTCTTCGACCCGTCCACGGTCGCGGCGGGCGCCACCTTCGCTTCTCCGCGCACCTTGCCGGTGGGCATCCCGCATGTGCTGATCGACGGCCGCTTCGTGATCGAGGACGGCCGCAGGACGGATGTCCTGGCGGGTCGCTCGGTGCGGGGGACGGGCTGAAGGCCCTGCACACCACAAGCCCTGCCCAAGCAGAATCAGAGAATCAGATAGACTCGTGGCATGAAGACGATGACAGCGACCGAAGCCTCGCGGAACTTCGCGAGCGTCCTCGACCTGGCCGAGCGCGGCGAAACGATCATCGTGACGCGCGGCGGAAGACGCCTGGCGATGATCTCGCGGGCACCCGCGGCGAATGGCGCGGATCTCGCCGATCTCCTTGATCGTTTCGAGGGCACCCTCGACGACTCCTTCGAGAGCGACGTCCTGGGCATCCGTGATCTCCTGACCTCGGAGGACCCGTGGAGCGAGTAATTCTGGACACGGGCGTCCTGATCGCCGCCGAACGAGGCAGGGTCAGCCTGTCGGCGCATTTGCGGCAGTCGAACGACGACGTCTGTGTCTCCGCGGTGACCGCCGCCGAACTGCTCCAAGGTGTCGAGCTCGCTGATGGGCGAACCCGCGAGAAGCGGCAGGCGTTCATCGAAGGGGTGTTGGCCTTGGTCCCCGTCGAGGAATACACCCTGGAGGTCGCGCGTATCCACGCCCGCCTCCTCGCCCATGTGAGGCGCGAGGGCAGACCGCGCGGCGCTCACGATCTCATCATCGCCGCCACGGCGGCGGCAACGGCCCGTACCGTGGTGACGCTGGACGCGAAGGCCCGATTCGGCGACCTGCCCGGCGTGAGCGTTCGCGGCCTGGACTGACCCGGCTTCGCCGGGGTCAGTCAGTCCGCCGACGCCCACGGCGCCGGTCAGGCGGAGGCGATCCGCAGCACCAGTGCCGCCACCGCCAGCAGGAAGATGATCACGACGGGCGCGATCTCGTAGTCCTTCGCGCGCAGGTGTGTGATCGCGGCGCCGATGAAGTAGAGGGCCACCCCGATCGCGGCGGCGATACCGATCGCGGGGACCCAGAGGCCCACCACCAGGCCCACGGCGCCCGCCGCCTTCAGCGCGGCCAGGCGCGGGAACCACGTGTCCGGCACACCCAGGGCGGACATCGAGGAGATGATCTTCTCCTGGCGGGTGAAGGTGCCGACGGCGGAGCCGGTCAGGGCGACGGCGAGCAGGATGCCGACGACGGCATAGGCGATGAACACAGGTGACCCCCCGAAAGCGGGCGCTAACGCCGCGCTGGTCGCGACGTGCGCGGCTGTTGAGCGTACGTCCGCCCCAACCTGCCCGCAACGGCCGCTCGGAGGAAGGCCGGGCCCAGGCTCGTACCGGCAGGGCCACCCTCCGCGAAACCGGGGCCGGGTAGATTCCCTCCGGTGAGCGACAACGAGCTGGGCCTCTTCCTGCGCACCCGCCGCGAGTCCCTGACCCCCGCCGAGGTGGGACTCCCGCACGGCACCCGGCGCCGTACGCCCGGTCTGCGCCGCTCCGAGCTGGCCACGCTCGCCGGGATCAGCGTCGAGTACCTGGCCCGGCTCGAACAGGGCCGGGACCGCCGCCCCTCCCCCC
The DNA here is from genome assembly GCF_044454085.1 of Streptomyces sp. NPDC051569. Lineage (NCBI taxonomy): Bacteria > Bacillati > Actinomycetota > Actinomycetes > Kitasatosporales > Streptomycetaceae > Streptomyces > Streptomyces sp. NPDC051569. The sequence continues at coordinate 77,591 of NZ_JBITDJ010000013.1, forward strand.
AGGTCCTCGCCGCGCTCGCCGACGCCCTGCGTCTGTCCCCCCGGGAGCGTCTCGCGCTGCTCCACGCCGAGAAGTCCACGAACGGTACGGGCCTGCTCTGTCCCGGCGCCGGGCGCCCGCCCGCGCGTACCGTACGGCCCACCCTGCGCGCCGTGCTCGACCGGCTGGAGCCCACGCCCGCCGTCCTGGTGAACCGGCTGAGCGAGGTCCTCGCGTACACGACGGGGTACGAGCGGCTCTTCGGCCCGCTCGGGCTGCTGGACTCCCCGGCGCCGAGCCTGGCCCGTTTCCTGTTCACCGATCCCCGGTCCCGCACCGCCCACCCGGAGTGGGACCGCGCCGCCGACGAGCTGATCGCCCGCCTCAGGACCGACTCCGTACCGGACGATCCGCACCTCGGGGATCTCGTCCAGGAGCTGACGCTCACGGCCGGGGCACCCTTCACGGACCGCTGGTCGGCCGGGGCCCTGATGCCCGAGCACACCGGGGTACGGCGGCTGGCGCACCCGGTCGCGGGCGAACTGCGGCTGGACGGTGAGACGCTCGACCTGCCCGGCGCCGAGGGTCAGCGCCTGGTGGTCCACCTGCCCGCCGACGACGCCACGTCCACCGCCCTGGACGCGCTGACCGGCCGCCGGCCGGGGGCGCTACGCGTGGTGGCGGGCTGAAAACCACAGCCGGGCCTACGGATCGCGCCGGTCCACCCGTGCCGGTTCACCCCTGCCGGTTCACCCCTGCCGGTTCACCCCTGCCGGATCCCCCCTGCCGGATCACCCGTGAGGACGAAGCCGCCTCCGGGGTGTCGGCGACACGTCCACCAACCCGTTCCCCGGCTCGTTCCCGGCCCCGCCCACGCCCCGCCGACCCCTCGGCCTCGCCCCAGAACCGGCCGGAGTGTCCGAAAACACCCGGCGGCCCGCGTTACCCGGTCGTAAGCTCACCGGCATGCAGGTCATCCAGTCCACCAAGCTCGCGAACGTCGGATACGAGATCCGGGGCCCGGTCCTCGATGAGGCGATGCGGCTGGAGGCGGCGGGGCAGCGCGTCCTCAAGCTCAACACCGGCAACCCCGCCGCCTTCGGCTTCGAGTGCCCGCCCGAGATCCTTGAGGACATGCTCCGCAACCTCGGGGACGCCCACGGCTACGGCGACGCGAAGGGGCTGCTGTCGGCGCGGCGCGCGGTCATGCAGCACTACCAGACCAAGGGCATCGAGCTGGACGTCGAGGACATCTACCTCGGCAACGGCGTCTCCGAGCTGATCCAGATGTCGATGCAGGCGCTGCTCGACGACGGCGACGAGGTGCTCGTACCGGCCCCCGACTATCCGCTGTGGACGGCGTCGGTCTCGCTCGCGGGCGGAACGGCCGTGCACTACCGCTGCGACGAGCAGGCCGACTGGATGCCGGACCTCACCGACATCGAGCGGAAGATCACCGATCGCACCAAGGCGATCGTGATCATCAACCCGAACAATCCGACGGGCGCGGTGTACGACGACGCGATGCTCGGCGCGCTCACCGAGATCGCCCGCCGCCACAATCTGATCGTCTGCTCGGACGAGATCTACGACCGGATCCTGTACGACGGCGCCACGCACACCCCGACCGCCGCCATCGCCCCCGATCTGCTGACGCTCACCTTCAACGGGCTCTCCAAGAACTACCGGGTGGCCGGTTACCGCTCGGGCTGGCTCGCGGTCTGCGGCCCCAAGGCGCACGCCTCCTCGTACATCGAGGGCCTGACGATTCTGGCCAACATGCGACTGTGCGCCAATATGCCGTCGCAGTACGCGGTGGCCACGGCGCTCGGCGGCCGGCAGTCGATAAAGGATCTGGTGCTGCCTGGCGGCCGGATCCTGGAGCAGCGGAACACGGCGTACGACCTGCTCACGCAGATCCCGGGCGTCACCTGCGTCAAGCCCAAGGGCGCGCTCTACCTCTTCCCGAGGCTCGATCCGAAGGTCTTCAAGATCAAGGACGACCGGCAGATGGTGCTGGACCTGCTGCGGGCGGAGCGGATCATGGTCGTGCACGGTACGGGCTTCAACTGGCCGGAGCCCGACCACTTCCGGATCGTGACCCTCCCGGCGGTAGACGATCTGGCGGACGCGGTGACCCGGATCGGCACCTTCCTGGACGGATACAGCCAGCCGTAGGGCCCCTCATCGGCCCGTCCGGAATTCGATCAGGACGACACTCAACTTTAGACTCGTTCCAAGGTAGGATGGCCTCCTGACGCTGCCAGGAGGCCATCCTCATGTACGAACCGATCCGCACGAAGTCGGTCCACGCGATGGCTGACGACGATGCCGACTTCCCGCACCGCAGCCGCGAGGAAGAGCTGGACATCCAGCTCGCCGGACACCTCTCCGCGCTCCTCGCCGTCACCGACGAGCTGGGTCTCGACGAGGCCGCCGAGGCTGTCGCCGGCCGGCTGGCCAGACTGCGCGGCACCCCGCCGGTACGCCACGCGGGACTCTCCGGCGCCGACCCCGCCACCCTGCACCGCCGCGCGCTCGCGCACGCGGGCCGCGCCCTGGTCGTCGCGGCCTCCCGCGCCGACACGGCGGCGGCGATCCTCTCCGCCGAGCGGATGGACGCGCACACCGCCGCCCTCGACGAGCTGTCGCCCCACCAGGACAACCGCCTGATCGCCGCCCGCTGACGGCTGCGGTAGCCGGTAGCCGGTAGCCGGTAGCGGAGTTTCGTATGGCGGCGGGGGGTACCGGCCTTATCGGGAGGCGGTACGGGAGGGGATACGGAACACTCTGCCGGGTGATCGTGATGCAGCCCGTTCTGGAGATATACGCTCCTGACGCTTTCGCCCTCTGGCCCGTCGCCGAGGGTGAGCCGTTCACATACCTGGCACTCAGCGGTGCGCTCACCTCCGCAGAGGTCGGTACAGCGGTGATGCGCATCGCCGAGTGCAACGACCTCGACCCCGATCCCGATGCGGAGGACGATCGCCCGCCACGGCCGGCTGATCCGCTCGGATCGTTCCTGCACGGAATGCTGACTTTCGACAGCCTCTTCGCGCCGGGTGGCCTGCGAGTCACGGACCGCTCCACAGGCGTCACCTTCCTTCCCGGTTGCTGCAACGGGCTGGAGGACTGGCGTGACTGCTGCACGGTCGTCGGCGGCAGCGGACCGGTCGAATTCGGCCACGACCCCACCCCACTCGCCGAGCTCTTCGGTGACACCGTCCGACTGGTTGTCGACGCCGAGCGGAGCGACAGCCCGGTGATCGAATTGCCGGCCGGCGATCTTCGCCGCCTGCTGAACGGCGTCGAGCGCGATCTGGCCGACTTCCTCACGCTGGCAGCCGACTGGGGCTCCAGGCAGCTGCCGGACCATCACGCCCCCGTCACTGCCGCGCTCGCCCGCGTCCTCCATCTGCCCACGCCGGTCGTACCGTCAAGTAGGTAGTGCCATCAGCCGACTCAGGGGCCCGCGCAGGGCGGGCCCCGCACCCGCATCGATTTTTCCCGCTCAAGACCAGGAAACGACCCGCATGATTCAGGCGATATTCAACGGCAATCAAGGAATGTTGGCGACCGTCGTCGCCTTCTCTTTGATTGCCGCCCTGGCGTCCTACTTCCTGGGGCGCCGTCTCGGAAAACCCGGTTTCCCGTGTGCCCTGGTGGGCGCGGCGCTCGCCATCGAAACAACCGCCACTCTCTACCCGATTTCTCCCAACGCACCCGCCTCCGCAACCTGCTTCATTGAACGCAATTTCATCAATATCGCCGCCGGGACGTTCACTACCCAGGGGTTGTTGAACGTTCTTCTCTTCGTCCCTCTGGCGGCCCTGGCCACCTGGCTGACCCGCCGCCCAATTCCGGTCACCCTGGCCTGCGTTGTCCTGTCGGCCGCCACCGAGGTCGCGCAGGCACTCACCCCGGGCATGGGCCGCTCCTGCGACAGCATCGACCTGTGGACCAACAGCACAGGCGCCTTCATCGGTGCCCTCGTCGCAACTGCTGGGCTGTACTGGCACACCGCCCGTGACGGACGGGACGTCGCCGTCCTCATCAGCAGGCATCAAGTCCGCCGCTCCCTCGTCGGGTTCGCCGCCGGTTTCGCCGCGATCGGCGTCACCGCCGCTTTCACCGTCACCTTCGTGATGGCAGAGGTGGCATGGGCGAACACCGCCTCCGCCGAACAGGAGGGAGTCGCCCGGAAAGCCGCCACAGAGTTCCTCGGCGAGCAGGCTGATCTCAAACAGGTGCGGTTCTTCCCCGGGCCCCCTGGAGGTCCCGGGCGGATCTCGGCCAATACCGATCGCGGTGTCCTCGACATCGAGTGGCCCTCCCGTGAGGTGTTCTCCGGCCTACTGCAGCCCATCAGTCCGGCGCTCAGTCCCGATACCGCACCTGTCAGCGACAGTACCGCCCTCAAGACCGGCATCGCCTTCGTGCACGACCACTTTCCCTGGGCGCTCGCCGGCCGTACGACCGTCAGCGCCTCGGGCCCTCAGCAAGCCTCAAGGCTGGTCTCCTGGCGCTCCCGCAAGGACGGCGTGTTGATGCCCATGCGAATGGACGTTCTCGTCGGCCCCGACCACAAGATCATCTCGTTCACCGCGCGTCACGTTCCCGACCCCGAGCTGCCCTCGGTCCGCGTCGACCGGCGGCAGGCTCACGCCATCGCGACCCGCCGGTTCCGGGGTGATGTCGTCCATTCCGATGAACTTCTGGCTCGCACCGACGACACCGGCCACTGGCGCCCTTACTGGACGCTGAGCGTCGGCCCCCCTGGCGCCACGGACGCTCCCTCCCAGGATGGCGTTGCCCAGGATGACACCGGCGACGGCGCCCCCTCTTCACAGTCCACGGCCGCCCCCTCCACCCGCGTACTCGTGCTGGACGCCGTCACCGGAGCCGTCGTGCCGACAACTCCCGACCCGCCCCGGCTGGGATGAGGTCGGGTTGCCCTTCCGGCCTCATCCCGAACCGCGGCGGTGACGCTAACCCAGCCGTGAGGTGACGCGCTCGCCGCCCACGAGGTACGCCGCGCGGCCCGTGACCCACGCCTCGAAGGCGGCACGGACGCGGTCGCGCTCCGGTACGGGGCAGAGGTCGTCGGTCTCCCGCATCGGCACCCAGCGGCACAACTCCGGCTCCGAGGACCGCCGGACCCGCACATCAGCCGGCACCTCACCACCCTTGAAGACGATCTCCACGCGTTCGACGTCATCACCCGTCCCGGGCAGGTAGTCGATCGCGAGGATCTCCTCGGGCGGCGAGAGCGGCAGCCCGGCCTCTCCACCCACCTCACGCAGATAGGCGAGGTGCGGCGCCTCGTCGACGAGCGCCTGACCACCGGGAAGCCGCCAACGGCGGTGCCCGGCAGTGGACCTGACGAGCAGGACGTTCAACTCGCCGCCGAGATGGCGCGTGAAGAATCCGGCGACCCCGGCTCCACGGCGGGGCGGCGATGCCGCACCGGCGGGCGGGTGCGGCGACGGTGGCGGCGACGCGGACGCGTGCATGGCTCCAACTTCCTTTTCAGCGGCCTGCTCGGCGGCGAGGGGGACGGCGCCGCCGAGACCCAGCAGCACCCGCTTGAGCAGCCGTACATAGCGGGGGTCGTCGCGCGAGTCGACGTCGGTCAGCCGGTGGTCGTCGCTTCGATCTGACACGGACTTCCCTCCAGGGTGAAGATCAGGCCCTTGCCGGCCGGCGTGGTGACCACGGACCATCCGGGAGCGAGGGCGTCGAGCAGTTCCAGCCCTCTGCCGTGGCAGTCCCAGTCGGTGTGCTCACGCCGCCGCGGCTCGATCCTGCTCCGGTCATGCACCTCAATCTGGACCGAACTCGCGACCGGGGCATGGCAGATCAGGTCGAATCCGCCACCTCCGGCGTACAGAACGGCGTTGGTGGCGGTCTCGCTCACCAGCAGCTTGAGGAGGTCGTGGTCGACCCAGGGAAAGGGCGCGTAGGCACGCCCGGCAAAAGCTCTGGCCTGGCCCACGGCGGGCGCCGTACACGGGTAACGCTCGAACGCCAGGACATAACGACGCAGATTCACGATCCACACCCTCCGGACACGGTCCCGGAGAGTCGGGCCGCGCATGACGTAGGACTACACACCGCAGTCGGTCGCTTTCGCGGTGTGCATGGAATGAGTGTGGGTCGCGCGACTCGTCGCGCGCAAGTCTCTCGGGTGAAGTAACCCCAGAAGAGTCATGAGCGTCTACGCGAGCGCTACGCTGCTGTCACTGGCAGCTCTTGCCATCTGGGAGGGAAACCAAGTGCCCGTCAGCGTCAATGCCAACGCGATCTTCGCCATGCGCAAGGTCGGCGAAGAGCTGGCGCGACTACGCGAACAGGCCGGTCTCCGACAGGACGACATCGCCGTACGCCTCAACTGCTCACGCCACAACATCAGCAAGATCGAACGAGGCAAGGCGTACCCCAGCCCGGAGCAGCTCGAAGAGATGCTGACGACCTACGGTGCGAGCGTCGAGCAGCGCGCCGCCGTGGTGGCGGCGATTGACCAAGGCAAGTCCTTCGGTCGCGCCTGGTACGAACGCCCGCAGGTCCAGGCGCTCTTCACGGGCGACTCGTACCGCTACCTCTCACTCGAAGACGCCGCAGAACATCTCTCGATGCACTCGGCAACGTACGTGCCAGGCCTGCTTCAAACCCGTGAATACATCGAAGCGATCGTTACTTTCGGGCAGAAGCACGAGAGCGCGGAGCGTCGTGAGGCCTTTGTCGAAACACGGCTGAGGCGGCAGGCAGTCCTCACCCGCCGCTACCCCCTCACCCTTGACGCCCTATGCCTTGAATCTGCGCTCCGGGCGATTGTGGGTGGGCCGAAGGTCATGCGCGCTCAGTTGCGCCACCTGTTGGAGAGCACCAAGCAGCAGAACATCAACCTGCGAGTGATTCCCTTCGCCGCTGGAGCCGCAAGCATTTCAAGTGTTCCCTTCACCATCATTGACTTCCCTGGCGCCGACAATCGCAGCGTCGTGTCGCAGGAACGCGTAAGAGGGGAAACCCTCCAGGACGATTCGGCGGAAGTCCGTCGCACACGCAGAAAATTCGCCGACCTGACAGACCATGTGTTGGATGAGGAAGAGAGCATCCGACTCATCGAAGAGATCGAGAAGGAACTCCCGTGAGCGATCCAAAGGACGCCCTGTACGCCGCGCCGCTCGACGGCGAGTGGGAGAAGTCCTCGTTCAGTGCGGGCTCAGGAAACGACTGCGTCCAGATCATGCCCATCCACGGCGGCGTCGCCTTCGGCGACACAAAGCGTCGCGACCTGGACGGCGCCCTCCGCTTCACCGACAAGGAGATGCTGGCCCACATCCTCGCCGTCAAGGCCGGCGAGTACGACCACCTCGTCCCCGAGGCCACCGAACTCTGACGCGACGTCCCCCATACCCACGCCTGGCAAGCCGCCGGATACGCGCGGACCGGGAGACCCGGTAGCGTGCGCCGGATGAACAGTGCTTCCCGTCTCCCGCGCACCTTCCGCTTGATCGTCACGGGGGGAGGGACCGGCGGCCACACGTACCCCGCCCTGACTGCGATCCGAACCCTGCGGGCCAGGCTGGCGGCTGAGGGGGGAACGCTCGACGTGCTGTGGATCGGCACGGCGGACGGCTTGGAGGCACGGGTCGCCCAGGCCGAGGGCATCGCGTTCACCACGGTCGCCACGGGCAAGATCCGCCGCTCCAGCAACCCCCTCAAAATGGTGAGCCCGGCCAACGTGCGGGACATGGCCAGGGTGCCGCTCGGTGTGGCGCAGGCCCGGAAGATCGTCGCCGGCTTCCGTCCGGATGTCGTACTGGCCACCGGCGGGTACGTCGCCGTCCCGGCGGGCCTGGCTGCCCGCATGTGCCGCCGCCCACTGGTCCTCCACGAACAGACCGTGCGACTGGGTCTGGCCAACCGAAAGCTGGCGAGCTCGGCGACGAGGATCGCGGTTTCGTCGGAGTCTTCGCTGCCGCTCCTGCCGGAGTCGGTGCGGGGTGCCGCCGTCGTCACCGGCAATCCGATCCGCCCCGAAGTACTGGCCGGGCACGCCGACAAGGCGGTCGAGGCGCTGGAGCTGCGCGGCTTCGACCGGCACCTCCCGACCGTGTACGTCACCGGCGGCGCGCAGGGGGCCCAGCAGATCAACGCCGTGATCCGGGACTCGCTGCCGTGGCTGCTGAGCCACGCGAACGTGATCCACCAGTGCGGACCGGCCCATGTCGAAGCCCTGCGTCAGCACGCGGCGTCCCTGCCTCCGGAGTTGACCGGCCGGTACCACCTCACCGGGTTCGTCGGCCCGGAGCTTCCCGATGTCCTGGCTCTGGCCGACGTCGTGGTCTCCCGGAGCGGTGCGGGCACGCTCGCCGAGCTCACCGCCCTCGGCAAACCGGCGGTGTTCATCCCGCTCGCCTCCTCTGCGGGGAACGAGCAGGCTCACAACGCCCGTCACCTGGAGGACGCGGGTGCCGCCGTGGCCCTGATCGGCGAGGTCACCGGGGCAATCCTGCGCGACGCGGTGAGCCCGCTCCTCACGGACCCCGTCCGGCGGACCGCGATGGCGGAGCGGGCCCGGGGGCACGGAAGGCCGGACGCGGCGGACAGGCTCGTGGACGTGATCCTGTCCGCCGCGTCCGGCTGACCGGCGCCGAGAAGTTACGCGGAGTGCAGCGCCGTGCCTGTCTCGATCAGCACGGCGCAGTCGTTGGACGCTTCGTCGCCCTGGCCGATCGGATCGGGGACGTCCCGGGCGCCCAGGGGCAGGGCCGGAACCGCTGGCGCGCGGGCGGCGCGCGGTCGGGCGCCCGGCTCATGCCCGTACGGGAGCCGTGGTGACGGCGCGGTAGATGTGCGTCGTCATGGGCGGCCGCTCGTCATCGCCGGTGGGGCCGTACGTCTCTCTGACGATGCCGGTGAACCCGTACCGGGTCAGCAGTTTCTCCCAGACCGGTGCGTCGAGGACCCATCGGCTCATGGTGGTCCCGGTCCCGTCCGCGAGGCGTGCCGGTACGGCGGCGGCCCGTACCTCGGACTCGGGCGGGGCGCCGCCCCGGTAGTGCGCGAGGGTGGAGAAGACGAGGGTGCCGCCGGGTTTGAGGGCGGTGGCGACGGCCGGCAGGAGGCGTCGGGGATCGGTGAAGTCGAGGGCTCCGAAGAGCGAGTAGCAGACGTCGTACGAGGCCGGCCTGGAGCGCAGGTGGTCGGTGGTGTCGTCCAGGACCAGGCGGAGCCGGGAGATATGACCGTAGAAGTCCTGTCCGAAGCCGTGCTGCGCGGGCGAGCTGTCGATCGCGTCGATCCGCGCGGGACAGAAGTCGCGGGCGATGTGAGCGGCTTGTCCGCCGGGTCCGGCGCCGAGGTCGGCCACGACGCGGCCGGTCAGCTCGCCGAGGAGTTCGGCGCCGGGGCCGCTGTCCTGGTACCAGGTCCAGAAGAGACGGTCCGGTACGGCGCGGTCGGTGCCCGCGCGGGTGCGCCCGTACCCGTGCCAGAGGTCGGGCGGGGTCCGGGGGGAGGGTGAGTTCACCGCCTCATCCTGTCGTGGCCGTCGTCCGGGCGGGGCCCAGCCTGGCGCACCTCACCGGAGGTCACACCACTCCATACCCTCCTCGAAGCCGGTCGCCCACCGGGATCGGCGTGGCCCGCCGCCGTTCCGGTCCAGGGCACTGACAATGGCCCCGTATCGCGGAGGGCAACGAAAGGCGCGCGCATGAACAGGGACGATCTGCCGGCTCCCACCGAGGGCATTCTGCTGACGCACTTCCTGACGGTGGCCGACGTACCGCGTTCGCGCCGCTTCTACACCGAGGTGCTCGGCGGCGAAGTCGTTCTCGCCGAGAACCCGTGCATCATCAAGCTCGCCAACAGCTGGCTCATCATGAACCCGGGCGGTGGCCCGACCCCCGACAAGCCGGACGTGACGCTGGTGACGCCCCAGGACCCCCACACCGTCTCCAGCTTCATGAACATCCGGGTCGCCGACATCGCGGCCTGCCATGCCGAGTGGAGTTCCAAGGGGGCGGAATTCCTGACGCCCCCGATCGACCGCCTCGCCGAGGTCCGCTGCTATCTGCGCGACCCCGACGGGTATCTGATCGAGGTGGGCGAGGCGACGGGAATGCTGAAAGGCGTCTTCGCCCGTACCGAAGCGACTCCGGCCTGAGGTGTGTCCGTCACCCCCTGGCCGGGAGCGGGTGGGGACTGACAGGATGACGTTCATGACCGCGTACCGAAAGGCCCATGCCGCGTAGACGGCCTGGCGCCCTGCGCACCGAACCTGGCGCCCTGCGCACCGAACGGCCTGGGCCTCGTGCCTGGGGCAGCCCTCCCCCTGATCGGATCCACGGGCTCTCCGCTCGCACCAGTCTCGCGGTGCACCAGGTGGAGGGGCTCGCCGTCTGCTACGACGTCCACCCCGGCGCCACCGACCGTGCGTTGCGACGGTATCGGGCCCCGGTACGCGGAGTGTTCGTGCCGTGGCTGCTCCTTCGACGACGTGAGGCACGCCCGCGACATACTCGAAGAGGTCCTGCGTCGACTCCCCACCCGGGCCCGCGCCGAGCTGAATCGCCGGGTGAGGTCCTTGGACACGCTGTACCTCCGGCGCACTCTGCCGGATCCCTTCGCCGATCGCCGGCTGTGGTGCTCCGACCGATGGTGGCATCGCCGCCTCGCCGGCGGCAGGGAGTCGACGCGGTGAGCTGCGCTGATCGCGGCTCGGGGTCGGCGTCGTCTGTGCCAGATTTCCGCGTCACCGCGCATGGTGACCGTCGTGCACGTCACACTGACAACGACACCTCGGCTGTGCCCACTCCGTACCCCGCCCCCGGATGGTGGTCCCCGTGCCCGCGTTCTTCGATCTCCCCGAGCCCCGTCACGTCGCGCCGGGCGAATACCCGTGGTGGGACCGGGCCCTCGCCCTTCTCAACCAGGACCTGGCGGTGACGCTCCCCCAGCAGAAACCCCTGCGACTGCGGGCTCTCCCCCCTGTCGGCGGGGATGAGGCGGAGCAGGTCTGCGTCACCCTGGCCAACGGCGACTGGCACGGCAATTACCTCTGCCCGTCCTCGGCGGACGACGCCGCCTCCGCCCTGGCGGCCGTCGCCGACGCCGGGCAGGAGACCGTCATCGAGTGCCTGTGGCAGGTCTGGCCGCTCTGCACCGAGCACGGCCTGGGTGCGCATCCACGGGACGCGGAAGGGCAGCTCGTCTGGTGGTGCGCGGGTGAGCGGCAGCGCGACGGGCGGTCCCACATCCTCGCGCGCGTCGGGGCACTGGACACCCTCATCCGCCCGCATCGTCCCCATCGCAAGCCCAAGCCGGGGTCCCATCCCAAGTCCAATCCCAAGCCCAAGCGGGCGCGTTGACCGGATTTCCCGGGGCTGTTTCCGTACGACCTGTGACGGCGGACCCGTACCGGCGCGACCGGTGACGACTCCCCTCGCCGAGCGAATTTGTCGGATCGTCAGAAGATGAAAGGGTGTCCCCTCGAACGCGGCAAGGCCGTTGATGATCGGAGTATTGGCAGAGTGAGGCAGGCATGAGCGCGCCGGACGAGCAGACCGAGGGCCAGGGCCCGGAGCGGGCCTTCCTGGCGGACGACACACTCCCCCTGCGCCTGCCCGCCGCGAACGCCGACGCGGACGGGCCCCGACGCGAGTACGAGGGCGGGATGCGGCCCGCGCTCGCTCCCGGCGCGGCCGACATCCTCGTATCGACCACCGCTGAGCCGGCGGCCGATTCCGCCGCCGGGCCGGCCGCCGGGCCGAAGCGGGACACCGCCGGCTCCTCCACCCTCCTGAAGTCCAGCGCCGTGATGGCGGCGGGCACGATCGTCTCCCGTATCACCGGCTTCCTGCGCACGCTCGTGATGGCCGCCGCGATCGGCGTCGGCACGCTCAACGACTCGTACCAGGTCGCCAATGTCCTGCCCACGATGATCTACGTACTGGTGGGTGGGGGCGCGCTGAACGCGGTGTTCGTCCCGCAGCTCGTGCGGGCCATGAAGACGGACGACGACGGGGGCGAAGCGTACGCCAACCGTCTGCTCACCCTGGTCGTCGCGGTGCTGGCGGGCGTCACCGCGCTCTGCGTAATGGCGGCCCCGCTGCTCGTCCACCTGATGTCGCCGGACATCGCCTCCGACCCGGAGCGTATGGCTGTCACGGTCGCCTTCGCCCGCTACTGCCTCCCCACCCTGTTCTTCATGGGCGCGCATGTGGTGCTCGGACAGATCCTCAACGCGCGCGGCCGTTTCGGGGCGATGATGTGGACGCCGGTCCTCAACAACATCGTGATCATCGCGGCGTTCGGGGGCTTCATCTGGGCTTTCGGTGGCTTCACCGACTCCGGCGTCAGCCCCTCGACGGTCACTCCGGAAGGGGTTCGGCTGCTCGGTCTGGGGACGCTGCTCGGCCTCGGGGTGCAGGCGCTGGCCATGCTGCCGTACCTGCGCGCGGCGGGCTTCCGGCTCCGCCCGCGCTTCGACTTCCGTGGCCACGGCCTCGGCAAGGCCCTGGGCCTCGCCAAATGGACGCTTCTCTTCGTACTCGCCAACCAGCTCGGCATGGTCGTCGTCACGCAGCTCGCCACCAAGGCGGGTTCCCTCGCGGAACGGTCCGGGTATACCGGCTCCGGCATCACCGCGTACAACTACGCCCTGCTTCTCTGGCAGATGCCGCAGGCCATCATCACCGTCTCCGTGATGACCGCGGTACTGCCCCGGATCTCCCGCTCGGCCCAGGACGGCGACGCGGCGGCGATCCGCGGCGACATCTCCTACGGCCTGCGGACCTCGGCCGTCGCCATCGTGCCCTGCGCGTTCGCCTTCCTGGCGCTCGGTGTCCCGATGGCCACGCTGCTGTACGCCGGTTCCGGCGCCGAGGGCGCCCGGGGCATCGGCTACGTCCTGATGGCCTTCGGCCTCGGACTCATCCCGTACTCGGTGCAGTACGTCGTGCTGCGCGGCTTCTACGCCTACGAGGACACGCGTACGCCCTTCTACAACACGGTCATCGTCGCCGTGGTCAACGCCACCGCCTCCGGTCTGTGCTTCGTGGCGCTGCCCCCACGGTGGGCCGTCGCCGGCATGGCCGCCTCCTACGGTCTGGCCTTCGCGTTCGGCGTGGGCGTCGCCTGGCGGCGGCTGCGCAGGCGGCTCGGCGGCGACCTGGACGGCCCGCGTGTCGTGCGCACGTACGCCCGCCTGGTCACCGCCGCCGCGCCCGCGGCGCTCGCCGGCGGCGGGGTGGCCTACGCGATGACCACGACCCTGGGCAGTGCCGCCGGGGGGTCACTCCTCGCGCTGGTGGCCGGTGGAGGCGTTCTGGCCGGGGTCTTCCTGGCCATCGCCCGCCTCATGCGGCTGCCGGAACTCGACGCCATGCTCGGCATGGTGCGAGGCCGGCTCGGCGGCTGAGGCCCCTTACCCCCCTGGCGATACCCCGAAGCCGTCGGGCCGACGCCGGCCGCTTCCGACCCGACGCCGGCCCGGAAGCGACTGGACGTGAGCACCGCCCAGGGCACCGTGCCCCTCCTGCGGCCGGGCCGGAAGATCCAGCGGATTCTCTCCCACACCGATACGGAAAAAGCCGGCTCACTCCCACCCGGAGTAGCCCGGCGGCCCGGCGGCCCGGCAGCCCGGCAGCCCGGCAGCCCGGCGAAGACTCCGCCAGGAAATGATTCCCGGCGGAGATCCGCGCGACCGAGGTGACCTTCGTTCCACGGGCGACTCCGAGGACACCCATCACCCGAGCCCGGCCGAACGTCTCCGGCGGACACCGCCCCGCGGAAGGGACTCGTGCGACGGCAGGGGGCGTGCACAGATGGATGGCATGCCTTGACGGCATTGCGCTGATGACACGTCATATCCGCTGTGTGAGAGGAGACTTGACGCAAATTTATGACAATGGACGTATAAGACAAGGCGGTTGAATCGTCCTCGTTCCAGACGACCTGATTATTTGGTGCATCTGACGCCATGTGGCTTCATCAAGGCGTTTTTGTTTCGATGTGACGAGGAGACGGCATGAGATCCCGCAGAGGGACGGCCGAAAGAGCGGCAGGTCCCGTGTTGCCGCGGTGGCTATCCGGCATATCCGGCGTACTGGCAATGTCCTTGGCGGTTGAGACCGCGATAATGGTACGACCCGGTCAGCGGGAAGCCGACCAGCGTCGCCGCCGGCGGGAAGACAGTCGCGTACGGCTACGACGCCCTCGGGCGCGGGGTCTCCTACGACGACGGCGCCGGCAACGTCACCACCACTGAGTACGACCCACTCGGCCGCGTGGTGAGGGTCTCCGACTCCGCGCCCTCAACGGTGACGTACGCCTACGACACCGCCAAGGACCCACGTGGTCTGCCCACCTCGATGACGGACTCCGTCGCGGGCACCTTCGGTGCCACGTACGACGCGTCCGGCAACGTCGCGGGCGAGACCCTGCCGGGCGGCTACACGCTCAGTACCGTCTCTGACGAGACCGGGTTCACCACCTCACGCTTTTACACCCGCGAGACAGACGGCATCGCGCTCCTCACCGACGTGGCCGTCCCGACGGTCCATGGCCAGACGAGCTCCAGCACTCGCAGCGCGGGTGCCGGCAACGGTCAGGTCTTCCGCTACGACCGCACCGGCCGCCTCACCGACGTCGACGAGTCCGGCGCGTACGGGCAGCAACACCGCACGTACGGCTTCGACGCCAACTCCAACCGCATACGCCTGGTCTCCACTCGGGACCAGGACGGCACGCCCGTGTCCACGACCACGGATTACACGTACGACGCGGCCGACCGCCTGACCGGCACCGGCATCACGTACGACGCGTTCGGGCGCACACTCACCAAGCCGGGCACCACTTTCGGCTACTACGCCAACGACCTGGTGCACCAGCAGACGTCCGGCGACCGCCGCCAGACGTGGAGCCTTGACGCCCAGGGCCGCCTGGCCTCCTGGAGCGCTGAGACCCTCGACGGACAGGGCGCGGTCACCGTCTCGGTGAGCTCGGTGAACCATTACCGCAACGGGGCGGACACCCCGTCCTGGACGGTGGAGGATGTAGCCGCGAACCTGCGCAGCCGCAACGTAACCAGCCTGTCGGGCGACCTGGCCGCCGTCACCGGAACCTCCGGCGGCACCGTGCTCCAGCTCACCGACCTGCACGGCGACGCGGGCGTCGCACTGCCGCTCGACCCGGCCCAGCCACTGGCAGTGGCCGACACGGACGAGTACGGCAACGTCCGCGAGGGCACGGCCTCGGCCCGCTACAACTGGCTGGCCGCACACATGCGGGACTCGGACACACCGTCCGGCGCCATCCTCATGGGCGTCCGCCAGTACGACCCGTCGACCGGCCGATTCCTGTCCGTCGACCCCGTCTACGGCGGCAACGCCAACCCATACGAATACTGCTCCGGCGACAGCAACAACTGCACCGACCTCGGCGGCGACTGCAGTTCCGGCAAGCTGTGCTGCACCTTCTCGGTGGACAACCCGCACCCCTCGCACACGGTCAACGGCCGCATCAACGTGCACGCCGACATCAAGAAGTGCTCGAAGAAGGTGGGCAGCTACTCCATCCGCATCTCGCTGTACCGGTCGCGCTGGTACGGCTGGGAGAAGATAGCCTCCGGCTACAAGACGGGAGGGGGCGTGTACAAAGCCCGAGAGGTAGCCAACTGGGCTCCGCGGGGCTCCTGCTACTACTACAAGGGTGTGGGCGAGTTCATGATCTCGACCGGCCGGGCCGGGTCAGGGAGTAAGGGGTACGCCACCATCGCGAAATACGACAAAAACTACAACAAGGGCTGGGACGAGATGTGCCTGTGACAGACCGTCTGCGGGCCGTGTGGCTGCTGGACTGGCACGCTGACACCCCATACGGGCTGACCGCACTGGGCGTCCCCGCGGACCGCCTGTCCGAGGCAGAGGAGAAGGCCGCCTCGGCCTTGGTCGGCCAGGCCCTCCCCGCCTCGTGGCAGGGCGCGGACCCGGCACTGCGGCGGCGTCTCGTCGCCGCGTGCCGGCCGGTCCCGACGACGCGCCTCTGGCACGTCTCGGACGACCGGCCGGTCACCGACGAGGCCCGCGCCCGGCAGGACTGCCTGCGGGTACTCGCCACCGAGCAGCCCGAGGCAGAGCCGCTGCCGGCCGACCGGGTCAGCCGCCTGCCGGGGCTGACCGCCCTGGTCCGGCTGACGGCCCTGGTCTGCCGCATGCCGCCGGAGGTGTGGCTGGACGCGGACGAGGACCTCCTCGACGTGTTCGACAGATATACGGTGGGCTACCTTCCGGACGACCTCCTCTAGCCGGCGACCGCATGCCGAGCGCAGTCCCGAGTGCCCCCCGGCCGCCTCCCGCGGCCGGGGGGCACTCGGGCTTCTTGCGGGCCGCATCACGCCCGCGTGCGGGGCCGGAGAAGGCGGACGATCCATGGGCACTGGCTGAGCCGCAGACGGCGGCGGCAGCCGCGAGAGTGAGGCGGCGGCGACTGCCGACTCCTGCCCCGTCAAGCCGACGACCAGCGTGGAGCACGTCTACGACTCCGCCGGACGCATCGTGGACGCCGGCTATGTCTACGACGGTCGACACCGGCTCACCGCCACCCCCGACGGCCTGATCAGCAGCTACTACGCCAGCGACACGCTGGAGCGGCAGACCGCCGGTGACCGGAGGCAGAGCTGGACGCTGGACCCCGAGCAACGCCACCGTGCCGCTCTGCTGGAGAGCCGGACCGACGACCGCTGGACCTCGGTGGGCTCTCAGAGCTTCCGGTATTCCGACGACGGACTCACCGGGGCCATGGACGGAACGGGCAAGGTGAGCCGCACCCTGCTCACCACCGTGGACGATCTGAACGGCATCGCCTCGATCGACTCCGAGGGCACGGTCGCCGTGAAGCTGAAAGAAATCAGCGACGAGGGACAGGTCTCCTTCATCCCCCGTACCGGGGAGCTGGTGGCCCAGGACTTCGGCGTCCCCGCCTCCGGATCGGCTTCGGGTACCGCCGTCGGCGACCTGACGGACCCGACACTCGGCGGGCAACTGACCGGCACCGAAGTCATGACCGCACCCCAGGGACTTGCCCTGTGCTTCGGATGCGAAGCCGGGCCGCTGTCCTCGACGGCCAAGAGCAAAGCGGCGAAGAACTCCCCCACCGGAAGCAGGGCTTCAGCCACCGACTACTGGCTCTTCGACCGTGGTCTGTGGGCCTTCCGGGATGAGAAGAAGCGCAAGGGCCGCCGAAGCGACCTCGTCTGGACCGACGACGGCTGCTCGGCTCCCTGGTACACCAAAATGAGCGCGACCGTGAGAAACTACGCGAAACAGTTCAACATGCCTTGCCAGCGGCATGACTTCGGATATCGCAACTACAGAAAGCAGAACCGAAACACCACAAGGGCTCGGAAGGACAGGATCGACACCCGCTTTCTCTACGACATGAAGAAGCGGATCTGCGAACCGAAGCTCGTGTCCTTCCCTTGCAACGTGGCTGCGAACGGATTCCACTACGGGGTATCCAAATTCGGCGACAGTGCCTTCTTCTAGGTTCCTCCCGGCACCGCGCCGTTAAGGTCCGTCCCCCGTACATCCTCCGTCGAGGTACATCCTCCGTACGAGGATGATCCGTACGAGGACGATCCGTCATCGTGTGACCGCCGCGTCAGCCCCTGGCGCGGCCCACGAGCCCGACGGTAAGGGCCTGAGCCGCTGTGTCACGTCTCGTTCGGCGTGCGGGGGCGGTCCTCCGACCGCCCCCGCACGTTTTTCAGCTCTGTTTCTCCGTCTCGCTTCAGTCCCGGAGTATGTTCATGCCCGCTCGCGTCATCCCGCTCGGTGTCACCCTGGCCGCCGGCCTGCTCTCAGCACTCGGCTACTCACTGCTCATACCGTGGGACCTGCGCAACAACGTGCCGGTCTCGCCCGGCTCCGACACCCTCACGTCCGCCGTCACCTGGTGGGGCGTGGTCCTCCTCGTCGTCCTTCTCGCGGCCTGCGCCGCCGCCGCCGGGCGCCTTGGCCGTCCCGCCTGGGCCGCTCACGCCGTAGGGTGGCCGCCGGTCATCCTCCTGCTCGTGTCCAGCCTGAGCCACCAGCCGGAAGCCGACGGCTTCGCCGCGTTCTGGCTGCTCGACTGGCTGTTCACGTCGGCACTGGTCCTCGAAGGCAGCACGGTCGTTTCGCACTTCGCGCGCAGCGATCTGCCGGACGGCGCCGACAGGCACCGGTCGCTGACGCGCCGGACGATCGCCGTCGGCGTCTTCCCGGCGGCGGGGATATCGGCTTTCCTGGCGATCGCCTTCGTCGCCACGGGCTCGGTGACGGAGACGGTGGTGGCACTGGCGTTCACCGGCGCCGTCGGATGGGCGACAGCCCTGGCGGCGCGTTCGGGCCCCGGGCACCGCACGGGCCTGGCCGTCGGAGCCCTCGGCATCGTCGTCGTGGCGGTGATCGACCGGCTCACCGAGCCGCTGTGGGACTGGCGGCCCTACGCACTCCTCGCCTGGGCCCTGCTGCTCGCCGCCTACGTCGTCGGATTCTTCCTTTCGCGTGAGACGGCGCGCCGCAGGGCGTCGACGGCGTAAGCACGGCCGGGCCCCCGGAGCCGACGCCCGGCTCCGGGGGCACTCGTCGTCCGGGGGCACTCGTCGTCCGGGGGCGCTGTTCATCCGGGCGCACTCGCCATCCGGGCGCACTCGTCGTCCGGGGCTCACCCCAGGCGCTTGACCAGCGCCTCGTACTCCTCCCACAGCTCCTTCGGCGCGTGCGTGCCGAAGGTGTTGAGGTGGGCGGGGATCAGCGCGGCCTCCTCGCGCCAGACCTCCCGGTCGACCGAGAGCAGGAAGTCCACCTCGGCGCCGGACAGGGTCAGACCGTCCGTGTCGAGGGAGTCCCTCGTCGGGAGGATGCCGATGGGGGTCTCGACACCCTCGGCCGTGCCGTCCAGGCGCTCCACGATCCACTTGAGGACGCGGCTGTTCTCGCCGAAGCCGGGCCAGACGAACCGGCCCGCCTCGTCCTTGCGGAACCAGTTCACGTAATAGATCTTCGGCAGCTTCGAGGGGTCCTTGTCCGCGCCGACCTTGAGCCAATGGCTCATGTAGTCACCCATGTTGTAGCCGCAGAACGGCAGCATGGCGAACGGATCGCGGCGCAGCTCGCCGACCTTGCCCTCGGCGGCGGCGGTCTTCTCGGAGGCGACGTTCGCGCCGAGGAAGACACCGTGCCGCCAGTCGAAGGACTCGGTGACCAGCGGTACGGCGGAGGCGCGGCGGCCACCGAAGAGGATCGCCGAGATCGGGACACCCCTGGGGTCCTCCCACTCGGGCGCGATGATCGGGCACTGGCCGGCCGGGACGGTGAAGCGGGCGTTGGGGTGGGCGGCGGGGGTGCCGGACTCCGGGGTCCAGTCGTTGCCCTTCCAGTCGGTGAGACGCGCGGGCGGCTCCTCGGTCATGCCCTCCCACCAGACGTCGCCGTCGTCGGTGAGCGCGACGTTGGTGAAGACCGAGTTGCCCCACATGGTCTTCATGGCGTTGGCGTTGGTGTGCTCGCCGGTGCCCGGCGCGACGCCGAAGAAGCCCGCCTCGGGGTTGATCGCGTACAGCTGGCCGTCCTCGCCGAACCGCATCCACGCGATGTCGTCGCCGATGGTCTCCACGGTCCAGCCGGGGACGGTGGGCTCCAGCATGGCGAGGTTGGTCTTGCCGCAGGCGGAGGGGAAGGCGGCCGCGATGTACCTGGCGCCTGCGGGGGCGCCGGGCGGCGGGGTCAGCTTGAGGATGAGCATGTGCTCGGCGAGCCAGCCCTCGTCGCGGGCCATGACGGACGCGATGCGCAGCGCGTAGCACTTCTTGCCGAGCAGGGCGTTGCCGCCGTAGCCGGAGCCGTACGACCAGATCTCGCGGGACTCGGGGAAGTGCGAGATGTACTTGGTGGGGTTGCAGGGCCACGGGACGTCGGCCTCGCCCGGGGCGAGCGGGGCGCCGAGGGTGTGGGCCGCCTTGACGAAGAAGCCGTCGGAGCCGAGTTCGTCCAGGACCGGCTGCCCCATGCGGGTCATCGTGCGCATGGAGGCCGCCACGTACGCGGAGTCGGTGAGCTCGACACCGATCGCGGAGAGCGGTGAGCCCAGGGGGCCCATGCAGAACGGCACGACATACATGGTCCGACCACGCATCGCACCACGGAAGACGCCCCGCTCACCCGTGAAGATGTCGCGCATCTCGGCCGGGGCCTTCCAGTGGTTGGTCGGGCCCGCGTCCTCCTCCTTCTCGGAGCAGATGAACGTACGGTCCTCGACGCGCGCCACGTCGGACGGGTCCGAGGCGGCGTAGTAGGAATTCGGCCGCTTGACCGGGTCCAGCTTCTTGAACGTCCCCTGGGCGACGAGCTCCCCGCACAGGCGCTCGTACTCGCTCTCGGAACCGTCGCACCAGACGACCCTGTCCGGCCGGGTGATCGCCGCGATCTCGTCCACCCAGGAGATGAGTTCCTGGTGGTTGGTGGGGCGGGCGGTGGGGCGGGTGCTGGGGTGGGTGGGGGTGGAAAGGGTGGTGGGAGCCGCGTTGTCGCGCGCCACGATCGCTCCTTGATGAGGGTTTTTGGTTGTCTGCCCCTTGGGGGCCACGACCCGGATGCTTCGTAGCCGCTCATCCGGTGCCGACCGCACTCATTTGATGATCCGACTCACGCGCCCATCTGTCCAGAGGGCCTCACATGTGAGCATGGCCACGGAGGCGGGAGCCAACCATGCGGCACACCGGCCGCTTCCGCACGCCGGACAGCCCGCCTTTCAGGGCGATTTGCCGGAAAATTTAACCTACGGAGGCGTAGGTAACATGAACCTATGACTCCTTCCGCGTCCGATCCGATCGCGAAGTCCCAGCAGCACGAAGGGGGGCCCGGCGGGGGGCCTGAGCAGGCCGGAGGAGGGCCGGTGGAGATCCAGCTGCCGACCCCGGTCAAGCCGAAACTGCGCGGCTGGCTGCACGCGGGGATGTTCCCGGCCGTGCTGATAGCTGGACTGGCCCTGATCGTGCTCACGGATTCAACCCGCGCCCGGGTCGCCTGCGGGATCTACGTCCTGACGGCGTGCCTGCTGTTCGGGGTCAGCGCCATATACCACCGTGGTACGTGGGGTCCGCGCGGCGAAGCCGTACTGCGCCGGCTCGACCACGCGAACATCTTCCTGATCATCGCGGGCACCTACACCCCCCTGACCATGCTGCTGCTGCCCGACTCGACCGGCCGGACCCTCCTGTGGGCGGTCTGGGCGGCGGCTGCGGCGGGCATAGCGTTCCGGGTCTTCTGGGTCGGCGCCCCGCGCTGGCTCTACACCCCGTGCTACATCGCGATGGGCTGGGCCGCCGTCTTCTTCCTGCCCGACTTCATGCACGCCGGCGGGATCGCCGTCCTCGTGCTCGTGATCGTCGGCGGGGTGCTCTACAGCGCGGGCGGCGTGATCTACGGACTCAAGCGCCCCAACCCGTCACCCCGGTGGTTCGGCTTCCACGAGGTGTTCCACTCCTTCACCCTGGCGGCCTTCGCCGTGCACTTCGTGGGCATCTCGCTGGTGGCGTACCAGCACTCATGAGCCGGGGGACGGCATGAGAAGAGGGTCACCTTCCTCGGAAGGTGACCCTCTTCATGTCCGGACTCGACCCCGATCGACCCGCGCGGCCGGCTAAGGGCTGTCGCGTTATCCCTGGCGGATCAAGCACACGCCCGATGGGATGCACCTGGTGGGAAATTCGGGCCTTCCATATCGAATTGCACTCCGAACGCCGAAATTCTCGGCCCCGGATTGACACTGTTGCTGCTTCTGATCGGCAGGGCTCTCTAAAATGATGTCCCGTTGATCAGAGTCGACTGATGTTCGTTTGCCGGACGATCAGCTACGCCGCTCTGGTGTCCGGTTTGGCCTCGGCGCCCTGGCCCGGGCCAAACCACAACTTCCTGTCGCGCAGGGGCAGGACCTCGCAAGCGAACCGACGCCGTGCACGACGGACTCGGCCGCGTTCTCAAGGTCTGGGACCCCGCCTGGTCGAAGGCAGCCCACGCCACCAAACCGTCCATGGAGTACAGCTACAAGATCTCCCGTGTCGAGGCGAACGCCGTCACGACCAGGACGCTCAAGCGCGACGGAAACTACCGGGTCAGCCACACCCTCTACGACGGTCTGCTGCGCGAGCGCGAGACCCAGTCCGTCGCGGTCGGCACGCAGGACCGGGTGGTCACCGAGACGCACTACGACACCCGCGGGTGGGCAGCGAAGAGCTACGCCCCGTACTACGCCAAGGGCGCTCCCTCCACGACGCTGACGACGGCCGCGGTCAACACCGTTCCGGCTTCGTCGGAGAACCTCTATGACGGGGCGGGCCGGGTCACGGACGCGATCTCCCGCACCTTCGGCGACGAGAAGTGGCGCACCCGCACGCTCTACGACGGTGACCGCACCACCGTGATCCCCCCGATGGGCGGCATCGCCACCACGGTCGTCACCGACGGACGCGGCCGGCAGACAGAGCGGCTGGAGTACACGGACGCGGAGCGGAAGACGTCCCAGAAGACCGTTTACCACTACGGGAAGTACGACGAGCCCGAGACCGTCACCGATCCCTCGGGCAACACCTGGACGTACACCTTCGACAACCGGGGCCAGCAGACCGAGACCGTCGACCCCGACAAGGGGCCGTCGACCACCCAGTACGACAAGCTGGGGCGCGTCGAATCGGCCACCGACGCCCGCACGGTCAAGCTGACCACGGAATACGACGACATCGGCCGCAGGACCAAGCTCAAGCAGGGCACGAGCACGCTGGCCGAGTGGACCTACGACACCGTCGCCAAGGGGCAGCTGACCAGCAGCACCCGTTACGTCAACGGCGCCGCCTACACCACCGCGACCGGTGGCTTCACCGACCGCTATCAGCCGACCTCCAGCACGGTCACCGTCCCTGCCGCGGCGGGCGGCCTGGCCGGCGCCTACACCTGGACGTACGGCTACAGCGCCGAGACCGGTCAGCCCGACTGGAGCCTCGCCCCCGCTGTTGGCAACGTCCCCTCCGAGCGCATCACGACCAACTACAACAGCGACGATCTGCCGATCCGCACCAGCCGGGCGGGCGTCGTCCTTGTCACCAACACGCTGTACGACGTGTACTCCCGCCCCACCCGTACCGAATTCGGGGCACTGGGCAAGCAGGTCTACAAAACCCAGGTCTACGACGAGTTCACCGGGCGTACGACCCGGCAGACCACCGACCGCGACCTGGCACCCCAGCGCATCGACGACACCAGCTACGCCTACGACCCGGCGGGCAACGTCACCGGCATCACCACGGCCAGCGGCCAGGACACCGCCAGAACCGTCGACACGCAGTGCTTCACCACCGACCCCCTGGCCCGGCTCACCGAGGCATGGACCGCGACGACCGACTGCGCCAAGGCACCTTCGTCCACCACCGTCGGCGGTCCGGACGCCTACTGGCAGAGCTACGGCTATGACGCCCTCGGCAACCGCACCTCACTCATCGAACACGGCACCGGAGCACTGGCCGGCTCGGACGCCACCACCACCGAAGGCGGACCGCCCGCACGCCGTCCAGCAGGCGAGCGTCACGGGCGGTGCCAACAACGGCCGCACGAGCACCTTCGCCTACGACGACGCCGGCAACACCACCCAGCGGAGCATCGGTGCCACCGTCCAGGACCTGACCTGGGACAGCGAGGGACACCTCGCCACCCTCACCCAGGGCGGCAAGACCACCAGCTACCTGTACGACGCCGCAGGCCAGCGCCTGATCACCAAGGACGCCGACGGCAGCCAGACCCTCACCCTGCCCGGCGGCAACGAACTCAAGGTCGCCGCGAACGGAACCAAGACAGGCACCCGCTACTACGACCACAACGACGAGACGGTCGCGGTCCGCACTGGCGCCGACATCGCGTACCTCATCTCCGACCACCAGGGCACCGCGATGACGGCCGTGGCCGCGGTCACCCTGGCCATCACCCGACGCAAGCAGCTCCCCTTCGGCCAGACCCGTTCCGAACAGGGCGCCCAACTGCCGGGCACACGCGGCTTCGTCGGAGGCACGAACGACCCCACCGGCCTCACCCACCTCGGCGCCCGCGAATACGACCCCACCCTGGGCCGCTTCCTCTCCGTCGACCCGGTCATAGACTTCAGTGACCCGGCACAGATGAACGCCTACAGCTACGCCCACAACAACCCGGTCACCAAATCCGACCCCACCGGCCTCCGCCCGGCCGGCCCCACCGACGGCGGCGCGTCAGCCGACGACGCCTGGGCCCGCGACCGAGGCATGAACGCCGGCTACGTCCTGAAGAACGGCAAATACGTCTGGGTCCAGACCCCCAAGAAGGACAAGGCATCCCAGAAAAAGTACGCCGCCTACCAGGCCAACCCCTCCAACTACAAGGTCTACCACTACAACGCAAAAGTAGCGGCAGCATCCAAGGCGGCAGCCGAGGCCCGAGCAGCGGACCGAGCGAAAGCCGCACAAGAACAACGCCGCAAGGAAGACGGAATCTTCGGCAGCATCACCAAGGGAAACTGGAGCAATGCTTGGGAAAATGCCAAGGAGAGCACCAAGGACGCCTTCGATTACGCCTCCACATATAGCAACACCTCAGGAATATGCGTAAGCGCTGGGGGCGCTATCGGCCTCGGCATCGAATTCACGGGATGCATAATTGGCACAAAACGACCCGACGGAAAAACCGACTACAGCCTCAGCGGTACCTTTGAAGAGCAAGTCGGCCCCGGTGTAGGCGGTGCAGCAACCTTGTCCGCCGTATACAGCAATGCCGACGACATCGATCAGATTCGGGGCGAAGCTGCGGGAATGGGCGGAACCGTTGGATACGGCCTCGCATTCAACGGAAGCCATCGAGGAACATTTGGCACAAGAAATTCCCGCGGCGACATAGTCCACAGTTTTACTCAGGGCGTTGGAGCTGGATACGGGGCAGAGGCGAACTTCGGCTCCGGAGTGACAGGAGTGCACAAGCTTTTCACGTGGTAATTAAGCAGAGCTCCCAAGATTAGAAACCGAGATTAACCACATAAAGGACAGGCGGGAATAACCTACGATGATTCACGTCATATGGGCGGCGGCGGTGGCGATACTGGGCTTCATCATCGCTTTCGATTACAGAAACCTCGGGATGCGCGCCTACGACCTCGCGTGCGCGTTTACCCCTGGCGGCCCACCTGGCCCCAGTTTCTCGCCCGACAGATTCAGAATCCTCTGGGGAATCCTTGGCCTGGGTTCATCTGCAGCCGTAGGCGTTTACGTCTACAACTGGCTCAACGGATACTGATCGAACCACAAAGTAGAGCCATTTTGAGAAGCGCCGCCATCCCGGGGAGAAGTAGGTGCTGTTCACCCTCATCGCTGGGGCGGTGGCCCTCGCCGTGGCCGTATCGAGACTGACCGACGGGTAGCTGCCTCCCAAGCGTGATGTCCGTCAGCGACCTGGTCACTGACGGACATCAGGCGCTAAACAAAGCCCTTCTGAGAGCACTTGTTTCGTAGAAGGCGTTAGGTGTACTGACCCGTGAGGTTGGGGACACGGCTGGCGGGTGGTTGGCTTTTGAGTGCGGTGTGTCCGCAGTGGTGATTGTAGGTGTGGAGCCATTGCGGGTAGGCGTCGCGTCGTTCGGTCTCGGTGCGGTAGGGCTTTGCGTAGGCCCACTCGTCCAGGAGGGTCCGGTTGAACCGCTCCACCTTGCCGTTTGCCTGTGGCCGGTAGGGGCGGGTGCGCTTGTGTGAAATGCCTTGATCCGCGAGGTGGTTGCGCCATAGGTGTGACTTGTAGCAGGCGCTGTTGTCGGTCAGGACCCGCTGGACGGTGATGCCGGCAGTGGTGAAGTAGGCGTGGGCCCGTTGCCAGAATCCGACGCGGTTTCCTTTTTTCGTCGGTGAGGATTTCGCTGTAGGCGAGGCGGGAGTGGTCGTCGACGGCGTTGTGCGGGAAGCTCATCCCGGCTTTGGCCCGGTTCTTGCGGCCCGCCTGTCGGCCGACGACCTTGTGGCCGCCGCCGTCGGGGATGTTGCCGAGTTTCTTGATGTAGACGTGCACGAGGTCGCCGGGGGCGGCGTGTTCGTAGCGGCGGATGACCCGGCCTGTGGCGCGGTCCAGGTGGGACAGGCGGGCCAGCTTGTAGCGGGTCAGGACATGGTGGACGGTCGCGGGGTTCAGTCCGAGCAGGTAGGCGATGAGGGCCGGTCCCCAGCGGCGCAGGAACCAGATCTTGATGATCCGCCGCTCGGTCCTGGTCGGTGTTCGGCGGGGACTGTGGCGAGGCCGGGAGGAACGGGTCGGCCATCCTGGCCTCGCCCCGCTCGCGGAAGCGGGCTGCCCACCGCTGAGCCGTGGTGGGCGAGACCTGGAAACCTGGAAACGCTCGGCGGCCCGCCTCAGCGGCCAGCCGTCCTAGACGACGCAGCGGGACAGGCGCAGACGGCCGGCCTCGGTCAGGGGTGCATTACGGTGAGGCATGAGGGCCTTCAGGTCGTTCGGGTAGATGTCGCAATCCACACCGAACCCGGAAGGCCCTCACCCGTTCAAGATCCCCTAACCGTGGATCCGTCACCACCTCCGTGGACAGAACACCTAGGCCCAGGGCATCGCCGGCCGCACCCGCGTCTCCAGGGCGGCTACGCGCACCTGGGTATGAGCCGCACGCGGGCCGTGATGGTCTTCGGGCGCTGATATTCGTGCAGGGTCAGGGTGCTGACGTCCGTGCCGTGTCCCGAGGTGCCACCGCCGCCGTGGGCCAGTTCCGCCGTCTGGACAAGG
Organism: Streptomyces sp. NPDC051569; assembly: GCF_044454085.1. NCBI lineage: Bacteria > Bacillati > Actinomycetota > Actinomycetes > Kitasatosporales > Streptomycetaceae > Streptomyces > Streptomyces sp. NPDC051569. The sequence goes on from NZ_JBITDJ010000013.1 coordinate 104,407, forward strand.
TAACAGCTGAGCCAGGTCACCCCCGCGTTCAGCGGCGAGGCGAGACCGAGTCCCATCACGATGTCCCGCGTCCACACGGTCGCGGCGAGCGCCTGCGGTACCCCGTTCGCCGGCGCGGTGGCGCCCTCGACGGTGTCCAAAGACTGCACCGTCAGCATCGGGCCGAACACTTCCTCCCGTACCGCCGGATCGTCGTCCGGCAGGTCCACGAGGACACGCGCGGGACGCCAGGAACCGCCGTCCTCGCCGTTGCCAAGGACCTGTTCGGCCGTCGCCGACACCCTTCGCCGAGGAGGGCGCCACGATCCGGCCGTGGCGGGCCGCCTGGTCGGCGTTGCTGGGCGGGCCGAAGTCGCGATACGCCCAGCGCTCGCACACCGCCTCGGTGAGCAGGCTCACGGCTGTGTCGTAGTTTCTCGCAGACGGTGATAACCCGCGCGAACGGCACAGCTCTGGCCCGCGTTGTACGTGGTCGCCTTCCCCAGCTCGGTCCAGGTATCGCTGGGCGACCGGCAGGACGATGACCGGGCTGTTGCCACCCAGCTCCAGGCTCAGGCGCTTTCGTGCCGACGCGAGCCGTCACATCAGCTCCGGCGGCGGCACTCGCCGTGAACGCGATCATGTCCACCTCGCTCCCGGCCAGCAGCCTGCCGGTCTCCCGGTTGCCGTGGAGGGTCTGGAATATGCCCTCTCCCAGTGCCTTCCCGCGTGTGCTCGGCGAGCAGTGTCAGCGAATCAAGAGGTGGTCTCGGCGGGTCTAGCCACGACCGTACTTGCGGCGAGGGCCGGGGCACACCGCCAGACGGCCATGAGCAGCGGGTAGTTCCAGGGGCGATGTATTCGCCGCCGTGGGGGGTGCGTGGCAAGGCGCTGCGCGGTCCGACGACGCCAAGCGTGAAGGTGGCCTTGTACGGGCACTCGGGGTGAAGTCCGCGCGCCACCGACGAGGTAGTAGGCGAGCTTCCCCTCGTCGATGACGCGGAGGAACTCCTTGCGTGGGCCGGGTCGGCGTGCGCCGTCGCGGTCCGCGAGCAGCACGCTGCCGCCGGGGCGGAGGCGGAAGACCTCGGCCCCGTGCGGGAGATCCCGTGACAAGCGTTCCCCTCCCACGCGACCAGGGCCCACCGGAACCGGACAGATCCGGAGGTTCCCCGGCCTTCCATCACCAAGGTAAACAGAGGACGTTGACGTGAGGCGGGCGAGCTCAGCCCTTCCCGCCTCCCAGGTCACCCTTTCCGCAGGCCGTGCCGTCCCCGTCCGGGTCGAGGCGCAGCGGGTCGTCCTTGCCGTTGATCTTCAGGCGGCCGTAGTCGTTGGCCGTGAGCCAGGCGCAGCGCGCCTTCGTCGTGGTCTGGACCGTGTCCGGGAAGACCGTGGGGACGCAGACGTTGACCGAGCCGTAGTGCCGGTCGCAGCCGGCGATCTGCGGGCTCACCGGCTGCGAAGTCCGCTTCGCCTGCGGCTTCTTGGCGGCTTTGGTCAGGGCTCCCGCGAAGTCATGGACGTGCGCCGACCCCCCGGCCTGCTCCGCCAGCGCCGCCGGGCCGCCCAGGTGGACCCACTTGGCCACCGACGGGATCCCGTTGGCGTCGACCGCGAAGAGCATGTACCAGCCGGGCGGCGCGAGATTCGGGTTGCTCGTCACGTTGAGGTCGACGGTGTTCCCGTCGACCGACAGCGGCAGATCCACGAACCGCTGGTTGGGGTCGGAGGAGTGGGTCACCGCGGCCGGCCGGATCAGCTCGGCCTTCGCGATGGGCCGGTCGACGGTGATGCGCTGGGTGTCGCCGTACAGCCACTGGCTGTCGATGAGCGACGTGATCTCCGGCCGGGGGCCCTTGAGCAGATACGGCGGGGTGTAGAGCGAGACCTTGTGGTTCCAGGTGCCGCTGCCCGGGTTGTCGCCGGTCGTCATGACCCGGCCGTCCGGGAGCAGGAAGGCCGACGAGTGGTAGCCGCGCGCCTCGGGGTCCACCGAGACGGGGTCGAAGGTCTCCGTCACCGGGTCGAACAGTGAGGTCTCGTAGACGGGGTTGGCGCGGTTGTGCAGTCCGCCGCCCGTCTCCAGCACCTTGCCGTCCGGCAGCAGCACCGCCGAGCCGTACATCTTGCCCTGCGCCCCGGTCTCCGGCTGCGGGCCGTTGCCGAGGTCGACCGTGCCCTGGGGCAGGAGCGGGCCCGGGGTGTAGCGCGGGTCGGGGTCCTTGAGGTCGATGAGGTCGGTGAGCCGGTTGCCGTCCGGGTTGGAGTCGACGTTGCCGCCGCCGATGGTCAGCACCCGCTGGTCCTGCGCGGGCGGCAGCAGCACGCTCGCCGACTGGTCACGCTCGTCCTTGTTCTGCAGGCCGGGCACGTCGGTGATCGTATTGGCGTCGTAGTCGTAGACGGACGCGCCGGTGCCGGGGGTGTTGTTCCCGAAGACGTGGCTGCCGGAGTAGAAGAGCCGGCCGTCCTGCATGAGGATCATCGACGGGTAGAGCCCCCAGTACGCCCAGGTCTGGTTGACCTCCCCCATCGGCAGCCACTTCTCCTGCGCCGCCGACCACCGGTCAGCGGTGACCGATCCGGTGGAGTCCTCGCGCAGGCCGCCGAAGGACATCACATCGCCGTTGCCCATGACGGTGGCCGACGGGTACCAGTGGCCGTCGTTCATGTCGTTGGTCCTGCTGTACGTCTCCGTCACCGGATCGAAGATGTACGACTGCTTGTAGCCCTGGTAGCCCATCGTGCCATCGGCGGACGGGTAGCCCTTGTTGCCGCTCATCACCAGCACGCGGCCGTCGGCGAGCTGGACGTGTCCGGAGCAGAACATGTCGTCGGGGGTGGGGATCGTCCGGTACGAGCCGTTCTCGGGGTCGTAGACGGCGGAGGTGAGCGTGCCGGCCTCGAACATCTCCGGGTCGTTGCCGGATCCGGCGATCAGCAGCACCTTGCCGTTGTTGAGCACCACGGAGTGCATCGAGCGCACCGGGTTCAGCGTCGGCAGGACCTCCCATTCGCCGTTGGCGCACTCTTCGGGGGTGCCGGTGCAGTCCGGTTCGACGGGCGGCGGGGCGACTTCTTCCATGGCGTAGTCGTCGGTGGTCACCCTGCCCGTGCCGTAGACCGACACGCCCCAGGTGATCCGGTCGGTGCCGGGCGGGACGACGGGGGTACGGACCTCGGCCCGCCGGTAATCGGGGCTCAGGTCCAGGGTCTTGAGGTCGGTCCAGTACTGCCAGCCGTCGGTCGAGTCGTGCCGGAAGAGCGTGATCGCGGCGTCCGGGGTCGTCGAGCGGTACCAGAGGGACAGGTCGTACTGCCGCTCCGGCGTCACGTCGGGCGCGCACTCGGCGGACTCGGTGATCAGCGCCTTGCGGTCGCCCTCGACACGGCGGACGACCTCGACCTGGAGCGCTTTCGCGCCGGAGTGGGCATCGGCGACGGTGGTGAAGCTGAAGTCGTTGTCGCCCCAGCCGGACTGCTCCCAGCAGTACGGCATCCCGTCAACGCCCGGCGTCTCGAAGCCGGGGTTCTGGATGAGGTTCGCCCCGGCGGACGCGGGCTGCTGGACACCGAGCAGCAGGGCGCCGGTCAGCGCGGCGACGGCGAGCAGCGCGGTACGGCGGCTGGAGCCCCGGCGCTTCGACGCGGTACGGAACGGCCTCATCGGGTGACTCCCTCCGGCTGCCCGGCCGGCGCCCGGTCCCCGGTGGCCCGGTCCCCGGCGAGGAGGGCGGGCCGCCCCCGTTTCGGCAGGTAGACCAGCGCTTCCGTGCCGGCGAAGCGCAGCACGAACGTCGCCAGCAGCGCCATCGCCGTGGCCGTCAGCACTCCCATCCCGAGCTGGGAGACGAAGAGCGCGATCAGCGGGATCCGCAGCAGCAGATCGGCGTTGGCGAGCAGCGCGAAGCGGCCCACCCGGTCCGCCCAGTGCCGGTGCGCGCGCCTGCCGCGGAAGAGCAGGACCTCGATCAGGAGGAAGTTCCACGCCACGCCGAACTGGTTGGCCAGCACCTCGGCGGGCACGTAGTGCACCCCGGCCGCCGTCAGCCCGGACAGCGCCACCAGGTTCGGTACGAAGCCGGTGAGCCCGATCAGTCCGAAGGCGATCATCCGGGCGAGCGGCGCGACCGTGCGCAGTTCCACCAGGTGGCGCAGGAAGCGCAGGCCTTCCTTCGCCGACGACTTGGACTCGCCCGCGAACCGGTCGCGGAAGACGAACGGCACCTCGGTGGGGTGCCCGGGGCGGCAGCGTACGGCCAGCTCCAGCAGGATCTTGTAGCCGAGCGGGCGCAGCCCATCGGCGGTGACGGCGGAGCGCCGGATCGCGAAGAATCCGCTCATCGGGTCGCTGATCCCGCGCAGCCGGCGCGGGAAGATCCCCTTGGTGAGCCAGGTGGCGGCGCGTGACACCGCGATCCGGTAGCCGCCGGCCAGTCCGGCCCGGCTGCCGCCCTCGGTGTAGCGGCTCGCGACGACGAGGTCCGCGCCGTCCCGTTCGCCCGCCGCGACCAGGTCGGGGACGAGCGCGGGCGGATGCTGGAGGTCGGCGTCCATGACGACGATCCACTCGGATCCGGCGGCCTTGAGGCCTTCGACGACGGCCCCGCCGAGACCGCCCTCCGGGCTCTCGCGGTGGATCACCCCGACCGGGAAGGGGCAGTCCTGCGCGGCGGCCCGGATCACCGCGGGGGTGTCGTCCGTCGAGTCGTCGACGAAGAGCACCTCGCAGGGCAGCCTGGCCGGTACGGCGGCGGTGAGCTGCCGGAGCAGCTCCCGCACATTTCCCGACTCGTTGAAGGTCGGGATGATGACGGTGACGGCCCCGGGCTCGGCCACCGTGGCGGCTTCCAGCTCCGGCTCGCCGAGTTCTCCGGCGCCCAGCGGGGGAAGAATGGTCATCGCTCGCCTCCCACGATCTGCCGGATCTCGATCCGGTCCTCGCCGTCACCGAAGACCGCGACGGGGGTCGAATGGTCGAGCGCGTCCCGCACGTTGGGCAGGGTCCGCGCGTCGCGCCGTACGGTCGGGGAAGCGACCACGTAGTCCAGGTCGCGCCAGCCGCCCGGCATCGTCTTCGTGACGGCCGGGTCGAGGTCGGCCTTGTAGAACCAGATCGCGCCGAGTCCCGGCTCGTACCCGCTGTGCACCAGGTCGAGCCAGAGCGCGTCGTCGACGAGCACCCGGGCCTTCGCCGGGTCGGGGACCTTCTCCGCCATCCAGGAAGCCGCCGCCCGGTAGGGGGCGTTGGCGTCGGCGGTCAGCGCGGTGTGGTTGCCGTCGTACCAGCGCGGCGCCACGTAGACGGCGGCGGTGGCCGCCAGCGCCACCAGCACGGTCCAGCGGACGCCGGTCAGTACCCGGCCCTGCCGCTCGGCACGTCCCTTGCGCAGCACGGCGTGGGTGACGCTCGCCGCGCCGCCCGCCAGCACCAGCGCCAGGAACGGCAGCCCCTGGATGACGTACATCGCGGGCAGATATCCGGACGGGCGCAGGGCGACGGCGGTGAGGATGACCACGGCCAGCGCGGGTCCCGCCAGCGCCCGCGCGGTGACCGACCAGCGGAAGGTCACCATCAGCAGGACGGCGCCGGCGATGCCGCCGAGCGGCAGCACCCGGTCGTAGTACAGCCACGACCGCAGGACGCCGTTCGAACCGCTGCCGGGGTCGAGGACGAAGCCGGAGCCCGGGCGGCTCATCTGGTACGTGATGCCGTCCCAGAGCGAGACATGCCCGGCGCCCGGCAGCAACTCCCCCTTGAGCAGGGCGAACAGCGGATAGAACAGGCCGATGACCACACAGGCGGTGATCGCGCCGGTGAGCGCGAACTTCCGGGTGTCGCGGTGGGTGAAGCGCCACATCGTCACCAGCAGCGCGGGCAGGACGACCAGCATGGTCTCCTTGGTGAGCACCGCGGCGGCCGCCGCGAGCCCGGCCGCGAAGTGGTGCCAGAGGTCGCGCCGGGGCGAGGCCGCGCAGCAGAACGCGAGCAGCATCCACATCACGGCGATGTTGTCGAGGAATATCTCCCGCTGGAGGACCACCGACAGCGGGGAGAGCCCGAAGAGGACCATCGCCAGTCCGGCCGCCCAGCGCGGCAGCCACAGCCGCCGGGCCAGTACGTAGAGGAGCACCGAGCTCGCCGCGCTGACCAGCAGCATCGCGGACCGCATGGTGGGGACGGTCATCCAGTCGGGCGAGAACAGCGACGGCAGCCAGGTCAGGAAGGCGATCTGGAGCCAGCCGAGCGGCGGATGGTCGTACCAGTACGTGTAGTGGGCGAGGCCCTTGCCGTTCTGGACCGCCCAGGCCTGGGCGAGGTAGGTGCCCTCGTCGTCGCTGAGCGTCGGGTAGTGCTGGATGTTCCAGCCCTGGACCAGCAGGATCGCCACGAGGAGTACGGCGCACAGCAGCAGGTCCGGGCGTGAGCTGCGGAAGCGCACCACCGGACGGACGATCAGGTGCCGGCCGCTGGGGAGCTTCGGGTCCGGGCCGGGGGCTCTCCCGCCCGGAGGACCACCGGCGTCCGTCGCGGGCTCGGGCCGCGTGGTGCCGGGCTGCGCGGTTCCCGGCTGAGCGGTTCCCGGCTGAGCGGTTCCGGGCTGAGCCGGGATGGGCTGCGTGGTTCCCGGCTGCGTGGTTCCCGGCTGAGCCGGGATGGCCGTCTGCTGCCCCGTCGTCACCACGGGGAGTATGGAGGTCACGCGTGGACGTCCTCTCGGATGAGATGCGCGCCGACATGACTGGTCAGCTCCCAGTCGCCGTGTCCCCGCTGCTCGCGCCAGACGGCCCGGATCGCCGCTCCGGCGAGCAGCAGCTGGTAGAAGGGGCCGCCGACGATGAGTTTGAGGTAGTGCGTGAGACGGACGCGGAGTCCGTACTGCCGGCCGAAGTCATGGAGCCCGACGAGTTCGAAGACGAAGGTGACCATGGCGGTGACCAGCGGCAGGAACGTCACGAAGGCGATCGTCACCGGCACGTCGAGGAAGAGGGCGATGCCCACGTTGAGCGGGATGATCAGGCCGGTGAACGCCTGGAGGAACGGCGTCATCAGGGTGTAGCGGGCGAGCATCCGCTGCCCGCGCGTGGGCAGTTGCTTCCAGTCCTTCTTGCGGTAGACCTGGAGGAAGCCCTGGTTCCACCGGGTGCGCTGCTTGAACAGCGCTATCAGGGAGCCGGGCGTCTCCTCGCGGGTCACCATGTCGGAGTCGTACGCGACGACGACCTTCTTGCCGACGCTGGAGAGCCGTACGCCCAGGTCGCAGTCCTCGGCCAGGCAGTTCTGGTCCCAGCCGCCGGCCTCGCGCAGCACGTCGGTCCGGACGAAGACGGTGTTGCCGCCGAGCGGGATGAAGCCCTTCTGGGCGTGCAGGTGGAGCCGGCTGCGGAACCAGAAGAAGTACTCCAGGCAGTTGCGCAGGCTGTACCAGCTGGAGTGGAAGTTGATCAGCTGCACGCCGCCCTGGACGACGTCCGCGCCGGTGGTTCTGAAGGCGTGGTCGACGTGGGTGAGCAGCTCGGGATGGACCTGGTCCTCGGCGTCGAAGACTCCGACGACCTCGCCGGTGCAGTACGGCAGGGCCGTGTTCAGCGCCTTGGGTTTGTTCTTGGCCTGATGGGTGTCGACGACCACCCGGACCCGGCCGGGGTCGCGGGCCGCGGCCCGCTCGGCGACCGCCGCCGTCTCCGGGTCGTCGTGCCCGACGATGACGATGATCTCGAAGTGGGTATGGCTGGATTCCAACAGCCGTTCGATGGTGTGCTCCAGCACCGCCTGTTCATGGCGGGCGGGCAGGAGCAGGGAGAACGAACCCGCCCGGCCACCGTCAGGACGGTCGAATCTGGTCGCGGCCAGCGTCTCGGGTGTACGCCAGGCGTGCATCTGCCACCAGAGCGTGAACGCGGCCATCCAGAACAGCGCCAGTGAAACGGCGGCGATGAATACGGATGTGAACACAGGCCCCCCTCGGACAGGGTGGACCCCAGCAGACCCCCCTGCCACCGGCGCACCCGTGATCCCCCTCGCACACAGGCCCCCATGCACACCTGTTGTGCCTACTGTGAAGACAATAAGGGGGAGCTGTGACGGCCGGGGGGCTGTTTGGGTGAATGCTGCGTTTCGGGCCGATTCACATAGCGTCGAAAACCGGCCAAGTCCTATTCGAGTACGGCCAGTTCACGCTTCAGTACGCTCACATCCGTGGTCGGGGCAGCACACACGAACCGGCGGCAGACATAGGCGGTGGCCCGTCCGTCGACCAGCGGCCGGTCCGCCAGCAGCGGAAACTCGTCGCTGCCGGCCGCACCGGCCGCGACCACCGCGCCGGGAGCCGTGGCCAGCAGGGCCGTACGGTGCAGCGCGGCGGCGCCCGTCCCGCCCCTGGCCCCCGAAGTCGCCCGTCCTCCCGATGTCCCCGGGCTGCCCACGACGGCGATCTCGCGCGGGCCGTCCAGCAGCGCCTCGGCGACCGCGAGACCCCAGCCGATGAAGCGCGGCGCGCGCGGCCCCAGCGCCTTCACCACGCCCAACGCCCCTTCGGCCGCAGCCCGGTGGGCCTCGGAGCCGGTGTGCGCGGCGTACGAGAGCAACGCCCCCGCGGCCGCCGTCCAGCCGGACGGAGCGGCGTTGTCCGTCGGGTCCTGCGGCCGGCGGATCAGCCGCTCGGCGTCATCGGCGGTGTCGTACAGCGCGCCGCTCCCGGCCACGAACTGGTCGAGCACAATGTCCAGCAAGAACCCGGCGAATTCCAGCCACGCCCCTTCGCCGGAGACCCCGGCGAGCGCCAGGAACCCCTCCGCGACGTCCCCGTAGTCCTCCAGCACCCCCGCGTTGGCGCCCGTCCTGCCGTCCTTCGAGGTACGGGCCAGCCGCGCCGCGTCGTCCAGGTGCACCCGTACGAGCAGGTCGGCGGCCTCCGTGGCCCGCTCGACCAGGTCCGGGCGGTCGAAGTACGCGCCGGTCTCCGCCAGTGCGGCGATCGCCAGGCCGTTCCAGCCGGCCACGATCTTGTCGTCCCGGCCGGGCCTGGGCCGCGCGTCACGGGCCGCGAGGAGCCGTTCCCGTACCGAGGCGATCCGCTTCCCGTCCACCTCTCCGCCGCCCTGGGGGAGCTGGAGGACTGAGGCGCCTTCCTCGAAGGTGCCCTCCTCGGTCACCCCGAAGTGCGCGGCGGCGAACTCCGCGTCGGAGGCCCCCAGCACCTCGCGGAGCTGGGCCGGTGTCCAGACGTAGAACGCGCCCTCGACATGCTTTCCGCTGCCGTCGTCGCTGTCCGCGTCCAGCGCGGAGGCGAAACCTCCCTCGGGCGTGCGCAGTTCACGCACCATGAAGTCGGCGGTCTCCACCGCCACCCGCCGGGCGAGTTCGGATCCGGTGGCACGCCACAGGTGCGCGTACATACGGCACAGAAGCGCGTTGTCGTACAGCATCTTCTCGAAATGGGGCACCGCCCAGTCGCGGTCCACCGAGTAGCGGGCGAACCCGCCGCCGAGCTGGTCGTACATCCCCCCGCGCGCCATCGCCTCACCGGTGCCGGCCGCCATCCGCAGCGCGTCCCCGTCGCCGGTACGGGCGTGATGGCGCAGCAGGAACTCCACCACCATCGACGGCGGGAACTTGGGCGCCCCGCCGAACCCGCCCCGCTGCTCGTCGTACTCCCGGGCCAGCCCCGCCAGCGCCTGCGCCAGCTCCTCCTCGCCCGGCACCCCGTCCCCGCCGTGCGCGAGCGACCGCCCGGCCAGCTCCCGCACGATCCGCCCGGCCACCTCCGCGACCTCCTCGCGCCGCTCGGTCCAGGCGGAGCTGACACCCTCCAGGACCTGCGGGAAGGAAGCCATGCCGTGCCGGGGCGCGGGCGGGAAGTACGTCCCGAAGTAGAAGGGCTCCCCCTCGGCCGTCAGGAACACGGTCATGGGCCAGCCGCCCTGCCCGGTCGCGGCCTGCACGGCCTCCATGTAGACGGCGTCGACATCCGGCCGCTCCTCGCGGTCGACCTTGATGTTGACGAAGTGGCGATTCATGTACTTGGCGGTGGTGAGGTCCTCGAAGCTCTCATCGGCCATGACATGACACCAGTGATCAGCGGGCTAAGTGGCACGACGAATATCCCACCGAGAGAAGGATGGGTACGTCGCGCCGCTTGGCCTCTTGCATCGCCTCCTCTCCCCATGGCCACCAATCCACCGGATTGGAGGCGTGCTGGAGGAGATAGGGCGACTGGGAATCTGCCAGTCGGTTCATACCTGCATCGTCGCACGCTCTGGGTCGGCCGGCCCGGAGCGGCTGACCGCGACACCAGATGCGTCGGCAGAGGGGCAAGGGGCTCCTTCTCGATCTAGGCTCACCGGGGCGCCCAGCGCCCCAAGCGCTCCCGCACCTCCCGATGCCCACCGGCCGCATGCACGCTCCAGGGCAGAGCGTCCGACTCGCTCGCTCATGCTTGGCAGCCGCCTGGGAGCGATTCACTATCGTCCGCGGCCATCGCTCTCTCGCCTCCAAGCCTGGAGACGGCCGTCGACCAGCTCACGGGGAAGCGGCGAAGCCCTCTCCGCTTAATAGAGCTTGTCCTACACTCTGAGCATGAAGCCGCCCCGAGCCGGGACCACCGAGAACATCTCCGTGTCCATGCCCGCCGAGCTGGTCAGCGAGCTTCGCTCTCGAACCGGCCGCAGGGGACTGTCCAGCTACGTCACCGAGGCTGTCAGGCATCAGCTCGCCATGGACGGGCTCGCCGAGATCGTGACGGCCCACGAGGAAGTGCACGGCGCGCTCACTGAGCAGGAGATCGAAGCCGCCCGTCGTGAGCTGTTCGGAGAAGAGAACGCCCGCGATGTGGCACGAGGCGCTGCGTGAAGGAGCAGTCGGCCCGCTCGCTGGTGCTCGACTTCGAGGCGCTCTCCCTGCTGCTGCGCGACGACCGTACGATGTCGGCTCGCATCGAGGCATCCCGGCAGGCTGGAGTCCCTGTCCTCGTGTCTGCGCTGACCATTGTCGAAGCTGTGCACGGGAAGACCGATCTCGCGCGCTTGAAGTGGGTGCTCTCGCGGCTACGGGTAGAACCGGTCAGCCAGGAGGATTCCTCGACCGCAGTAGCGCTGCTTCAGGACGCCGGCGGGCTGCACGGGCACAAGTACGCGATCGACGCCCTCGTTGCAGCGCTCGCGCTCCGCGTCCCGGCCCCCGTAATCGTGCTGACCTCCGACCGCGACGACTGGTCGAAGCTCTGCGGGAGCCGCGTGATCATCAGAGAGGTATGAACACCGCCGACTCATCGGTTTGCGAGTTCACTGACACCAGTGGCACGCCGAGTATCCGACCGACAGCAGGACGGGTACGTCGCGCCGCCGCGCCTCCTCGAAAGCCTCCGGTCATCTACACCTACGTTCTCGACCCCGCCACCAAGGCCTACCGGGACGGCGAGATGTTCACCGGCGTGATCAGGGCTACCGCGCCCTTCTCCGTCACCGTGGACCTGGGAGCCACCTGACGACCGACCTGCGCTTGGGCAGCATCATCAACAGCCGGCACAGACCGGCGGAGATCGGTCGCGCACACACGGCAAGCGAGGCCGACGACGCCTCGCCGCGGAACTCGACGTGCGGCACACGAACACGTCGGCGTCGGGAATCGGCGAAATCCCCACGAACGCGGTGGGTTGGCGCTACCGGGAGACCGCTTCCTGACCGTGCGCGGCGACTTCCGGCGGCCGGACCGGAAAGCCGGCCGCTCCACCCGCACAGCAGAGCACAGCACAGCACAGAAGGAACCGACATGCGCTACACCCCTTTTCCCGGCTCGCGGGTCAGGAGATCGATCGCCGTCGCGGCGATATCCCTGACCGCGCTGGTCGGCTGCGCCACGTCCGGGCCCCCACGGGACAACCATCCGACCGGCGGTGCGGCGGCCACCTCACGCGGCACATCGAGCGCGGCCGCCCCGTCGGGCGAGCCCGTTGCTGTGCCGACCACCGTGCCGGTGCCGCCGAAGGAATCGGCGCGGCAGAAGGATCTGCTCGTCGTCAAGGACCGGACGGGATCGGCGGTCGCGGGACGGGCGGCGGTTCACCGTGGCACCGTCCGGATCGATGTGAACTGCGTGCAGTCCGGTCAGGACGACCTCGCGATCTCCTTCGGGCCGCTGGGGGAGATGACGGTCCCGTGCGACGCGGCGACCCCGGTCAGGAACGAGATGCGCTTCGACGGCGACCACGAGCTGACCCTTACCGTCACCGCCGCGTCCGACGCGCTGTGGAGCATGCGGGTCCACGAGGAGTAGGACGGGCCCGCGCCGAGGTGGACCGGATCCACGCGGATCCGGTCCACCCCCGGCGGGCCGGGTCACCCCCGGCGGGCCGGGAGGATCTGGAGCGTGTCGCCCACCGCGCGCTCGCCCGTGGCGTCCGAGGTGATGTTGACGAGCTTGCCGCCCACCACCATCGCGCTGGAGCCGCCACCGTCGAGGTTGAGGGCCTGCTTCGCCCCCAGGGAGCGCATGAAGCGGGCGCCCTCGACCAGGGTGAAGCCCTCGCTGACGCCCGGCTGCCGGCCGTCGACGGTGACCAGGATCAGCCGTCCCCGGTTGTCGATGCCGGCCATGGTGCGGGGCTGGCGCACGTTGGACCAGGCGTAGCCGAAGGACAGGTCCTGCGGGTCGAGCGTGCCCTCGGCCTTGGCGTCGACGTGGACGCGGCCGTCCTTCACCAGCGTCGGCGCGGCGCTGACGATGCTGTCGTGGGCGCCGAGCCTGACCTGCCGGCCGGCGCTGTCGCGGATGACTTCCCGCACGGCGATCCGCTCGCCCTTGCGGCTGTGGCCCGCGAGCCAGTCGGCCGCGGCACCGGTGCCCTGGAGCACCGAGCCGCCGGCCGGGACCGTACCGCCCCGGGGACCGGCGGAGACCACGCGGTCCCCGGAGTCCAGCACCACCTGGGTGCCGGCCCCTTCGGGCAGCCCGGCGCGGAACTTCGGGGTGAACTTCACCAGGTCGTGGGGCACGGCGCAGGTGAGGTCGTGGCGGGGCAGTTCGGTGGGGGTGGCGCCGGGGCGGCCGCAGTTGCGCACCTTGCCGGGCAGCCGGTTGATGCCCTGCACCGCGTACGTGGACGATCCCGCCCGCGCGGTGACCGTGGTGGACAGGTCGGCGATACGGGGGTGCTTTCCGCCGTCCGCGAGGATCAGCGCGGCGCGCGTACCGACGGCCATCGACTCCAGCTTGCCGTCGTAGGCGGCGATCCCGGCGACCGTGCCCTGCACCCCGTCCGCGTCGGAGGTGATGAAGAAGCCGCCGTTCACGGCGACCAGGGACCCTGTTCCGGCCGCGACCGACGAGGTCGTCTCGCGGTCCGCGACGTCGGCGCCGTGGGTGCTCTCGACCGTTCCCCGGAACGCCGCCGGGTCGATGACCGCCACATGGACGCTCTGCCGGTCGGCGGCCTGCTGACCGTCGTAGCCGGTCCACTCCACCACCGGGCGCAGCCCGGCCGCCGTGACCGCCTGGCTGGTGCCCTGCGCGTCGGCCTGTGCGGCGTACGAACCCACCCGGACCCGCCATCCCATGGTGCCCTGCGGCGTGTCCGCGTACTTCTCCCAGCGGACCTGCTCCACACGCGGCAGGAGCCCGGCCGCGCGCAGCTGCCGCGCGGTGTCGTCGGCCCATCTCCGGTCGCCCAGCGGGGCCCAGGTCGCGGCGCCGGTCAGCCGGTTGACGGCGGGTGCCTGGACGGTGATCGTCCAGAAGGGCGTGGCGCTCGCGTTCCGGATGACACCGGTACGCACCTGCACGCCGGGGGCCACACGGTCCGTCGTCCACCGCACCTGCTCGGCAGCGGAACCGACGGCAGGAGCGGCGGCAGCGGCGGTGGTCGTGGCCGGTGCGGCGGCCTGCGCCACGCCGGCGACCGTCCAGGGGTTGACGACCGCGAGCGCGACGGCGGTGCCCAGCGCCACCCGCATCCGGATGCCGCGGCGAGTCCGGCCGGCTTCGCGGCGCTGTGTGCCGCCTTCGTTGTGCATGGTGTCCCCCACTGGGTCGGCGATGTGCGGACCTCAGTCCAGCCGCGCCCCGGAGCCGGGACGGTAACTGCGGGGAACGGCGCGTGGAAGGCGCGGTGAAGGGGATGTCCGGGAGACGGCGGGCGGCGGACGCCCCAGCGCTCACGCGCCCCGGGCATGACGATGTCCCCGCATCCGAAATCTCGGAGGGGGATACCTGCGGGAAGACCGGCGGCCGGCCTCATCTCGTACGGTCCGGTGGATCCGCCGCGCACCGGGCGACGAGGGCGGGGCTCTCACACCGCGCCCGCACCGGACGGAGGGGGCGGGACTCTCCCACCATGCCCCAGGGCCCCATGAAGCCCTGGGGGGCGTCATGGGGCCCTGTGACCGGTGTGCCGGGCGCGGGAGTGCTACGCGCCGCTCGGGCGGAGCGCTACTCGCCGCTCGGGGTGCCCGTCGGCGTCGGGATCGTGGCCGCCCGCTTCCCGTCAGGGGCGGCTTCGAAGTCGACCTTGCCCATGTGGCGGTTCATGGACTTCATCAGCAGCCACACCGCGACCGCCATCACCGCGAACACGACGAACCCGAGAACACCGGGCGTCACCTTGTTCTCGTCCAGTTCCTTGGCGAGGGGAACCAAGTGCGTCATTGCCTGAGTCGCATACATATCAGGCATTGTCGCGGATGCCCGCGAAGAGGTCGCTCTCGGGGATGGACGTATCGACGAGGGACTTCGCCAGCTCGTACTCCTCCGTCGGCCAGACCTCCCGCTGGAGGTCCAGCGGCACCCGGAACCAGCCGCCGTCCGGGTCGATCTGCGTGGCGTGCGCGAGTAGCGCCTTGTCGCGGATCTCGAAGAAGTCCGCGCACGGTACGTGCGTGGTCAGGGTCCGTTCGGCGCGGACGAACTCCTTCCAGCGCTCCAGCCAGTCGCCGTACGGGGACTCCAGGCCGCGCGCGAGCAGCGCCTCGTGGAGGGCGACCGTACGCGGCCGGTTGAAGCCCTGGTTGTAGTAGAGCTTCTCCGGCTGCCAGACCGGGCCGAACTCCTCCTCCGGGTACTTCTCCTTGTCCGTCGCACCCTCGAACGCCACGACGGAGATCTTGTGCGTCATGATGTGGTCGGGGTGCGGGTACCCGCCGTTCTCGTCGTACGTGGTGATGACCTGGGGCCGGAACGAGCGGATCGACCGGACCAGCCGGCCCGCCGCGTCGTCGACATCCTCCAGCGCGAAGCAGCCCTCGGGCAGCGGCGGCAGCGGGTCCCCCTCGGGGAGCCCGGAGTCGACGTAACCGAGCCACTCCTGCTTGATGCCGAGGATCTCGCGGGCCTCGTCCATCTCCTTCTTGCGGACCTCGTGGATGTACTCCTCGATGTAGGCGTCACCCTGGAGCCTGGGGTTGAGGATGGAGCCGCGCTCGCCTCCTGTGCAGGTCACGACCAGCACGTCCACCCCCTCGGACACGTACTTGGCCATGGTGGCCGCACCCTTGCTCGACTCGTCGTCGGGGTGGGCGTGCACGGCCATCAGTCGCAGCTGCTCAGTCAAGACTCGGTCCTCAGTGATTCGGCGCATCCGGCGGCTTCTATAGTGACGGATATCGGGGGGCGGAAATTCCGGCTGTCCGACCCCGAGAGGAACGATCATGGCCGTGGTGCGCGAGGAGCTTCCCCCGGGCCGCTACGGCCGCTCGGCGGATCAGCGTGCGGACCACAAGCTGAAGATCATGGGGGCGGTGCTCGGTCTCGCGGCGGTCGCGCTGATCGGCTGGTTCGGCTACCACTACGTGGCGGGCCAGGGCGTCTCCGGCGAGATCATCAAGTTCAAGCGGATCTCCGCCACCGAGGTCGAGGTGCATCTTGAGGTCCGCAAGGACCGGGACGCCACCGGCACCTGCACGCTCCGTTCCCTCGCGGAGAGCGGCAACGAGGTCGGCCGCAAGGACGTCCGCTTCACGCCGGGCGAGACGCGGATCGACCAGATCGTCACGGTGCGTACGACGGAGAGCGCGACGAGCACCGAGCTGCTGGGCTGCGCATCGGACTGATCGCCCGTCCCACCAGCTGTTCGGCTCACCCGAGCTATCGGCCCTGACCTGCGTTGATGTAATTCTGACGGCATTCGTCCTCCCCCTTGGGCCGCGAAATTGTTAGGCTCGTGGTTTCGCCCACCCGAGAAGGCACAATGCTCTGGGTAGGGCGATGCTTTGTCATCCGGTACCTACGAGGAGCACCTGTGACCCAGACCAGCGAGAACGTCACCTGGCTCACCCAGGAGGCGTACAACCAGCTGAAGGCCGAGCTGGAATACCTGTCTGGTCCCGCCCGCACGGAGATCTCCATGAAGATCGCGGCGGCCCGTGAGGAGGGCGACCTGCGGGAGAACGGCGGCTATCACGCGGCCAAGGAGGAGCAGGGCAAGCAGGAGCTCCGGGTGCGCCAGCTCACCCAGCTGCTGCAGAACGCCAAGGTGGGCGAGGCCCCGGCGGACGATGGTGTCGTCGAGCCGGGCATGGTCGTGACGATCGCCTTCGACGGCGACCCGGACGACACGCTCGACTTCCTGCTGGGCTCCCGCGAGTACGCCAGCTCGGACATCGAGACGTACTCCCCGCAGTCCCCGCTCGGCTCGGGCGTGAACGGCAAGAAGGTCGGCGAGGACGCGGAGTACGAGCTGCCGAACGGCAAGAAGGCCGCGGTGAAGATCCTCGCGGCCAAGCCGTACTCGGGCTGACCCGGCCCCGGCACCGACGGAGAACACGAGCGGGGCCGTACCGCGCCGGGGTTGGCGCGGTACGGCCCCGCTTCTGTCGGCCGGCAGGCGCCGGGCGCGAGTGGCCGGGTGCGAGTGGCCGGGTGCTCAGGCCGTCGCCGAGCGGTACTTGCGGACCGCGAGGGTCCGGAAGACCACCACGATCACGAGCGACCAGATCAACGACGCCCACACCGGGTGCTGCATGGGCCAGGCGTCGGACTGCGAGACGCCCGGGTTGCCGAACAGCACGCGGCATGCCTGCACGGTGGCGCTGAACGGATTCCAGTTCGCGATGTCCCGCAGCCACGGCGTCATCCCGCTGGTGTCCACGAAGGCGTTGGAGATGAACGTCACCGGGAAGAGCCAGATCAGGCCGCCCGAGGTGGCGGCCTCCGGGGTGCGGACGGTGAGACCGATCAGCGCGCCGATCCAGGAGAAGGCGTAGCCGAGCAGGAGCAGCAGCCCGAACGCCCCGATCGCCTTGGGCACGCCCTCGTGGATACGCCAGCCGACGAGTACGGCGACGATCGCGAGCACCACGACGGTGAGCGCGGTCTGGACGAGGTCCGCGAGCGTACGGCCGGTGAGGACGGCCCCGCGCGCCATGGGCAGCGAGCGGAACCGGTCGATGAGGCCCTTGTGCATGTCGTCGGCGATTCCGGCGCCCGCGCCCGCCGTGGCGAAGGTGACGGTCTGGGCGAAGATGCCGGCCATCAGGAAGTTGCGGTAGACGTCGGCGCTGGTGCTGTTGCCGACCTTCAGGGAACCGCCGAAGACATAGCTGAACAGCACCACGAACATGATCGGCTGGATGAGCCCGAAGAGCACCACCTCGGGGATCCGGGTCATGCGGATGAGGTTGCGCCTGGCGACGACCAGGGAGTCGCCGATCGACTGGAGGACGCCGCCGCGCGGGCGCGGGGCCGTACTCCGTGCGGTATCCGTGGTGATGGTCACTCCCCGGCCTCCTTCACGTGCTGCCCGGCCTCGTCGGCGCCGCTCGCCTGGTTCGCTCCGCCCGCCTTGTCCGTACTGTCCGACCCGGCCGTATCCGCCTTGCCCGCCTTGTCGGCCTTGTCGGCCCTGGTGGCTCCGGCGCCCCGCCCGTTCCCGTCGGCCGGCTCGTCCTCGTCGTCGGCGGCATGGCCGGTGAGGGAGATGAACACGTCGTCGAGGGTCGGCCGGCGCAGCCCGATGTCGTCGATCTCGACCCCCCGGGTGTCCAGTTCCCTGATGACCTCGGCGAGCAGTTTCGCGCCGCCGGTGACCGGGACGGTCAGCTTGCGGGTGTGCTCGGCGACGGTCACCTCGGCACCCCTGCCGAACCCGGCCAGCACCGCGCGGGTGGGGAGGATCTGGTCGCGTTCGTGGACGACGACCTCGACGCGTTCCCCGCCGATCTGCGCCTTGAGCTGGTCGGCGGTGCCCCGGGCGATGACCTTGCCGTGGTCCACCACGGCGATGTCGTGTGCCAGGTGGTCGGCCTCCTCCAGGTACTGGGTGGTGAGCAGCAGGGTCGTGCCGCCGGCCACCAGTTCCTGGATGATCCCCCACAGCTGCTGGCGGTTGCGCGGGTCGAGGCCCGTCGTCGGTTCGTCCATGAACATCACCGGCGGGGAGACGACGAGCGCGGCGGCCAGGTCGAGCCGGCGGCGCATACCGCCCGAGTAGGTCTTGGCGGTACGGTCCGCGGCGTCGGAGAGGTGGAAGCGCTCCAGCAGTTCCCCGGCCCGCTTCTTCGCGTCGCGCCCGCTCATCTGGTAGAGCTGTCCGACCATACGGAGGTTCTCGCGGCCGGTCAGGTACTCGTCGACGGCGGCGAACTGGCCGGACAGGCCGATGGAGCGGCGGACCTCGTTGGGGTGCTTGACGACGTCGAGGCCCGCGACGACCGCTCGTCCGCTGTCGGGCTGGAGCAGGGTGGTCAGCACCCGTACGGCCGTGGTCTTGCCGGCGCCGTTCGGCCCGAGGAGCCCGAGGACCGTGCCTTCGGGGACATCGAGGTCGACGCCGTCCAGTGCCCGTACATCACCGAAGGTCTTCACCAGACCTTCCGCGTAGATGGCGCCCGGCATGTGGGTTCTCCCAGCGTGGCGGTTGAGGCGTGCGCACTGCTTACGCAGAGCCTAGGTTTGCCTGTCCGCCCGCGCCCGGCGACACGAAAGCCCGGTCGTGGCGGGTGGCCAGGACCGGAAAGATATCGCGATACATCGCGACTCACAAGAGGGTGTGCGGGGGCGTGCGGGGGCACGTACGGGTGAGGAAGCGCGACCGCGAGCCGCCTCGGCCGGGAAGCGCGAGCCGCCTCAGCCGAGAATCCGGTACCCCGCCTCCCGCAGCGCCGCCTCCACCTCCGCGCAGTGCTCCGGGCCCTTCGTCTCCAGATGCACTTCCACATCCACCTCGGTCAGCCCGAGCCGTGGATCGGTCCGTACGTGGCTCACGTCGAGCACGTTCGCGTCGGCCACCGACAGCACCCCGAGCATCTCCGCGAGCGCCCCCGGCCGGTCCGTCACCAGCAGCCGCAGACTCAGGAAGCGCCCGGCCGCCGCCATGCCGTGGGTCAGTACGCGCTGCATCAGCACCGGGTCCACATTGCCGCCGGACAGCACCGCGACGACCGGTCCCCGGAACGCCCCGGGATCGCTCAGCAGCGCGGCCACCGGGCTCGCCCCCGCCGGCTCCACCACCAGCTTCGCCCGCTCCAGGCAGAGCAGCAGCGCGCTGGACAGCTCGTCCTCGGAGACCGTCCGCACCTCGTCGACCAGCTCCTGGATCAGCTGGAACGGTATGTCGCCGGGGCGGCCCACCTTGATCCCGTCGGCCATCGTCTGCGGCGCACCGACCACCACCGGCCGGCCCGCCCTGAGCGAGGGCGGATACGCGGCGGCCCCCTCCGCCTGCACCCCGATCACCTTGACGTCGGGCCGTACCGCCTTCACCGCGAGGGCGATGCCCGCGATCAGCCCGCCGCCGCCCACACCGACGAGGATCGTCCGTACCTCCGGGCACTGCTCCAGGATCTCCAGCCCGACCGTGCCCTGCCCGGCGATGACGTCCGGGTGGTCGAAGGGGTGGATGAAGACCGCGCCCGTGTCCCGCGCGTACTCCTGCGCGGCGGCCAGCGTCTCGTCCACGACCTGTCCGTGCAGCCGCACCTCGGCGCCGTACTCACGGGTCGCCGCGACCTTCGGCAGCGGCGCTCCGATCGGCATGAACACCGTCGACCGGACACCGAGCAGGGCGGAGGCGAGCGCGACCCCCTGCGCGTGGTTGCCGGCGCTCGCCGCGACGACGCCCGCGGCACGCTCCTCCGGGGAGAGACCGGCGATCCGTACATACGCGCCACGCAGCTTGAACGAACCGGTCCGCTGGAGGTTCTCGCACTTGAACAGCACCGGGGCACCGATCAACCGCGTCAGATATCTGCTGCCCTCCATCGCGGTCGTCCTGGCCACCCCGGACAGCATCTTCTGCGCCCCGAGGACGTCGTCGAGGATCAGGGAACGCGCGTGGCCCGCCGTACCGAAGCTCATACCTGCCAGTCTCGCAGCTCACCGGCCGGGTGCTCAGGGCGGTCCCCGCCGCCGGGAACCGCCCTGAGCACGGCGGGTTCGCGCAGCGCAGGTACGGTCCGGGGCCCGGCCGCGTACTCTGTCCCCCACCAACCGACCACCGCACGAGAGAGCCCCCAGCCATGCCCCCCATTCAGGACATGACTTCCGCCGCGTCGGCCCCGGCGGAGAAGGCCTCCGATCTTTCGGACGAAGCCGCCCGCCTCGATGCCCTCCAGCACCAGGTGGCCGTTTTCGCCCGGCGGGCCGAGCAGACGCGGCTCGGCGGTCTCGGCAAGGTCCGCAACTCCATGGACCGTGCCGCCTATCTGCTGCTCAACCGGCTCCACCAGGAAGGCCCGATGGGCGTCAAGGCCCTGGCCGCCGGAATGGGTATCGACTCCTCCACCGTCACCCGGCAGGTCGCGCCGCTCGTCGACAGCGGCCTGGTCAGGCGCGCCTCGCACCCGGAGGACGGCCGCGCGGTGGTGCTCCAGCTGTCGGCGCGCGGGCAGAGCCGGCTCGAAGAGGTCCGGTCGTCACGGCGCGAGCTGATGGCGCAGGTCACGGACGGCTGGACGGAACAGGAGCGGGACGCCTTCGCCACCCTGCTGACGCGGTTCAACGGTGCCCTCTCGGCGCGGCAGGCCGGCCAGCTGTCCGCCGAGGCGGACGGCGAGACGGACGCGGGCGCGGCAGACGCGGGCGGGTCCGCGAGCGGGACGGACGCGGGCGGGCGGACGCACTCCTGACCGGCGGGCGGGCGGACACGGACACCCTCTTGACCCGGGCCCCCTGACGGGCCTCATATGAGGTCGTGCGACAGCGACGGAGGGTCATGGACCTCCGGCGTGCCCGGGAATTCGAGGCATTCGTGGCGGGCGCGGCCGGCCGGCTTCTGCATACGGCCGCACTGCTCACGGGCGAACCGGCCGGCGCCGCCCCCCGCGCCCGGCGCCTGCTGACCGCCGCGCTGGCCCGTACGTACGCGGACTGGGACAGCCTGCGCGACGACGATCCGTACGACCACACCCGCCGGGAACTGGCCCAGCGCTGCGCCCGGGGTGCCTGGCACCGCCGCCACCCGGCGGGCGGCGTACTCTCCCGGCTCGGCCCCCGCGAGCGGGTCGTGCTGGTGCTGCGGCTGCACGAGGGCGTCTCCGAGGAACAGCTGGCGGCGCTGACCGGCCTCACGGTCGAACGCGTCGGCGCGGTCTGCGCGCGGGCGGTCCTGACCCTGACCGTCCGGGAGGCCGGCCGGTGAGCGGCGCCGAACGCAGGGAGGCCGAGGTCCGGCGGATGCTGGACCTGCCGCATCCCGCCGTACCCGCCGACCTCGTGCTGCGGGCCGCCGAACGCGGCGGCCGGCTGCTGCGCCGCCGCCGTCTCGCACGCGCCCTGCTCTGGACCCTGCTGGCCGCCGCCGTGATCGCGTTCGCCGTCTGGGCGTCGGTCGCGCACCCGTGGGCGATCCCGCCGAGGGAGACGACACCGCCGCCGGAGATCTGGTAGCCCGGGGCACCGGTTCTCCAGCGGCGGGGCGGCTTCACCTGAGCGCCCGGGCCTGATCCAGGGCGTTCCGGGCCCGCGAAGATCCGCCGGACAGGGCCTAACCCAGCGCCTGCTTCAGGTCCGCCAGCAGGTCGTCCACCGACTCGATGCCGACGGAGAGCCTGACCAGGTCGGACGGCACCTCCAGCTCAGAGCCCGCCACCGAGGCGTGGGTCATCCGGCCGGGGTGCTCGATCAGGGACTCGACACCGCCCAGGGACTCGCCGAGCGTGAACACCTTCGCGCGGTCGCAGACCGCGACCGCCGCCTCCTCGCCGTCCGCGACCTGGAAGGAGATCATCCCGCCGAACGACTTCATCTGCTTGGCGGCGACCTCGTGGCCCGGGTGCTCGGGCAGGCCCGGGTAGAGGACCTTGGAGACCCGGGGGTGCCTGGTCAGCATCTCCACGATCCGGGTCGCGTTCTCGCTGTGCCGGTCCATGCGGACGGCGAGGGTCTTGATGCCGCGCAGCACCAGCCACGCGTCGAACGGCCCGGCGACCGCGCCCATCGCGTTCTGGTGATAGGCCAGTTGTTCCGCCAGCTCGGCGTCGTCGACGATCAGCGCACCACCGACGACGTCCGAATGCCCGCCCATGTACTTCGTCATCGAATGGACGACGACGTCCGCGCCCAACGCCAGCGGCTGCTGCAGATAGGGGCTGGCGAACGTGTTGTCGACGACGAGCTTCACGCCGGCCGCGCGGGCGATCCCGGCGAGGGCCGCGATGTCGGTGATGTTGAGGAGCGGGTTCGACGGGGTCTCGACCCAGATCGCCTTCGTACGGGGCGTGAGCGCGGCCCGCACCGCCGCCGGGTCCGAGGTGTCCGCGACGGACCACTCCACACCCCAGCGGGAGACGACCTTCGCGAAGAGCCGGAAGGTGCCGCCGTACGCGTCGTTGGGGATGACGACATGGTCGCCCGGCGCCAGCAGCGTACGCAGCAGGCAGTCCTCGGCCGCGAGCCCGGAGGCGAAGGCCAGGCCGCGCCGGCCGCCTTCCAGGGCCGCGAGATTCTCCTCCAGCGCGGTACGGGTGGGGTTGGCACTGCGGCTGTACTCGTAGCCGCCGCGCAGTCCGCCCACGCCGTCCTGCTTGTAGGTGGAGACCTGATAGATCGGGGGTACGACCGCGCCGGTGAGGGGATCCGCGGTGTTTCCCGCGTGAATGGCGACGGTCTCGAAGCGGTGCTGCTCGCTCGTGTGCTGGTGGCTCATGACGCCGAGGGTAGCGCCGGACGGGCGGCGCACGCCCGGACAGGCCCGGTGCCGGCGGGAACGGGGCTCCGCGCGTCCTGGACAATGGGGCCATGCAGATTCTCTGGTTCCTGATCACGGCGGCCATGCCGGCCGCGGTCATCAGCCTGTACGTCCTGCGCCGCCGTGGTGCGCTGCGCCTGGTCGCGCCCGGCTCGCCGGACGCCGCCGACCCCGCCGCGTACGGCTTCGTACGGCAGGAGCAGCTGGACATCCGGCTGCCGGGACCCGACGAGGATCTGCTCGACGTGCTTGATGTCGTCCGGCGGACCCAGGACTGGCGGGCCGCCTCGCAGCTGCTCGCCGGCACCGCCAAGGAGGGCGAGGTGCGCTGGCAGCGGGTACAGGCGTTCGCCGGGGCGGCCGCGCTGGAGCTCCAGCAGCGGCCCGGCGCCGGCGGGGCCTGGCTGCGGACGTGGCGGTCCCAGGCGCCGAAGGACGCGGGCGGCGCGGCGGTGCACGCGGAGTTCCTGGTGCAGCAGGCGTGGCGGTCCTCGGCCGTGGGGAACGACGACTTCCGGATCATCCTGGAGGAGGCCCGGACGGTGGGCGGCGAGGCGGCCCTGCTGGCGCCCGGTGACCCGGTGCCGTACATCACCGAGCTGGCCGTGGCGCGCGGTCTCGGCTACTCCCCCGAGCGGTTCGACCAGCTGTGGGCGAAGGTGATCGACCGCGCCCCCGCGCACATGGGAGCGCATCTGGCCGCGCTGCACTACTGGTGCGAGAAGTGGCACGGCTCCCGCGAGGAGGCCGACCGTTTCGCGACGACGGCGGCCGCGCGCGCCCCGCAGGGGTCACTGCTGGCGGCGCTGCCGCTGTTCGCGGTGTACGAGCATCTGCCCGAGGTCAATCTGGTGCAGAGCTTCTACCGGGGCGCGGTGGTCACCAAGGCGGTGCAGGGCGCGCTCTTCGCGGTGCACGCCGCCCGCCCGGACGACCCGATGCTCTCCCACGTACGGCATCTGCTGATCCTCTTCCTCGTACGGTCGGAGCGGTGGGCGGAGGCGGTGCGTCAGCTGCTGCTGGTGGACGGTCATGTCGGCGCCCTGCCCTGGACGTTGAACGGGGATCCGGCGGCGGAGTACGCGGTGTACCGGGCGCTGGCGGTGGCCGGGTACGAGGCGAACGGCGGCAGCCCGGCGACGCTCTCGCACTGAGGACCGCGCGGACACAGCCCACCGGTGTCTCAGCGCCCGGAACCGGCGTTGCCGCACTGACGTGCGGTAAGGCATACTCCGCATCCCCCCACACCACTTCGGCACCGCTTCGCCATGCCCATTCCCGTGGGGGGAATCTGCCTGATGAGCGCACCTCCGCGAGCGCCACGCGCCGTCGTCCCGCCGCGAGGAGCAGGCGACGGCCCGAGGCGACATGCCGCACGCCGGCCGCGCCGCACAAGGCCGCGCCCCGGAACGCCGCGCCACGCGAGGACACCGCTCCGCGCCGTCACCCCCCGCTGCCGCCGCCGCACGACCCCGAGGGGAACACCATGGCCACCTACCTCCCGCTGATCGCCGTCGGGATGTTCGCCTACTACTGGTACGACCGCCGCCGCGCCGACCCGTCCGGCGGCGAGCTGTCCGCCCGCTCCACCGAACTGGGCTTCCTCCCGCTGAGCCAGCTCAACACCCAGCGCGCGGCGCCACCCGCACCCGAGCTGATGCGCGCCCTCCTGGCGGTCAGGTCCGGCGACTGGGGGCCCGCCGCCGTCCTCCTCTCCACCACCGGCGAGAACTGGGAACTGCGGACCTTCTACGTCTTCAACCTCGGCGTCGAGGCGGCCGGGGACGACAGCTGGCTCCTCGCCTGGGAGACGGCCCGCCCGGACGACCCGGACGCGGCGGTCGTCCGGGCCCGGAGCACCGTGCTCCGCGCCGGGGAAGTGCCGGGCGCGGCGCGCGGAACGCACCCGGCCGGCGACCGTTCCGGCCCCTCCCACCAGCTGCTGTCCCGCTCGCGCACGGAGATCACCTACGCCGCCGGGCTCAATCCGGCCGACCCCACCCCGTACATCACCGAGCTGGCGACGGCCCGCGGGCTGCGCTACCCGCACGACGAGATGCAACGGCTGTGGGCGGAGGTGACGGCGCGCGCCCCGCACCACTACGAGGCCCATTTCCTGGCCGTCCAGTACTGGTGCGCCAAGGGGCAGGGGTCCGACGGACTGGCCCGCGACTTCGCGGCCCGCGCGGCGGCGGACGGACCGCCCGGCAGCCTGCTGTCCGCGTTCCCGCTGATCGCCTGGTACGAGGCGCACTCCGGCGGGTCCCCGCGGGCGTCGGCGTTCCGCGGCCATGAACTGATCGCGCGGGTCGACGCCGCGCTCGTGGACGCGGCGGCGGCCCCCTGCGACCACCCGCGCCTCGCGGAGCTGCGCCACCTGCTCGCGTACTTCCTGTTCAAACAGGGCAGGTACGAAGCGGCGCTGGAGCAGTTCCGGCTGGTGGACGGATATGTGGACGCGCTGCCGTGGCGCTACCACGACAAGGGGTTCTACGTGGCGGCGCGCGAGGCGACGGTGCGCAGGACGGGCTGAGCCGGAGGCCGCGGCGGAATGCCTCATGCCGTGGACGCGTTCTTGTTGCAGGACGTCACAGCCGAGGAGACCTGAAATGTTCCTGACCCGCCGCACCCCCGAGCTCCCCACCCCCGAGCAGGCCCTGCGCGGCCGCGCCGAACCCGAATTCTCGGTGCCGTCCCACCACACGGTCCTCGGCAACCCCCTGCTCGGCCCGTACCCGGAGGGCCTGGAGGTCGCCGACTTCGCCCTGGGCTGTTTCTGGGGCGCCGAACGCAACTTCTGGCAGACGGAGGGCGTCTGGACGACGCTCGTCGGCTACGAGGGCGGCAGCACGCGGAATCCGTCGTACGAGGAGGTCTGCTCGGGTCTCACCGGCCACACGGAAGCGGTCCGCGTGGTCTACGACCCCAGCATCATCTCGTACGCCGAGCTGCTGAAGCTCTTCTGGGAGTCCCACAACCCGACCCAGGGCTTCCGCCAGGGCAACGACGTGGGCACCCAGTACCGCTCGGCGGTCTACACCCACACCCAGGCCCAGGCCGAGGCGGCGCAGTCCTCCCGCGAGTCCTACCAGCAGGTCCTGACGGAGGCCGGCCACGGGAAGATCACCACGGAGATCCTCCCGGCCGCCGACCACGACTTCTACCCGGCCGAGGGGTACCACCAGCAGTACCTCGAAAAGAACCCGGGCGGGTACTGCGGGATCGGCGGGACGGGTGTCTCCTGCCCGATCGGTGTGGCCAAGGCCCAGGGCTGACAGCGGCCGAGGCACAGGGCTGAACGGGCTGGACGGGCTGGACGGGCTGGGACAGCTGAGAACACGGACGGGCCCCGGTCGGCCGCGCGTCATGGCGCGGTCGGCCGGGGCCCGTCTCTGTGCACGTTCAGTGCCCGTTCCCGGTCACTCGGGTCAGGTCGCACCCGTCGTTGCCGGGGGGCGGTCCTTGCCGGAGCCGGACGTGGAGCCGTTCGGCCACAGGCGTGGTCTGCGTCGGGCCGCCACGTCCTCGACCCAGCCCATGGCCAGGATCATCAGGCCGAGCAGCGGCCAGACCAGGATCAGCGACAGGGTGGAGTACGCCGCGTCGAGCTCGGTGGAGTAGGCGTCGATGCCCGGCACCTTCCAGAGCTGGTCGATGATCGGGAACGTCGACATGAGCAGCAGGTTGTGCCAGAGGTAGATCGTCACCGCGCGGTTGTTGGCGAGGGTGATCACCGAGTCGAACTGCGCCAGTTTGCCGGGGAGCTTGCGCCAGGACGGGGAGTACTGGAGCAGCAGCGCGACGTATCCGAGCGACCAGGTCGCCTCGGCGAGCGGGATCTCGTCGAAGTTCCACCCCTCCGAGCTGAGGTGGCCGGAGGCCCACCAGAGCCCGAAGGCCATGACGAAGACGGCCAGCGAGACGGTGACGTAGCGGGGGACCTTCTGGAACAGCCCGTCGTTGTGGGCGAATCCCAGCATCCAGCAGCTGGCGTAGATGGCGAAGTCGGTGACGGTCACTCCGGCCTCGCCGGGGATGTTCACCAGGCCGGTGCCGACGATCGCGGTGAGGGCGACCGGCAGGGCCAGGCTCAGCCACGGCACCTTGCGGAACGCGCGCAGCAGGAGCGGCGAGGCGAGGACGAACCAGAGGTACGCACGGATGTACCAGAGCGGTCCGGCGGCCTGGTCGGCCCAGGTGCTGTCGAGCCAGGCCGGGTGCCGGGTCTCTTCCGGGTACGGCGGGGCGCCGAACGGGACGATGTAGTTGGCCAGCTTGAGGAACCACCAGAGGCCCTCCTCCTTGACCGGCTTCCAGCCCAGCACGAACATCGTCGGCACGATGACGACCGCGAACGCCCACATGGGCGGCAGCAGACGGCGGAGCCTGCCGCGGATCACCTTCCCGAAGGAGCGCTTCGAGAGCGACCGGGCCATCAGCGATCCGGCCAGCGCGAACATCACGCCCATGGACGGGAAGAGGACCGTCAGCCACGCCCAGCCGAAGAGGTGGAAGATCACGACGCGGACGAGCGCGACGGCGCGCAGCAGGTCGAAATAACGGTCACGGCCGGACCTGGCGGGCGCGTCGGCCCCGGTCCCCGTTTCTCCCCCGGTCCCTGTCCCGGATCCGGTTCCCGTCCCGGATCCGGGACGGGCCTCCTTCCAGGTTCCGGTATCCGGTTCCGCGGCCTGCGTCGTCATCGTGTGTCTCTCCCGGGGTGTTCCCCCGGTGTCGACGGAGTGAGTGGTCACGCGACGGGCCTCCGATCGTCACTGCGCCCTCGCTGGCTCGGGATCGAGCCGGGCGCCTCCACCACACCGGTGCGGCGCAGCTTCTGCCAGCGCAGCCGGCCGCCGGTGAGTGCGGTGATCCAGGACTGGAGCAGCACGACGTACATGAGCTGCCGGTAGAGGATCTGCTGAAGGGGCAGCGAGATCAGATGCGTCATGCGTTCGCGGTCGAGCCGGAACGCGTAGGCGGCGCAGACGGCCTGGATGACGAGGACGCCGAGCCAGGCCACGACGGTCTTCTGCGTGGGGCCGAAGACCAGGCCGTACAGGAGGAACACGTCGATCAGCGGGGCCAGCAGGGGTGCGAGCACCATGAAGAGCGAGACCAGCGGCAGACCGACGCGGCCGAAGCGCCCCGACGGGCCGCGTTCGATGAGCGCGCGACGGTGCTTCCAGATCGCCTGCATCGTGCCGTAGCTCCAGCGGTAGCGCTGGGACCACAGCTGCTGCACGGACTCCGGTGCCTCGGTCCAGGCGCGGGCGCGCTCGGCGTACACGACCTGCCAGCCGTCCCGGTGCATGGCCATGGTGATGTCGGTGTCCTCGGCGAGGGTGTCCTCGCTCATCCCGCCGACGCGTTCCAGGGCCGTCCGCCGGAAGGCACCGACCGCGCCCGGGATGGTGGGCATGCAGCGCAGCATGTCGTACATGCGGCGGTCGAGGTTGAAGCCCATCACGTACTCGATGTGCTGCCAGGCCCCGATGAGGGTGTCGCGGTTGCCGACCTTGGCGTTGCCCGCCACGGCGCCGACGCGCGGATTGCCGAAGGGCTGCACCAGTTCGCGGACGGTGGACGGCTCGAAGACGGTGTCGCCGTCCATCATCACGACGAGGTCGTGACCGGCGTGCGCGATGCCGTTGTTGAGGGCGGCGGGCTTGCCGGAATTGAGCTGACGTACGACCCGGACGTTCGGCAGGTTCATCGCCTCGACGATGTCCGCGGTCCCGTCGCTCGAGCCGTCGTCGATGACGATGACCTCGACGGGGTGGTCGCTCTCCATCAGCGACCGCACCGTGTTGGCGATGCATTCGCGCTCGTTGTACGCGGGGACGAGCACGGTCACCGGTTCGGTGACGGCCGGGCCCCAGCTGAAGTCGCGGCGGCGGACCTTGCGGGCGTGCGCGAAGGAGAGCAGCAGCATCAGGCCGAACCGGCCGAAGACCAGGACGCCGATCACGGAGAGCCCGCCGACCAGGACGCCGGTGATGTTGTCGGAGAGGGCGACGGCGGCGATCCAGGCCTTGCCCTTCCACAGGTTCGGTCCGGTGACCCGGGTGTGGGCGCTGGGGGCGCCGAGGGCCTCGGTGAGGTTGTCGAACTCGTACCCCTTCTGCTGCATCTTCGGCAGGAAGTGGCCGAGCGCGGCGACGGTCTGCGAGCGGTCGCCACCGGAGTCGTGCATCAGCACGATCGCGCCCTTGCCGTTTTTCGGGGTGGCGTTGCGGCTGATCGCGCCGACGCCGGGGCGTTTCCAGTCCTCACTGTCGGTGTTGTCGAGCACCGTGATGTAGCCGCGGCTGCCGATGTACTCGGTGACCGGCCAGGACTTGTTGTCCATGGCGTCCGCGAACGAGGAGTACGGCGGCCGGAAGAGCGAGGTCCGGATACCGGCGGCGCCCGCGAGCGCCAGCTGGTTCTGGGAGAGCTCCCAGTCGATCCGGGACCGCGTCTGGTACGAGAGGTCGGGGTGGTTGAAGGTGTGCAGGCCGACCTCGTGGCCCTCGTCCACCATGCGCTTCACCAGCGCCGGGTAGCGGGAGGCCATGGTGCCGGTGACGAAGAAGACGGCGTGGGCGTCGTACTCCTTGAGCTCGTCGAGGACCTTGGGGGTCCACTCCGGGTCCGGGCCGTCGTCGAAGGTGAGGACGAGTTTGCGGTCCGGGATGCTCAGTGATCTGGCGGGGGTCGAGCCCCGCGCGTCGATGACGGGGCCGCCGTTGAGTATCCGGTCGGGCACCTGGTCGGTGGCGGCCGGAGGGCGTACCCGGTGGTCGGCGAGGATCTCACTGTGTACGTAGCCGCGCAGCATCAGCATCGCGAGCAGCGCGACGAGTATGAGCGACGGCAGGAGGTAACGCATGGGCATTCTGCGCCGTCTGACGGGTCCGCGATTGCGACGGCGGGCCCGCCTGCCGGAGGAGGTCATCTAATGTGCGCCTTCCGCGGCCAGCTGCTGGCCGCCTACTTGTGCCGGTGGGGGTTCGGCGGGCGGCGGCGTGCTGGGATCGACAGGGGCCGTGGTCGGCTCGCTGGGCGGCGGCTGCTGCGGCGGAGGACCGCCGGTGCCGCCACCGGGTTTGCCGCCGGGAGCCGACGACATGCCCGGGTCGGGCAGGGTGCCGCCCGACCCGCCGGTCGGGGTCTTGGGCGGTTCCGCGGAATTCGAGGATCCGGGGTCGGGCGAGCCCGAGAGGCCGGGGGCGGGGCTGCCCGGCGACTGCGGGATGACCGCGCCGTTGGAGTCGGTCGGCGTGGGTGCGGCATCCGTCGCACCGGGGGCCACACCGACGGCCTGGCTGGTTGTCGGGGCCGGCTGGATCTCGACGGTGTCCGGGTTCTTCTTGTCCGCGAGGCCGGGTATCTGGAGCCAGGGCGCGCTGGAGTTGCCGCCGATGATGGAGACCACCACCGTCGCGGCGAAGCAGGCACAGGCGAGAGAGACGGCCCAGCCGGCCCGGCGGAACTTCTTGCTCCGGCGGCCGCTGGCATCGACGAACACGGGACGGTCGGAGCTCTCGGGCCCGGCGTTCCGCGCGGGATCTGACTCCTCGGCGGGACGGGCCCCGGGCTCCACGGGCAGCTCGGAGAGCTGCCGGCCCAGTCCGTCGAGTTCTACGGTGACGTCACTCGGCTCATGCATACGCCCTTTTCGGGCATCTTCTTGCCAATTGTCCACTGCGGTACGCACATCCCCCACCACTGACTGGATTGGGTGCACACTGCGCTGTCGGTTCCATCGTCGGCCAGGTCCCCACCCGGACCGAATGCCCCCCTACCACGCCGCACCCGAACCAAGAATGTAGCGCACGCCGGCGACGCCCGAGTTCCTCTTCACGGGTTGATATGCGTCGATGTCATGAACAGTGCCCTGGCAGCCAGTTGCCGGGCGGGCGCTCCAGCCACCCCTCCTCGCGACTCAGTTCGGCCGCCGCGTCCCGCAACGCCCGCACACCGGGGTGGTCCGCCCCCGTGCGCCACACCAGCGAGAGCGGCGACAGGGGTACGGGATCGACGAGCGGGCGCAGCACGGTGTCCGGCATCTCCGGAAAATTCACCACGGCAAGCACTGGCGTTCGATGCTTCGCCATCACCCGCCCGAACTCGCCGGCGCCCGCCGCCATCGGCGCGGGCGGGGCGATGTCGACGGAGCGGCCCGCGAAGAGCCGCCGGGCCAGCTCCGTCCATTCCGCGGTGTCCGGATTGCCCGCCCCCGCGTACACGGTCTCGCCGGCGAGCGCGGCGAGCGGCACCTCGGCACGCGCGGCCAGGGGATGGTCCTCCGGCAGCACCACGGCCATCGGCTCGTACCGTACGAGCTGGTGGGACAGGCCGGAGCGCGACTCGGGCCGCAGGCCGCCGACGTAACCGAAGGAGGCATCGAGCCGCCCGGCGCGGATCCCGGCCGCCGCGCCGGTGAGTCCGCTCCCGAAGCGGGCCATCAGCTCACAGAGCGGGGCGAGTTGACGCGCCCGCGCCAGCACCCGACCGGACACCAGGCCCTCGGTGTTGAGATCGATGAGGAGTGGCCGTGCCCCGGCGGCGCAGGCGGCCAGCAGGTCGTCCTGGGCGGCCAGTACCCGCTGGGCGTACGGGAGCAGCCGCTCGCCGTCCGCCGTCAGCGCCACCTGCCGGGTGGTGCGTACGAACAGCTCGGTGCCCAACTCCCCTTCCAGCCGTCGGATATCGCGGCTGAGTGCCTGCTGTGCCGTGTACAGCCGGGCGGCGGCCCGGGTGAAGTGCAGTTCCTCGGCGGCGGCGGTGAAGGCACGGAGCAGTCGGGGCTCGATGTCGCGGGGCACGCCCGCATTCAACAACACAGGTGCGTGAATGGCGAGGGATCAGGTGTTGGACCGGGGGCGGCGCCGGGCCTGAAGCTGACGCCATGCCGCTTTCACCGAACACCCCTCTCCTGACCGTCACGGGCACCACCCTGGTCCTGGCGCCGCGTCCCGACATCGGCTTCGGCCCGTCCTCCGGCCCTTTTCGCGCGGCCGACGCCGGTCCCGACGCCGCTGATACCCCTGATACCGCTGATACCGCTGATACCGCTGAAGCCAACGCCGCGCGCCGGGGCGTGCGCCGGGTCGCGGACGCGCTCCGCACCTGGAGCGCGCGCCGGACCGGCCCGCCATACGACGAAGGCCCCGCTGCCTGAGCAGCGGGGCCTTCGCCTCACATGGGGTGGTGGAGATGGCGGGAATCGAACCCGCGTCCAACGGTGCAGGAACAGGGCTTCTCCGAGCGCAGTCCGCTGCGATTTTCTCGGCCCCGGAGATCACACGGACAAGTCTCCGACGGGCTCAGTCACTGTTTGATTTCCTTCTGGGCCCCGTGACCGGGCTCAGAAGTTTAGTTCCCTAGTTGATGCCAGGATCCGGGTCGGGAACAGCCCCGGGCTGACACTCCGCAGAGTCTTCGCTAGCTGCTAATTAGGCAGCGAGAGCGAAGGCGGAGGAATCGCGCTTAGAAGTGGCGATTATTGTTTGCGACATATGGTTTACGAGATCATTGCCGCTTCCTCGGCTCGCTTCCCCTGCTTCGACATCCGCTGTCGAAACCGATCATCCCCATGTTGATTTTTCAAAAGCGCACCCGCTGTGAGGTGCACGACCCATCGTACGTGACCAACGCGTACGGGGGCCAGCCCATTCCTTCCGGGTCGGGCACGCCCTCCGGGCCGCGCACGCCCTCCGGGCCGGGCGGGATCAGGAGCGCTGGCGCCGCTTCACCGCCGAGACCGCGCGGTCCGTCTCACGCCGGTCCTGCTTCTCGCGCAGCGTCTGGCGCTTGTCGTACTCCTTCTTGCCCTTCGCGAGCGCGATCTCGACCTTCGCCCGGCCGTCCTTGAAGTACAGGGACAGGGGCACGATCGTGTGACCCGTCTCCTGCGACTTGGACTCCAGCTTGTCGATCTCGATCCGGTGCATGAGCAGCTTCCGCTTGCGCCGGGCGGAGTGGTTGGTCCAGGTCCCCTGCGTGTACTCGGGCACGTGCACGTTGTGCAGCCAGGCCTCGTTCCCGTCGATCTGGACGAAGCCGTCCACCAGCGAGGCCCGTCCCTGGCGCAGGGACTTCACCTCGGTGCCCGTCAGCACGAGACCGCACTCATACGTGTCGAGAATGAGGTAGTCGTGCCGCGCCTTCTTGTTCTGCGCGATCAGTTTGCGCCCAGTTTCCTTAGCCATAGTCCCGCCATTTTCGCACCTCGGCGCAACTTCTTTACGGTCTGGCCCCGAGGCCGCTCAGCACCGTCCGCGCCCGCTCCTGGGCGCGCTCGCCCACCTGGAGATCCGGTGTTATACCCAGGCCGTCCACGCCGTGCCCGGCGGGCGTGCGGTAGTGGCCGACGGTCAGCTCGGCGACGGATCCGTCGGGCAGCCGGCTCGGCATCTGCACCGAGCCCTTGCCGAAGGTGCGCGAGCCCACGGTGATGGACCGGCCACGGTCCTGGAGCGCCCCGGTGACCAGCTCGGCGGCGCTCATCGTGCCGCCGTCGACCAGCACCACGACGGGCCGCTCCGTGTCACCGCCCGGATCCGCGTACAGCGCGCGCTGCTCGCCCCGTATGTCGTACGTGGCGACCAGGCCGCCGTCGAGGAAGGCCGAGGCGGCGGTGACGGCCTCAGTCACCAGCCCTCCCGCGTTGCCCCGCAGGTCGAGCAGGACGCCGGCGCCGCGCGGGGCGTCCAGGACCGCGTCCCGCACCCGCTTGCCCGACCCCTTGGTGAACGCGTCGACCTTGATCCGCAGCGCGCCGCCCCCGATCGGCTCGACCGTGACGGACTCGGTGGCGAGCCGGGCGCGGCGCAGGCTCTCGGTCCAGCGGCGCCCGTCCCGCTCCAGCCCCAGGACGACGGTGGTGCCGGGCTCGGCGCTGGGGGACTTCGCCTCCCGGGCTCCCCCGGTCCGCGCGTCGCCGCGCAGGAGCGCCATGACCTCGGTGACGGGCCGCCTGGCGACGCCGCTCCCGTCGATGTCCCTGACGATGTCACCGGGCCCGATACCGGCCTGCTGCGCGGGACCACCGGGCTGCACCCGGGTGACCTCGATCCGGCCCCCGGCCGTACGCCTGGCCCAGAGTCCGACGCCGGTGTACTCGCCGTCGAGGGCCTGCTCGAACTCCTCGTACTCCCGCTTGTCGTAGACCGCGCCCCAGCGGTCGCCGCTGCGGCTGACGACCTCCTCGGCCGCTTCCGTACCGGACTTGCCGTCGGCCATCGCCTCGGCGGCCGCCCGGGCGACTTCGGCGCTGTCGACCGTCAAGGGCACGGGACGCGCGGAGGGGCCGGCCGATTTCCCGTCGGAGCCCGACAGGGAGCCGGGCAGGGCGCCGGGCAGGGAGTTGGTCGCGGCGGCCGTGGCGAGCACGCTCGCGAAGACCAGTGTCAGGACAGCCCCGCGGCGGATACCGCGGGGCCTGTGGTGCGACGGGGAACCTGACATGACGTTGAGTCTAGGACAACCCCTGGCGACCGAGAGGTGCTTGGCCACAGGTCGCCAGGGGCGCTTGTCACACCCGGAGGTACTTGCGCAGCGCGATGAAAGCGGCCAGCGCGGGCATCAGCAGACCGATGGCGATCACCAGCGGAAGCTTCGCGAGGACCGCGTCCCAGCCGATGAAATTGACCAACTGCATCTTCTGCGACAGCGCGAGACCGTGATCGATCAGGAAGTAGCGGCCGAAGAGCAGCATCGCGGAGGCCAGTCCGCCACCGATCAGCCCGGCGAACGCGGCCTCCATGATGAACGGCATCTGGATGTAGAAGCTGGAGGCACCGACCAGCCGCATGATGCCGGTCTCGCGGCGGCGGCTGAACGCCGATACGCGCACGGTGTTCACGATCAGCATCAGCGCGATGACCAGCATCAGCGCCATCACCCCGAGCGCGGCGACGTTCATGCCGTTCATGAGGTCGAAGAGGTTCTGCAGGATGTTGCGCTGGTCCTGGACGGACTCGACGCCGTCCCGGCCGGAGAAGGCGGTCGCGACCACCTGATACTTCTCCGGGTCCTTCAACTTGACCCGGAACGACTCCTGCATCTGGTCCGGGGTGACCATGGCGGCGATGGGAGAGTCGCCGTACTGCTCCTTGTAGTGCTTGTACGCCTGGTCGGACGTCTCGTGGTGCACGGTCTGGACGCTGTCCATCTTGTGCAGATCCGCCTCGATCTGCTTCTTCTGCTCCCCCGTGACCGCGCCCTTGGCGCACGCGGCCGAGGTCGTCGCGTCGTTCTTGCTGCAGAGGAAGATGGAGACGTTGACCTTGTCGTACCAGTAGTCCTTCATCGTGCTGACCTGCTCGCGCATGAGCAGCGCGCCGCCGAACAGGGCGAGCGAGAGGGCTACGGAGACGATGACCGCGAAGGTCATCGTGAGATTTCGGCGAAGACCGACGCCGATCTCCGACAGGACGAACTGGGCGCGCATGGCGTCCTTTCAGCTTTCGGTGCTCAGTGCTCGGTGCTCGGTGCTCGACACCCGGGGGCTCAGGGGCACAGGGCTCAGTGCTGGTAGCCGTAGACGCCGCGCGCCTGGTCGCGCACCAGCCGGCCCTTTTCGAGCTCGATCACGCGCTTGCGCATCTGGTCGACGATGTTCTGGTCGTGGGTGGCCATCACGACCGTCGTGCCGGTCCGGTTGATGCGGTCCAGCAGCTTCATGATGCCCACGGAGGTCTGCGGGTCGAGGTTGCCGGTCGGCTCGTCCGCGATCAGCAGCATGGGGCGGTTGACGAAGGCCCGCGCGATCGCGACGCGCTGCTGCTCACCACCGGAGAGCTCGCCGGGCATCCGGTCCTCCTTGCCGCCGAGACCGACGAGATCGAGGACCTGCGGGACGGACTTGCGGATCTCGCCCCGGGACTTTCCGATGACCTCCTGCGCGAACGCCACGTTCTGCGCGACGGTCTTGTTCGGCAGCAGCCGGAAGTCCTGGAACACGGTGCCCAGCTGGCGGCGCATCTGCGGCACCTTCCAGTTGGACAGGCGCGCGAGGTCCTTGCCGAGGACGTGCACCATGCCGTGGCTGGTGCGCTCTTCACGCAGAAGGAGTCTCAGAAAGGTCGACTTGCCGGAACCGGACGAGCCGACCAGGAAGACGAACTCCCCCTTCTCGATTTCGAGGGAGACATCGCGCAGGGCGGGGCGGTTCTGCTTCGGGTAGGTCTTGGAGACGTTGTCGAATCGGATCACGGGATGCACCACGGTCGTCCGGGAGTAGGTGAGCGTGACCTTACGCGAACCGGACTGGCGCGCGCAGTCCGCGCAGGAGAAGGGTCCCGGCTTGGGCGATTTATCACGGATGCGCGGTGGTCGCCGGTGATGCCGGACCGTCGTGATCCGCCCGGTCGCGCCGAAAAGGCAGGGAACTGGCACAGTGGAGGGGGGAACGGTCACGGTTCCCGGAGCGTTGAGCGGAGAGACGCCGATCGCGGCCGGGCCGCGCGGTGAGGAGGAAAGCGCATGACCTACGACCGACTGGTGTGCGCCAACTGCGCGGGGCCGGTCAGCGAGGGCCGCTGCCCCGTCTGCCGCGCCAACAGGGAGCGTCTGCAGCAGCGCGGGCCGCTGGGGGGATCGCACCCGGTGGTTCTGCTGACGCTGCTGATACTGCTGATGGCGGCGGTGGCACTGGTGGCGGCGCACCCCCTGTAACCCGGCGCGTACGCACGGGTACACACACGCACAGGGAAGGGCCCGGATGCTCGGCGGAGCACCCGGGCCCTTCCGCATGTGCCGATAGGTGTGCTGATACGCGTGCTCCACGTGTCGTACAACACGCGCCTGGGCCCTTGAGCCCCTCAGCCCCTGGGACTAGACAGCGGTGCGGCCGCCGGCCAGGCGCGGCAGCATCCGGAAGCCGATGCCACCGGCGATCATGGTCGCGGCGCCGATGATCAGGAACGAGGTCTCGGCGGCGCCGGTCTCCGCCAGCTCCTCCTTGACCTCGCCCTGCTGCACCGGCTGCGAGCCGCCGCTGTCGGTGTCGGTGTTGTCGGTGCCGCCGGTCGTGCCGGTGCCACCCTCATGGCCCGGCTCGGTGGGCTCACCGGTCGGCTGAGTGGGCTCCTCCGAGGGCTGAGTGGGCTCCTCCGTCGGCTGAGTGGGCTCCTCGGTGGGCTGAGTCGGCTCCTCCGTCGGCTGAGTGGGCTCCTCGGTGGGCTGAGTCGGCTCCTCCGTCGGCTGAGTCGGCTCGCCCGTCGGAATCTCGGTCGGCTCCTCCGTCGGCTCGGTCGGGCCGTCGGTGATACCGAGGCCGATGTCGCCGACCTGGACACTGATGCCGGCGGCCTGAGCCCCGCCCGCGATCGTCAGGGAGGCGCCCGCGGCGATCACGGCGCCGGCCGCGATACGCGCCACGCGCATACGCGTCTTCTTGGTCATCTGGTTACTACCCCCATGTAGATCATTCGTCATGGTGCAGCGTCCGGGACAGCGGCGCCGGGGGTCCGCGTACTTCGCCCCCGTGTCTCACGCGCCCCAGAAAGCGCATGCCACGTGTCAGCCTTACGAGTTTTCATATACGCGTCAAGGACGTTGCGCGTGCGATGACCGGAATGCCGCCAGTTGTCCGGCGGGCAGGGATAGAACTGTGACGTAAAAGGGAACTGCCGCCCTGTGGGCGGCAGTTCCCTGAGTCGACCTGGCGCGAATCTACTTGTCCGACTGCTTGCGCCAGCGAATGCCGGCCTCCAGGAAGCCGTCGATCTCGCCGTCGAGAACACCCTGCGGGTTGCCCACTTCGAACTCCGTCCGCAGGTCCTTGACCATCTGGTACGGGTGCAGGACGTACGAACGCATCTGGTTGCCCCAGGAGTTGCCGCCGTCGCCCTTGAGGGCGTCCATCCTGGCCCGCTCCTCCTGGCGGCGCCGCTCCAGCAGCTTCGCCTGGAGGACGTTCATGGCGGTCGCCTTGTTCTGGATCTGCGAGCGCTCGTTCTGGCAGGACACCACGATGCCGGTCGGGATGTGCGTGATCCGGACCGCGGAGTCGGTGGTGTTGACGCCCTGGCCGCCGGGGCCCGAGGCGCGGTAGACGTCCACGCGCAGCTCGGACTCGTCGATCTCGACGTGGTCGCTGGACTCGACGACGGGGAGCACCTCGACGCCCGCGAAGGACGTCTGGCGGCGGCCCTGGTTGTCGAAGGGCGAGATGCGGACGAGACGGTGGGTGCCCTGCTCGACGGAGAGCGTGCCGTAGGCGTACGGCGCCTTGATCACGAAGGTGGTCGACTTGATGCCGGCCTCTTCCGCGTACGACGTGTCGTACACCTCGGTGCCGTAGTTGTGCCGCTCGGCCCAGCGCAGGTACATGCGCTGGAGCTGCTCGGCGAAGTCGGCCGCGTCGACGCCGCCGGCCTCGGCGCGGATGTTGACGAGCGCCTCTCGCTCGTCGTACTCGCCGGAGAGGAGGGTACGGACCTCCATCTCGTCCAGCGCCTTCCGCACGGAGACCAGCTCGGTCTCGGCCTCGGCGCGGGTGTCGGCGTCATCCTCGGCCTCGGCCAGCTCGAAGAGGACTTCCAGGTCGTCGATGCGCCCGCGCAGCGCTTCGGTCTTGCGGACCTCGGCCTGGATGTGCGAAAGCTTGCTGGTGATCTTCTGCGCGGCCTCGGGGTCGTCCCAGAGGGACGGGGCCGCGGCCTGCTCCTCCAGCACGGCGATGTCTGCCCTCAGTTTGTCGAGGTCCAGGACGGCCTCGATCGACCCCATGGTCGAGGAGAGGGACTTCAGCTCTTCGGATACATCGACGACTGCCACGGGTCCAGCGTAACGGCTGAGCGGGGGAACCCATCCCCCGCTCACCGGACCGTTGCGGGACCGCCGCCTCAGAGCCTGCCGGGGGACCGCTGATCAGGCCGATCGAAGGCCACCCGACAGGCCCTTACGGGGGCCTACGGCGCCGGGGACGTCGTGTGCCGGGAGTCGTCCCGAGGAGGCTCGTCCGGACCGTCGCCGCTCATGGCCAGCCAGCCGCCCGCGCCCAGTCCGGCGATCAGCAGGACCGCCGCCGCGCCGAGGGTGATCCGGCGCTTGCGGACCGCCCCGGCCTTGTGGCGGGCTGATCCGGGGCGGCGCTGGCCCGGGGAACGGGGCGCGCGGGCCGTGCCGCGCGCGCCGCCCGCCAGTTCGTCCGGGGCCGGGACACGCATGCTCGTGTGGGTGTCCCGGTTGGAGTCGGGAGCCGAGCCCGGGACGAGCGGGACCGCGCCACGGCGGCGCGGCTCCTCGGGAGCCTCGGGACGCCGCTCCTCGTACGGCCGCTCGGCGGGCTCCGCGTCGGGCTCGTCGACGTCCAGGGGCGGGATGCCGGCGAGCAGCGGCAGCTGCTCGCGCAGCCGGGCCGCCAGCTCCGAGGCGCGCAGCCGCGAGGCCGGGGCCTTCGCCAGGCACTGGACGAGCAGCTGCCACAGCTCCTCGGGGATGCCGGGCAGCGGGACGACGGTCTCGGTGACATGGCGGCGCAGTACGGCCCCGGGGTGGCCGCCGCCGAAGGGGGTGAAGCCGGCGAGGAGTTCGTACAGGACGGTGGCCAGCGCGTAGATGTCGACGGCGGCGCGCGGCGGCAGGCCCTC
Source organism: Streptomyces sp. NPDC051569 (assembly GCF_044454085.1). Taxonomy (NCBI): domain Bacteria; kingdom Bacillati; phylum Actinomycetota; class Actinomycetes; order Kitasatosporales; family Streptomycetaceae; genus Streptomyces; species Streptomyces sp. NPDC051569. The sequence continues at coordinate 144,092 of NZ_JBITDJ010000013.1, forward strand.
GACGATCTCGGGCGCCAGATAATCCGGGGTGCCGATGATCCGGGTGGCCTTGGTGCGGCGCGGGGTGTCGATCAGCTTGGCGACACCGAAGTCGGTGAGGAGGGCGGGATGCGCGCCGCCGGGGCCGAGCGGGCCCTCCATGTCGAGCAGGATGTTCTCGGGCTTGACGTCGCGGTGGACGACCCCGGCGGCGTGCGCGGCCGCGAGGGCGTCGGCGACGTCGGCGATGATCGCGACGGCGGCCTCGGGGGCGAGCCGGCGCTCGCGGTCGAGGCGGGTGCGCAGATCCGTGCCGCGGACCAGCTCCATGACGAGCGCCAGGTCATTGCCGTCGACGACGAGATCGCGGACGCCGACCACCCGGGGGTGGTCGAGCCCGAGCAGGGCGGTGCGCTCCTGGACGAAGCGTCCGACCAGCTCCTGGTCGGACGCGAGATCCTCACGCAGGAGCTTGATCGCGACGGGGCCGTCGGGCCCCTCGCCGAGCCACACCGTGCCGGCGCTGCCCCGTCCGAGAATCTGGTGGGCGGTGTACCGGCTGCCGATATTCCGTGCCAAGACTGCTCCCTCAGCGGCTGGCGTTGCCCACAACGTACGCGGGCGCCGGGGTGCTGCGTGCCCCGGTCGGCGCCGGCCCTCACTTCTGTGGGGGAAATAGGGGGTGAACAGGGGTAAAGAGGAGTTTCGGGGGTCGTCCCCCAGGGTTCGTTCAGGGGTCTTCGCTCAGGCGGCCTTCGTTCTGGCCGCCTTTGCTCAGGCGGCCTTCGCTCAGCCGGAGTTCGAGCCGCCGCCACCCAGATCCGAGATCCAGCCGGCGACCTTCGAGATCGCGTCGCCGATGGTGGTCCAGTAGCCCTGGCCCTGGTGCACCCAGCCCTGGAGCGGGGTCAGCTCCCAGACCAGCCAGCCGGCGACGAAGAGCAGTATGACGGTGAACAGGCAGCCCTTGAGACAGCCCAGGCCCGGGATCCGCATGGGATTCGCGGTCCGCTGCCGGGGCGCGCGCGGCTCGCGGGACGCCGGTTGCGGGGGCGGCGGCTGCGGGGGCGCGTACTGCCGCTGCTGGGGCTGCGGCTCGTACCGCTGCCGCTGGGGCGGCTGCGGCTGCTGCTGGGCCGGCGGGGCGTACTGCTGCCGTGGCGGCTGGGGCTGCTGGTGCTGGCGGGCGGGCTGCTGCGACTGCTGGGCCGGGGGCTGCCGGCGCTGCGGGCGGCGGCGCAGCGGGTCCTGGCTCGGGTCGAGGTACTGGACCTGCGTCTGCTCGTTACGGTCGCGGGCCGCCTGCAGCTGGCTCTGCCAGGGGTGCGGCCCCTCCGGCTCGGCCTCCTCGGTACGCGGCGGTACGGGCGGCATGACCGAGGTCGGATCGGCGCCGAAGCCCGGCCCGCCGGGACCGGCCGAGGAGATGAAGCTGGTCGCGGCGTTCGGGTCGTACATCCCCATGCCCGCACCCGCGTTGCCCGGCAGCACCTGCGTCGGGTCGGCGGCGCCCGGTGTCCCGGGCACCGGCGCGGGCGCCGGGTCGGGGGCGAGCAGCGCGCCGACGCCGAGCGCCGCGTCGACCTGGGCGGGCGTGGAGTGCACGCCGATGCCGGAGGCGACGGCCCGCAGGGCGCGGGCGAGGTTCTCGGCGCTGGGCCGCTGGTCCGGGTCCTTGCGCAGGCAGCGCTCGATCACCGTCCACAGCGGCTCGGGCACGGTGGTCGGACGCCGGGGCTCCTCGCTGAGATGGCGGTGGAGCACTTCGAGGGCGGTCGCGCCGGCGAACGGCGGGCGCCCCGTGACCAGTTCGTACAGCAGGATGCCCGCGCCGTAGATGTCGACGGCGGAGGTCTGCGGGCGGCCCTCGGCGGACTCCGGCGCGACATAGGCGGGGGTGCCGACGAACTCGTGCGTACGGGTCAGGCCCGGGGAGTCCGCGAGGCGCGCGATGCCGAAGTCGGTGAGCATCGGGTGCAGGCTCTCGCCGTCGTTCCTCAGGAGGACGTTGGCGGGCTTGAGGTCGCGGTGGACGACGCCGTCGGCGTGGCTGGCGGCGAGCGCGTCCGCGATCTGGGAGGTCAGCAGGGCCGCGCCGACCGGGCTGAAGGGGCCGTTCTCCCGGAGGTAGCGGTGCAGGTCAGGGCCTTCGACCAGGTCCATCACGAGCGCGAGGAGATCGCCCTCGACGACCAGGTCGCGGGTGCGCACGATGTTGGGGTGCGTGAGGCGCAGCAGGACGGAGCGCTCGCGCAGGAAGCGCATCACCACATCCGCGTCGTTCGCCAGCTCCTCCTTGAGGACCTTGATCGCGACGGTCTCGCCGGGCTGGCCCGCCACGGCCGCCTCGGCACCCGCGGTCTCGCGCTGGCGGGCTCGCCAGACGGTGCCCGTGGCGCCGCGTCCGAGCGGCTCCTCGAGCAGGTACTTGCTGCCTACCGGCCGCACGTCATGCGCTCCCTGCTGATCGTGGTCGCCCCGTGGCCCCCGGCCACGGGTTTCCGACCCACTGTAGACGGGCCGGTGATCCGGGGGCGGCGTCGCGAACCGGTGACGGCCGCCCGGCCCCGGTCACCGGCCGGTCCCGGTCCTGGTCCGGCCGACGAGCCACCGGCCGGCCGTCTTCCACCGCCACCAGGTCGCGTGCGGAGGCAAAGACGCGCGCCCGGCGCGGTTGGTTGCCGCACCACCGCCGGACGGCCGCCCCCCAGGACATCAACAGGACACCAGACATGACATCAACAGGACATCAACGACGAGAAGACGGGACGAAGCAGCACCCAAGCAGGCACTTTTGCACCCACAGCCGACCATTCAAGATCACTTGTCCGTGGCCCCCGGGCGTGTTGTCGGTGGCAGGTGCGAGGATGCCCCCAGCACGGACGTGTGGAGCGGGGGCGACACCGGCTGTGCCGACCTGTACCGGACCACGCGTCCGTGTGTGGTGGGGGGAATCACAGGGCAGTTCCCCTGCCGGGCACCCCGCGCAGAAGGGACCGCTGACGGCGATGCAGATCCGGCTGACCGTCCTCGCGCCGCGCGGCGGCCATGCCGCCAGGCGCGCGTGCGACGTGCTCGTCACCGCCCCGGCGGGGACGGCGCTGGCCGCCGTCGCCTCCGGCCTCGCGACCGCCGCCGCGGGACCCGACGCCTCCGGCACCGTCGTCCTGTACTCGGGACGGGAGCGGCTCGACGCACAGCGCTGCGCCCTGGGTGAGCCGCCGCTGATCGACGGCGCGGTGCTCTCCCTCCAGGTCCCGGGACCGGACGACATCCCCACCGAGGACGCCCCGGCCCAGCTCCACGTGGTGGCGGGCCCGGACGCGGGCGGGGTCCATCTGCTGCACGGCGGGAAGATCCGGATCGGCCGCTCCGCCGAGGCGGACGTGCCCCTGGACGACCCGGACGTCTCCCGGCTCCACTGCGCGGTGACGGTCGGGGAGGACGGCCGGGTCTCGGTCGCGGATCTCTCGTCGACGAACGGCACGACGCTGGAGGGCGTCGCCGTGGGTGACCGGCCGGTCCGGCTGGCCCCGGGCGCGCTTCTGCGGCTCGGCGAGTCCGCGCTCCGGCTCACCACCGGCGCGCGGCCGGCCGTGCTGGCCACCACCCCGGACGGCGAGGGACACCTGCGGATCGGCCGTCCGGGGGCGGATCGTCCGGGGGCGCTCCCGCACGCCGGGGAAAGCGGCGACGGAGCACCCGGGACCGCCTTCGGCGCCCTCGGCGCGCGTCCGGGCCCGGTCGCGGCCGGCGAGGCGCCGGATCGCGGGGAGAGCCGCCAGGGCCGGCCGTACGGCGCCGGGAGCCCGGACCTCGCCCCTCGCGCACCGGCCACACCGGCCACACCGAGCAGACCAAGCAGACCAAGCAGACCGAACACACCGACCACCCGGTACGACGCCGCCCCGGACTCCCCCCGCGTGCCCGGCGCGCGCGGCACGGACGAAACGCGCCCCGGCTTGCGCGCCCCCGTGCCCGCTACCCCGGACACGACGCACAGCCGAACCGCCGCGCTGGACCCGGCGGACGGCGCGGACGGTGCCCAGCCGCACAGCAGGACGCTGCGGACGGCAGCGCGCGCGCCGGAGCCCCCCGAGGACGACAGCGCGCCCCGGCGCGGTGGCATAGGCGCCTGGGCCCGGCGGCTCACCGGCGGCCGCGAGGACGAGATCCCGGAGGCCGTCCCCGGCGGCTCCCCGGCCGACGCCGCCGCGACCGAGGGACGGGCAGCCCGCCCGGACATCTGGCCGGACCCGGCGGCGGTGCTGCTGACCGCTCTCTGTCCCGGCCCCCGGCTGTGGGAGCGGGACAGCCGCCATGCCGAGGCGCTCGTCATCCGGCTGGGCACGGCGGACGGCCCGGCCTCCGGAGGACCGGGGCCGCTGCGCTCCGCGCCGGTGACCGTCGGGCTGCGCGAAGCGGGTTCGCTCGGTCTGGCGGGGCCCAGGGAGCGGCTGACCGGTCTGACCAGAGCCGCCGTGGCCCAGCTGGCCGCGCTGCACTCCCCCGCCGACCTGGAGATCGTGCTGATCAGCACGGACCGGGCGAGGAGCCCGGAGCAGCGCGGACAGGAGTGGAAGTGGCTCGGCTGGCTGCCGCACGTGCGGCCCGCCCACGGCCAGGACTGCCGGCTGCTGCTCGCCTACGACCGCGACCAGGCAGGCGCCAGGACCGCCGAGCTGACCCGCCGCCTCGACGAAGGACCGCTGGGACCCGGCTGGGCCTCGGCCGACGCCGGAGCCGTGGCGGCCGCCGCCGCCCACCACGACGGGCCGTACACCGTGGTGATCGTCGACGGTGACCCGGGTTCGGCGGCGCTGCGCGAGACGACGGCGCGGCTGGCGGGCGCGGGCGCCGCCGCCGGCATCCATCTGATCTGTCTGGCCGAGACCCCGGCCGCCTCGCCGCTCTCTCCGGTCGCCGCGACGTACGAGGCGGCGTGCGCGGCCTCGCTCCCGTTCCGCGAGTGCGGGGCCGTGGCCCTGCTCAGCGGCGATGTGGCGACCGCGCTGCGGCTGCTGCGTACGACGGTGGGGCAGTCGGCGGGACACGGCACGGTCGCCGTCGTGGACGCGGTCTCCCCGGCCTGGGCGGAGCGGTTCGCCCGGGCGCTGGCACCCCTGCGTACCTCCGCCGGCGGCGGCCAGGGACGGCCGGCCGCCGCGCTTCCGCGATCGTCGAGGCTGCTGGACGAGTTGGGGCTGGCCCGCGCCACCCCGGCTTCCCTGCTGGCCCGTTGGGCCTCGGCCGCCGACCGCAGCGGAACCGGAAGCTGCACGGTGGTGCTCGGCGCCGGGCCGCGCGGCCCGCTGAGCGTCGATCTGACGCAGGAGGGCCCGCATCTGCTGATCGAGGGTCCCGCCGGCAGTGGCCGTACGGAGCTGCTCCGCTCGGTCGCCGCCTCCCTGGCCGCCGCGGACCGCCCGGACCGGCTGGGACTGCTGCTGGTCGACGGCGCCGGGGGCGAGCGCGGCGACGGGCTGGCCGCCTGCACGGAGCTGCCGCACGTCACCGAGCATCTGATCGCGTCCGACCCGGTCAGGATGCGGCAGTTCGCCCAGGCGCTGGGGGCCGAGCTGAAACGCCGCTCCGAGCTGCTGGGACGGCTGGACTTCGCCGAGTGGCACATCCGGCAGGAGGTGTCGGAGCGGATGATCGGCCAGCGCCCGCCGAGCGTCACCGAGCAGCGGACCGGCCGCCACCGCGCGGATCAGCCCCGCCCGGACCAGCCCCGCCCGGACCGGCCGGCCGACAGCCTGCCCGGGCTCCGGTCCGCCGGAGGCCGTGCGGGACGGGAGCAGGACCATGTCCACCTGCCCCGGCTCGTCGTGCTGGTGGACGACTTCGACGCCCTGACCGCCCCGGCGCTCGGCAGCCCCGGGCGTCCCGCCGCCGGTTCCGTCGTCAGGGCCCTGGAGGCCGTGGCTCGCGAGGGCGAGCGCCTCGGTGTCCATCTCGTCGCGACCTCGGGCCGCCCCGACCGCACGGTGGACACGGAGCTGGCGCAGGGCGCGCGGCTGCGGATCGTGCTGGACGCGCCGCCGGCCGCGCCCGCCCCGGACGATCCGGCTCCGGGCCGTGGCCGGCTCGGCCACCCGGACAACCGGGTGACCCCCTTCCAGGCAGGCCGGGTGACGGGCCGCATCCCCCGTACGGCGACCCAGCGGCCGACGGTGGTGCCGCTGGAGTGGGAGCGGATGGGTGATCCGCCGGCCCGCCGCCCGGTCCGGGAACTCGGCAACGGCCCGACGGATCTCGCGCTTCTCGCCAGCGCGCTGGAGCGGGCCGCCCGGTCCGTCGACGCCGTACCGCTGGCACCGCTGACACCGGCTCACCCCTGAAGATCCCTTTACGTCCGTCATGGCACGTCACGAGCCCATTACGATCAATGAGTTGACGGCCTGAACGGTCTTGCGGGCCGGGAGTCCCGGGCATAGGACTGTCCCGACGGGACGACAGCGACGCCGCCACGTCTTGGCCGCGTCGCCGTTCCGCATGCGTAGATCCGTACGCACACGGGAGAGACGGGGCAGTGATGGGCACAACTCGCACAAAAAGTAAGGCTCTTGGCGCACGCCGGACGGGGCTCGGCACGCGCAGGGCGGCCGTGGCGATCGTCGCCGTCGGCGCCGTGGTCCTCACGGGCTGCGGTGGCGACTCGAAGGACGACAAGGGCACGGACGCCGCTCCGGCCAAGACGCCGGCGGCAAGCGTCGAACTGCCCAAGCTGACCGGCGAGAAGATCGAGGTCGCGGCCGTCTGGACCGGCCCCGAGCAGGAGAACTTCACGAAGGTCCTGAAGGAGTTCGAGAAGCGCACGGGGGCGACCGTCACCTTCGTGCCCGCGCAGGACCCGATCGTCAACTTCCTCGGCACGAAGATAGCCGGTGGCAGCCCGCCGGATGTGGCGATGCTCCCGCAGGTCGGCGCGATCCAGCAGGCCGTGGCGAAGAAGTGGGCCAAGCCGGCCGGCGCCGAGGCGAAGGCGCAGCTGGAGAAGAACTACGGCAAGGGCTGGCAGGACCTCGGCGCGGTGGACGGCACGCAGTACGGCGTGTACTTCAAGGCCGCCAACAAGTCGCTGGTCTGGTACAACAACGCGGCGTTCGAGAACGCGGGCGCGTCCGCCCCCAAGACCTGGAAGGACTTCCTGTCGACCGCCGAGACGATCTCGGCCTCGGGCGTCACCCCGGTCTCGGTCGGCGGCGCGGACGGCTGGACCCTCACCGACTGGTTCGAGAACGTCTATCTCTCCCAGGCGGGCCCGGAGAAGTACGACGAGCTGGCCCAGCACAAGATCAAGTGGACCGACGGTTCCGTCAAGGACGCGCTGACCACCCTCGGCCAGCTCTTCGGCAAGCCGAACCTGATCTCGGGCGGCGCGGACGGCGCGCTCCAGACGGAGTTCCCGGCGTCCGTGACCCAGACCTTCACCGGCGGCGACCAGCCCAAGGGCGCGATGGTCTTCGAGGGTGACTTCGTCGGCGTCAACATCGCGCAGACCGAGGCCAAGATCGGCACGGATGCCAAGGTCTTCCCGTTCCCGGCGGTCGGCCCGGACGCCCCGGTGGTGACCGGCGGCGACGCGGCCGTGGCGCTCAAGGACACCAAGGGCGCGCAGGCGCTGCTGACCTTCCTGGCGTCCACGGACGCCGCGAAGATCTGGGCGGAGGCGGGCGGCTTCGTCTCGCCGAACAAGGCCCTGGACTTCGGCGCGTACCCGAACGACGTGCAGCGTGACATCGCCAAGGCGCTGATCTCCGCGGGTGACGACTTCCGCTTCGACATGTCGGACCAGATGCCGCAGTCGTTCGGCGGTACGCCCGGCAAGGGCGAGTGGAAGGCTCTCCAGGACTTCCTGAAGAACCCGAAGGACGTCGCGAAGGCCCAGCAGCAGCTGGAGTCGGACGCGGCCAAGGCGTACCAGAGCTGACGGGATGACGTCAGCGGTCACGGGGGGCACCACCACGACGGTGCCCCCCGTCGATGAGAAGCGCAAGAGCGTGACCGGCAGTCGCAAGCTCGTCGCGGTCGGCTTTCTGCTGCCCGCGCTGGTGCTGCTGGGCGCGCTCGTGGTCTACCCGATCGGGTTCTCCGTCTACCGGTCCTTCTTCGACAAGTCGGGCGACAGCTTCGCCGGGCTCGGGAACTATGTCGAGATCTTCACGGACGACACCATCCTCACGGCGGTCAAGAACAACCTGATCTGGGTGGTGGTGGCGCCGACCGTCGCCACGGCCCTCGGGCTGATGTTCGCCGTACTCACCGAACGGGTGCGCTGGGGAACAGCGTTCAAGCTGGTCGTCTTCATGCCGATGGCGATCTCGATGCTCGCCTCGGGGATCATCTTCCGGCTGGTGTACGAGCAGGACCCGGAGCGCGGGATCGCCAACGCGGTCTGGGTGGGTGTGCACGACACGTTCAACGAGTCGGCCGGCTTCCCCAAGGCGCATCCGCTGCCGGTGCATCCGCTGACGGCCGGGGGCGGCGGCTCGTTCGTCACCAAGGAGCCTGTACACGCGGGCACCGAGGTCCTGCTGCCGCTGGTGGGTGTGGCACCGGCCAAGATGCCGTCCGACGCGCGGCCGGCCAAGGCCGCGGAGCCGGCGGACGGCCGGGTCACCGGCACCGCCTGGCTGGACTTCACCAAGGGCGGCGGCGGCAAGCCGAACGTCATCGACGCCGAGGAGCTGGGGCTCAAGGGCATCAAGGTGGAGGCGGTCAAGGGCGGCAAGGTCGTCGCCTCCGCGACCGCGGGCGCCGACGGTACGTTCAGCCTGCCGGCCGTGGCCGACGGCGCCCAGCTGCGGCTGGGCCCGGACAACTTCCGGGAGCCCTACAACGGCGTCGACTGGCTCGGCCCCTCGCTGGTCACCCCCGCCATCATCGGCAGCTATCTGTGGATGTGGGCCGGGTTCGCGATGGTCCTCATCGCGGCGGGGCTGGCGAGCGTGCCACGTGAACTCATGGAAGCCGCCCGGGTGGACGGCGCCAACGAGTGGCAGGTCTTCCGCAAGATCACCGTGCCGCTGCTGGCGCCGGTCCTCGCGGTCGTCATGGTCACCCTGATGATCAATGTCCTGAAGATCTTCGACCTGGTCTTCATCATCGCGCCGGGCTCGTCCCAGGACGACGCGAACGTGCTGGCGCTCCAGCTCTACCGCTCGTCCTTCGGCACGGACGCGGACCTCGGCGTCGGCAGCGCCATCGCCGTGCTGCTGCTCCTGCTGGTCATCCCGGTGATGCTGTTCAACGTACGGCGCATGCGGAAGGAGACCCGCCGATGACCACGAACGACACCGCGGTCAAGGCGGAGCAGTCCCTCGCTGGCCGCGTCGCGGCCCGGGCGGGCGGCGGGGTGATGCGGGTCTTCCTGATCCTGGTCGGCCTGTTCTGGCTGATGCCGACGATCGGGCTGCTCATCTCCTCGCTGCGCGACGCGAAGGACATCGCCGCGACGGGCTGGTGGAAGGTGTTCACCGCCCCCGCCCAGCTGACCACCGAGAACTACTCGCGGCTCCTCGACAACGACACCATCACCAACTCGCTGTTCTCCACCATCATGATCACCGTCCCGGCGACCCTGCTGGTCGTGGTGATCGGCTCGCTCGCCGGATACGCCTTCGCCTGGATGGACTTCCCCGGTCGCGACTGGTGGTTCCTGGTGGTCGTCGGGCTGCTGGTGGTCCCGGTGCAGGTCGCGCTGGTGCCGGTCTCGAAGCTGTTCGGTTTCCTCGGCATCTTCGAGACCACCTTCGGCGTGATCATCTTCCATGTCGCCTTCGGTCTGCCCTTCGCGATCTTCCTGCTGCGGAACTTCTTCGCGGAGATCCCGAGGGAGCTGCTGGAGGCGGCGCGGCTCGACGGCGCTGGCGAGATACGGCTGTTCACGCGGGTGGTGATGCCGCTCGGCGGTCCCGCGATCGCCTCGCTCGGCATCTTCCAGTTCCTCTGGGTCTGGAACGACATGCTGGTCGCGCTGATCTTCGCGGACTCCAAGAACCCGCCGATCACCGTCGCACTCCAGCAGCAGGTACGGCAGTTCGGCAACAACATCGATGTGCTGGCGCCCGGCGCCTTCGTCTCGATGGTGATCCCGCTGGTCGTGTTCTTCGCGTTCCAGCGGCAGTTCGTCTCCGGCGTGATGGCGGGAGCCGTCAAGTAGCCCACCACGATGGGCGTACGGGGTCGTACGGGGTCGTACGGGGGGACGCGCGGCGGATCAGGCCGCGTGTCCCCCCGCCCGCGTCCCCCGGCTCATGTGCGCCCCTCCGCGTCCCCCCCGCCCGCCGCGTCCCCCGTATGCCACGTCCGGCGTAACCAGGTCACTCCACCGGCCGTTCCCGGGCCATGCCCCGGTTCAGCGTCATCGTCCCCGCGTACAAGGTCCAGGCGTACCTGGCGGACTGCCTGCGGTCGGTCCTGACCCAGACCTTCGACGACCTGGAACTCATCGCGGTGGACGACTGCTCGCCCGACGCCTGTGGCGCTCTCGTCGACGAGTTCGCCGCCCGCGACCACCGGATCACCGCGCTCCATCTCCCCGGGAAGAGCGGCCTCGGTCCGGCGCGCAACGCCGGGCTGGCCCGCGCCACCGGTGACTACGTGCTCTTCCTCGACGGCGACGACACGCTCGCGCCGGGCGCGCTGCGCTGCCTCGCGGACCGGATCGAGGAGTCGGGCGGCCCCGATGTGCTGGTCTACGACTACGCGCGTACGGACTGGTCGGGCGAGACCGTACGGAACACCTTCGCCGCCCCGCTCACCGAGGACGCGTCGTCTTTCCGCCAACTGATCGAGCGGCCGGACCTGTTGATGTTCCTGGTCGCCGCCTCGAACAAGGCGTACCGCCGCGCGTTCGTCGAGGGCGCCGGCTTCGCCTTCCCGCCCGGGCACCACACGGACACCGGCTGGGCCTATCCGGTGCTGATGACGGCCGGGTCGATCGCCACGGTGGACCGGGTGTGCGTGCACGACCGGCAGCGCCGTCTCGTACTGTCCGCCGCCGATCCCGGCCATCTCGCCACCGGGCGCGGCCACTTCGACCTCTTCGAGCAGTACGACCGGGTCTTCGCGTTCGTCGCGGGACAGCCGGCCCTGGCCCACTGGCGTCCGGTACTGCACCGGCGGATGCTCGACCACTTCGCGGCCCTGGCCGGCACGGACGGACTCCTGCCGCGCGGCAGCCACGGCGCGTTCTTCCGCCGCGCCCGCGCCCGGCACCGCCGCTACCGCGCCCCGGGCATCCTGCCCCCGGCCCGTAACAAGGCCCGCGTGAGTCTCCGAGCGGTCCTCCAGGCGGGGCTCCGGGCCGGGCCCCGGCACGCACTGCTGCGGCTCGGCGCCCACCGGACGTACCGCGTGCTGCGGAGCGCGGGACGCCTGCGGGACGCCGCCGCACGTCCGGCGACCGCACTGCTCAGGGCCGTACGCCAGGCGGCGCTGCTGCTCCACTACGGCCTCCAGCGACGCCTGCCGGTCCAGGCGGGCCTGGCGGTCTTCGCGGCGTACGGGAACAGCGGCTACACCTGCGACCCGGCGGCCATCGAGGCGAAAGTGCGCGAACTGGTGCCGCACCTGCGGACCGCCTGGATCGCCGGCGCCGCGCACGAACACACCGTCCCGGCCGCCACCCGCCGGCTGCGCCCGGGCACCTTCGCCTACTGGACGGCGCTGGCCCGCGCCAAGTACCTCGTCAACAACGCGGACTTCGACCAGCGGCTGATCAAGCGCCCCCGGCAGATCCTGCTCCGCACGCACCACGGGACCCCGCTCACGTCGGTGGGGCTCGATCTGCTGGACCGCCCGGCGGCGGCGCGCGACACGGATTTCGGCCGGCTGCTCGCCGACGCCGACCGGTGGGACTACTCCCTCTCGGCCAACCGTCACTCCACCCTGGTCCGCGAGAGGGCCTATCCCACGTCCTGTACGACGCTCGAATACGGCCATCCGCGCAACGACGTCTTCCAGCGCGCGACGGCGGACGACGTGGCGCGGCTGCGGGCCTCGCTGGCCATCCCGGAGGACAGCACCGCCGTCCTCTACGCCCCGGCGTACCGCGACTACCGCCGCACCCAGCGCCTCCCGCTGGATCCGGAGCGGCTGGCGGAGGCGCTGGGGCCGCGCTTCGTGCTGCTGACCCTCGCCCACCACGTGTACGGCGCCCCGGTGCCCTACACCCCCCGACCCACCTCGCACGCCCGGCTCCTCGATGTGTCGGGGCACCCGTCGGTGGAGGCCCTCTGCCTGGCCTCGGACGCGCTGCTCACGGACTATTCGTCGCTGATGTTCGACTACGCCAACCTCGACCGGCCGATCGTCCTGCACTGCGCCGACCGGGAGGCGTACGAGGCGGCCCGGGGCACCTACTTCGACCTGCGGGACTGCCCGCCGGGAGCGGCCGCGCGCACCGAGGACGAACTGATCGACATCTTCGCCTCGGGCCACTGGCGCGGCTCACGCTCCACCCAGCTGCGCACCGCGTTCCGGGCGCGATTCTGCCCGTACGACGACGGTCAGGCGGCGGAGCGCGTCGTACGGCATGTGTTCCTGGGCGAGACGGCGGGGCTGCCCGTGCCGCTCCCGCAGCAGGAGCGCACCCCGGCGCCGGTGCCGCTCCTCGTGCCACGGCAGTCGGAGGACGGCAGGAGCCTGTCGGGAGCCGAGCGGATGAGCGGCTGAGCGGCTGAGTGCCTGAGCGGCAGGGTCTGAGGGGCTGAGCTGAACGGCTGACCGGGATGAGGGCCCGGCCGGGGGCCCGACCGCCTGAGGAGCGGCAGGCGTCAGTCCCGGCGGACGAGCGCGGCGACCGCCGAGGCGGCGAGGTCGTCGAGGTACCCCGCGGGCAGTTCGCTGCGGACGACCACCAGCCGCCAGTAGAGCGGTCCGACGATCAGATCGAGGGCCCGGTCGGGATCCGCTCCCTCGGGAAGCTCGCCGCGTTCGACCGCTTCCCGGACGATCACGGCCGCGATGCCCCGCTGCTCGTCCAGCAGCGCCGCCTTGATCGCCTCGGAGATCTCCGGGTGCCGGGCGGCCTCCACCAGCAGATCCGGGATGACCTGCGAGGCGACGGGGTGGCGCAGGGTGTGGGACGCCACTTCGAGCAGGGCGCGCACGTCGCCGTGGAGCGAGCCGGTCGCGGGCGCGGGCAGCCCCTGCACCGCCAGCGCGGAGACCAGGTCCACGACGAGCGCGAGCTTGGACTTCCAGCGGCGGTAGACGGCGGTCTTGCCGACGCCGGCCCGGCGCGCGATGCCCTCGATGGACATCCTGGCGAATCCGACGGCGGCCAGTTCCTCGAAGACGGCGGCACGGATGGCGTCGGTCACGTCCTCCCGGAGCACGGCGGCTCCGGCGGGGACACGTCGTGAGGTGCGCGGATCCGTGGTCATGGGCACCGAGCATAGCGTCACGACGCCCCGACGGCATCGTGACGACGGAACGGTTGCGTTGCGACGTGGAAGCGCCCTAACCTCTACGTAGCGACGACACGGACCCGTTCCGTCGTCAGCGATGTCGCAGCCACCGTCGAAAGCGACGACACCCGTGAGCCAGACAATCGCATCCACCCAGCGCGGCGCGGCCGCCCCGAAGCCCGTGCTCGAACCGTCCGGGACGGACCTCAGGGCCCTCGCCCTGCGGCACGGGCTGACCGTGAGCGGGGCCAGGCCCACCCTCCGCGCGTACGTCCGGCAGCTCTGGTCGCGGCGGCATTTCGTCACCGCCTTCGCCACCGCCCGGCTGACCTCCCAGTACAGCCAGGCGAAGCTCGGCCAGATCTGGCAGATCATGACCCCGCTGCTCAACGCGACGGTCTACTACTTCATCTTCGGTGTGCTGCTCAACACCAAGCGCGGCGTGCCCGACTTCATCCCCTTCCTCGTGACGGGGGTCTTCATCTGGACCTTCACCTCCAGCTCGGTCATGGCGGGCACCCGCGCGATCTCCGGCAATCTCGGCCTCGTCCGCGCGCTGCACTTCCCGCGCGCCGCCCTGCCGATCGCGCTCGCTCTGCAGCAGCTCCAGCAGTTGCTGTTCTCCATGGGCGCGCTGGCCGTGATCCTGGTCTGCTTCGGGCAGTACCCGGGGCTCAGCTGGCTGCTGGCGCTGCCCGTCCTGGCGCTCCAGTCGCTGTTCAACGCCGGGCTCTCGATGATCGTGGCGAGGCTGGCCGCCAGGACCCCGGACATCGCCCAGCTGACACCGTTCATCCTGCGCACCTGGATGTACATGTCGGGGGTGATGTGGAGCGTCGAGAAGGTGACCAGCGGCGGCCGGCTGCCGCATGTCGTCGGGGCGGCCCTGGAGTACAACCCGGCCGCCGTCTTCATCGATCTGATGCGCTTCGCGCTCATCGACAGCTTCACCGCCCAGCAGCTTCCGGCGCACATCTGGGCGGTCGCGCTCGGCTGGGCCCTGCTCGTCGGGGCGGGCGGATTCCTGTTCTTCTGGAAGGCCGAAGAGGAGTACGGACGTGCCTGACCGCATCCCCACCACCGAACCCGCCACAGGGCCCGTCAACGGCCCGGCCACCGAACCCGCCACCGAACCCGGCACCGAGCCCGCCCTCACCGGCGAACGCGTCCCCACCGTCGTCGTGGACGGGGTCCACATCACCTACCGGATCCACGGCACCCGGGGCGGCCGGGGCAGCGCCACCTCCGCCCTGAGCCGGATCGTCTCGCGGCGCGCGGCCCCCGGCGTGCGCGAGGTGCACGCCGTGAAGGGCGTCAGCTTCGCCGCGTACAAGGGCGAGGCGATCGGCCTGATCGGCTCGAACGGCTCCGGCAAATCGACCCTGCTCAAGGCTGTCGCGGGCCTGCTGCCACCGACGCGGGGCAAGATCTTCACCCGGGGCCAGCCCTCGCTCCTCGGGGTCAACGCGGCGCTGATGAGCGATCTGACCGGCGAGCGCAACGTGATCCTCGGCGGGCTCGCGATGGGCATGTCACGCGAGCAGGTCCGTGAACGGTACGCCGACATCGTGGAGTTCTCCGGGATCAACGAGAAGGGCGACTTCATCTCGCTGCCGATGCGGACGTACTCGTCGGGCATGGGCGCCCGGCTCCGCTTCTCGATCGCCGCCGCCAAGAGCCACGACGTACTGCTGATCGACGAGGCGCTGTCCACCGGCGACGCCCGCTTCCAGCGCCGCAGCCAGGAACGCATCGCGGAACTGCGCACCGAGGCCGGCACGGTCTTCCTGGTCAGCCACAGCAACAAAACGATCACCGAGACCTGTGACCGGGCACTGTGGCTGGAGTCGGGGACGCTGCGGATGGACGGCCCGGCGGCGGAGGTCGTCGCGGCGTACGAGGAGTTCACGGGGAAGAAGAACTGACCGGCGGCCCCACGAGGGGCACGCGAAGGGGCGCCCGGCGGTGAGCCGGGCGCCCCTTCGCTGTGTCCTGCTTCCGACGCTGTGTCCTGCTCGCGACCGTCAGCTGTGCGTACGCAGCAGCGTCCGCATCGTCCGCATCGCGACCGACAGATTCGCCAGGTCGAACGCGTCCGAGCCCTGGATCTCCTCCAGCGTGGCCCGCGAACGGCCGAGGATCGCGGCGTTCTTCTGCTCCCAGGCCTTGTAGCGCTCCTCGGGCGTCGAACTGTTGTCGCCCCCGGACAGCACATCGGCGGTCAGGCCGGCGTGCGCCGCGTACAGGTCCTCGCGGATGGAGGCGCGGGCCATGGACTGCCAGCGGTCGGCCCGCGGCAGTTCGATGATCCGGTCCATCAGCTGGGTGATCCGCAGCCGGTCGCCGAGGTCGTAGTACACCTCGGCGACGGCCAGCGGGTCCTGGCCCGTGCGGTCCGCGATCGCCACGATGTCGAGCGTCGGGAAGGCGGACGAGAAGCCGGCGACCCGCAGGGCGAGTTCCTCGGGAACACCCGAGCCGGTCAGCTCCTTGAGGAGGGCCTGGTACCACTCCAGCTCCGCGCCGCGCAGCATGGTGGGCAGCTGCGCCCAGACCTGCTCCACGCCGGCCGCGAAGAACTCGATGGTCGCGGCGATCTCCAGCGGCTGCGGCCGGTTGCCGAGCAGCCAGCGCGTACCGCGCTCGACCAGCCGGCGCGAGTGCAGCCGGATCCGGGTCTGCACGGCGGCCGGGACCTGGTTGTCCAGCGCCTCGACGGCGTCCCAGACGCCGCCGAGTCCGAAGATCTCGCGGGCCGCGGTGTGCGCCCGTACGATCTCCTCGATCGACGCCCCAGTCTCCTCCCGCAGCCGGTGCAGGAAGGTCGAACCACCGGAGTTGACGGTGTCGTTGACGAGCACCGTCGTGATGATCTCGCGGCGCAGCGCGTGGGTGTCGATCTGCTCGGCGAACTGCTCGCGCAGCTGCGCCGGGAAGTACGCGTACAGCAGCTTGCGCAGGTACGGGTCGTCCGGCAGCCCGGTGTGGATCAGCTCGTCGGCCACCGTGATCTTGGTGTAGGCGAGCAGCACCGCGACCTCGGGCTGGGAGAGTCCCTTGCCCGCGTTGAGCAGCTCGCGGATCTGCCGATCGGTCGGCAGGAACTCCAGCGCCCTGTTCAGGTGCCCGTCCCGCACCAGGCGGCGCATGAACCGCTGGTGGGCGTGGAGCAGTGACGGTGACTGCGCGCCGGCGTTGGCGAGTGCGGTGTTCTGCGCGTAGTTGTTGCGCAGCACCAGCTCACCGACCTCGTCGGTCATCGCGGCGAGCAGCTTGTTGCGCTGCTTGACGGTCATGTCGCCGTCCGTGACCAGGCCGTTGAGCAGGATCTTGATGTTCACCTCGTGGTCGGAGGTGTCCACGCCCGCGCTGTTGTCGATGGCGTCGGTGTTGGCCTTGCCGCCACCGCCGCCCGCGCCGCGCCGGGCGAATTCGATCCGGCCGAGCTGGGTCAGGCCCAGATTGCCGCCCTCGCCGACGACCTTGACCCGCAGGGCCTCGCCGTTGACGCGGATCGCGTCGTTCGCCTTGTCGCCGACATCGGCGTTCGACTCGGTGGAGGCCTTGACGTACGTCCCGATGCCGCCGTTCCACAGCAGGTCCACCGGGGCCTGGAGGATCGCCTTCATCAGTTCGGCGGGCGTCAGCTTGGTGATGCCGGGCTCGATACCGAGAGCCTCGCGGACATGCGTGTTGACGGGGATCGACTTGGCGGTACGGGGGTGGATGCCACCCCCCTGCGACAGCAGCCGCTTGTCGTAGTCCGCCCACGAGGAGCGCGGCAGGTCGAAGAGGCGGCGGCGCTCGGCGTACGAGGTGGCCGCGTCCGGGTGCGGGTCGATGAAGATGTGCCGGTGGTCGAAGGCCGCGACGAGCCGGATGTGCTCGGAGAGCAGCATGCCGTTGCCGAAGACGTCACCGGACATGTCGCCGACGCCGACGACGGTGAAGTCCTGGGTCTGGGTGTTGTGGCCGTACTCGCGGAAGTGCCGCTCGACGGATTCCCAGGCGCCACGGGCCGTGATGCCCATGCCCTTGTGGTCGTAGCCGGCGCTGCCGCCGGAGGCGAAGGCGTCCCCGAGCCAGAAGTCGTACGAGACCGCGACCTCGTTGGCGATGTCGGAGAAGCTCGCCGTGCCCTTGTCGGCGGCGACGACCAGATAGGTGTCGTCCCCGTCGTGCCGGACCACGTCGGACGGCGGAACGACCTCGCCCGCCACCATGTTGTCCGTGATGTCGAGCAGCGCCGAGATGAAGACCTTGTACGCGCCGATGCCCTCGGCGAGCCAGGCGTCGCGGTCCACGGCCGGGTCGGGCAGCTGCTTGGCGACGAAGCCGCCCTTGGCGCCGACCGGCACGATCACGGTGTTCTTGACCATCTGCGCCTTGACCAGGCCGAGGATCTCCGTACGGAAGTCCTCGCGCCGGTCGGACCAGCGCAGGCCACCTCGGGCGACCTTGCCGAAGCGGAGATGGACGCCCTCGACGCGCGGCGAGTACACCCAGATCTCGTACGCCGGGCGGGGCGCCGGCAGGTCCGGGATGGCCTGCGGGTCGAACTTCATCGAGACGTAGCTGTGCTGCCCGCCGTCCGAGGTCTTCTGGAAGAAGTTCGTCCGCAGCGTGGCCTTGATCAGCGTGAGGAAGGACCGGAGGATCCGGTCCTCGTCGAGGCTGGCGACCTGGTCGAGGGCGCCGTCCAGCTCCTCCAGCAGCGCCGCCGTCAGCTCCGTACCGGCCCGCTGGCGGCCCGGCGACATCCGGGCCTCGAAGAGGGAGACCAGCAGCCGGGTGGTGTGGACGTTGGTGCGGAGGGTGTCCTCCATGTAGTCCTGGCTGAAGGTCGAGCCGGACTGGCGCAGGTACTTGGCGTACGCGCGGAGCACCATCGCCTGCCGCCAGCTGAGCCCGGCCAGCAGGACGAGGGAGTTGAAGCCGTCGTTCTCGGCGGCCCCGGTCCAGACGGCGGCGAAGGCGTCCTGGAAGCGGTCGCGGGCGTCGTCGGCGAGGTAGTCGCCGTCCGCGCCGCCGAGCGGCATCCGCAGGCCGAAGTCGTAGATCCAGGCGTGCGTGCGGTCGGCGCAGCGCAGCTCGTACGGCCGCTCGTCGACGACCTCGACACCGAGCCGCTGGAGCACCGGGAGGACGGCGGACAGGGAGACCTGCTCGCCCGAACGGTAGATCTTGAAGCGGCGCTCGCCGGCGCTCGCGCCGACCGGCTCGTACAGGGAGAGGGAGAAGTCCTTCTCCGTGGCGCTGAGCGCTTCCAGGTGGACCAGGTCGGCCACGGCGGACCGGGGGCTGTGGTCGGCCTTGTAGCCCTCGGGGAAGGCGTTGCCGTAGTGGCGCAGCAGCTCGGCCGCGCGCTCCTCACCGCATTCGGCGTTCAGCGCCTCGCCGAAGGCGTCGGCCCAGGAGCGGGCGGCCTCGACGAGCCGGGCCTCGATGCGGTCGGCGTCGGCGTCGGTCAGCTCGGCCAGCTCGGTGCCCTGGGGGACCCGGACGACGAAGTGAATGCGGGAGAGAATCGATTCTGTGTTCCAGGCGGTGAAGTCGACGCTGGACCCGCCGAGCTCCTCCTTGAGGATGTCGATCAGCCGCAGCCGGACCCCGGTGGTGTACCGGTCGCGCGGCAGGTAGACGAGGGCGGAGTAGTAGCGCCCGTACTCGTCCTGGCGCAGGTAGAGCCGCAGCCGCCTGCGCTCCTGGAGGTACAGCACGCTGGTGACGATCGAGCGGAGCTGGTCGACGGGCGTCTGGAACAGCTCGTCGCGCGGGTACGTCTCCAGGATCTGCATCAGATCGCGGCCGTCGTGGCTGTTGGGCGAGAAGCCCGCGCCCTCCAGGACCTCGGCGACCTTGCGGCGGACGACCGGGACCCGGCGTACGGACTCGGTGTACGCGGCCGACGAGAAGAGCCCCAGGAAACGCCGCTCGCCGACGACATTGCCCTTGTCGTCGAACTTCTTCACGCCGACGTAGTCGAGATAGCCGGACCGGTGGACGGTGGCGCGGCTGTTGGCCTTGGTGATGACGAGCAGCTTGTGCTCGCGGGCCTTGGCGCGGGCGTCGGCGGGGAGCCGGATGAAGGAGGGGCTGACCGGGTGGTCGTCCTCCTCGCTCTGGATCGGGTCGGAGCGCAGAATGCCGAGCCCGGTGCCGGGGACGGCGGACAGGGAGTCGGCGTCCGTCAGCCGATACTCGCGGTAACCGAGGAAGGTGAAGTGATCGGCGGCGAGCCAGCGCAGCAGCTCACGGGCCTCTTCGAGCTCGTGGGCGGGCAGATCGTCGGCGGTCGGCTCGCCGGACAGCCCCTCGGCGACGCGCAGCGCGGACTCGCGCATCTTGTCCCAGTCCTCGACGGTCTCGCGGACGTCGGACAGGATGGCGCGCAGGTCGGAGGTGATCTGCTTGAGGTCGTCCCGGTCGGTCTCCCGGTCGATCTCCACGTGGATCCAGGACTCGGTGACCGCGTCGAGCGGACGCTCCGCGACGGCGCTGCCCTCGGGAAGGACCTCGATCAGCTTGCCGGCGACGTCACGGCGCACGACGACCTGCGGGTGGATCACGGCGTGGATGCCACGGCCCTGGCGCGTCAGCTCGTTGGTGACGGAGTCGACCAGGAAGGGCATGTCGTCGGTGACGACCTCGATCACGGAGTGGCTGCACGTCCAGCCGTTCTCCTCGACCGTCGGGGTGGCGACCCGGACGTTGGCCTTCCCCTGCGGGCGGTTCGCGGCCAGCCGGTAGTGCGAGAGCGCGGCACCGAAAACGTCGACCGGGTCACGGCCGGCCAGGTCCTCGGGAGCGGTGTGCAGGTAGTAGCGCTGGAGATACGCGAGAAGGGTGTCCTGGTCAGGACCCTCCTCGCGGTCCGCGAGGGCGGGCCCCGCCGCCGCCTCGTCCTTCCGGGGGCCTCCGCCCAGCCCGCCGGTTCCCCCCGCCGGGCTGTTCTCAGCGACCCGGGCCGCCTGTTCGAGCAGCTCGGCCTTGGCTTCGTCCAGCTTGGTCTGCATGTCCTCTGGCTCCTGTCGCGCGCCGTTGCGTGACGTAGGTGAAGGAAGCGACACAACGCCACGACGCGGGGTTTCCGGTCGAGGTCGACGTTATGCCGCGATGGGAGATGTCCGGGACGTTATTGGCCAATGTTGACTGTCGGCCCGGATTGCGAGGTTCAGCGATGGCCCGGGGGCGGTGCCGCTCCGGGCGCAGGCCGGAGGCTTCGCTGCCCCCACGGCATATCGCGCTGATCACGGGCACAAGGCTATCGCCCTCGACCGGGGAACCGTCATGAGCCGTATGTGTACAAAACCAGGGGTCGAAGTTTGACACTCTGGACAGAGACACGCCGCTGCCTGATGGGCCGTCGCATGCCGGCCGGGACGACACTGGGCGACAGGTGGACAGACCGACCCATCTTCCCCGGGAGCAGCCATGGCAGCCAAGGTCCTGATCGTCACCGGCGACGCAGCCGAGTCCCTCGAAGTGCTGTATCCGTACCAGCGCCTGCGCGAGGAGGGGTACGAGGTCCACATCGCCGCCCCGGCCCGCAAGAAGCTGCGGTTCGTGGTCCACGACTTCGAGCCCGGCTTCGACACCTACACCGAGAAGCCCGGGTACACCTTCCCCGCCGACCTCGCCTTCTCCGAGGTCGAGCCTACGCGGTACGCCGCCCTGGTCATCCCCGGCGGCCGCGCTCCCGAGTACCTCCGGGGCGACCTGGAACTCCGCAAGATCATCAAGTCCTTCTTCGACGCCGACAAGCCCGTCGCCCAGATCTGCCACGGTCCTCTCCTCACAGCCGCCATCGGCGAACTCGCCGGCCGCCGGGTCACCGCGTACCCCGCCCTCGAAATCGACATGCAGACGGCGGGCGCCACTTTCCAGGACGCGGAGGTGGTGGTCGACGGCACCATGATCTCCGCCCGCGCCTGGCCGGACCACTCGGCGTGGATGCGCGAGTTCCTGAAGGTCCTCCGGACGCAGGCCCCCCTGGCCTGATCCCTGGCCTGCATCCCCGGGCGGAGCCCGGAGCGGTCAGCCGCACCGTGCCCTGGGGCCGCCCGAGGGCACACTCTCCCGATCGGCGACCGTGCGGGCATGAAGGGCAAGGGACCGTGACAGCCGGCCTGGGCCGGTGTACGCGGCGTACACCCAGGCGGCCGGGGCGTAAGCCGCGCACACCGGGCCTGGGAGCCTGCGGGGAGACCGGTCCTCCGACCGGTCCCTCCCCGGCCGATCAGGCCGTCAGGTGCCGCGCCGTGGCGACGGCTTCCGCGAGGGTGTCCACCACCGGGACGCCCACCGCCTCCAGGCTGGCCCGGCTGTGCGAACCGCCGGTGTACAGGACGGCGTGCGCACCCACGTGCGCCGCCGCCACCGCGTCGTCGACCGCGTCGCCGATGACCACCGTGCGCTCGGCGGATATGGCGCCCGCCGCGGCCAAGGCGGTCAGATGGCGCTCCATGTGCAGCGCCTTGCTCCCGCCGGACGGGCCCGTGCGCCCGTCGACGCGGACGAAGTGGCTCTCGATCCCGTACCCCCGCACGACCGGAACCAGCTCCTCGTGCCCGTACATGCTCAGCAGCGACTGGCTGCTGCCCGCCAGCCGCCACTGCGCCAGCAGCTCCTCGACACCCTCCGTCAGCCCGCAGGAGACGCGCCGCTCCGTGTAGTGCCGGTGGAAGGACGCGTCCATCACGTCCCACTCGGCAGCGGTCGGCAGCCGGCCCATCAGCCGCTCGTAGAAGACGGGGATCGGCACGCAGTACAGCTCGCGGTAGCGGTCGAGCGTGATCGACTCGATGCCGATCTCCGCGAAGGCCGCGTTCGTCGCCCCGATGACCGCGTGGATGTCATCGAGGAGTGTGCCGTTCCAGTCCCAGACCAGATGCGCGTTCTGTTTCCCCATACCGAAAACCGTACCCGCGGGGTCCGACAGCGGGACCTCGCCCGGCCACCTCGGAGCCTGTCGGGTGTCCGATCGAAGGTCACGCGGCAGGCTCTCAGCCGATGAGGTTCGGAATCTCCTGGACGCCGTACCAGAGCAGTTCGTGGTCCTCGGCGCCGTCCACCGTGAACTGTGCGTCGTCGTCCCCGTGGTCCGCGGCGCCGAGGGCGGCCGCCGCGGCCGACACATCGCCGAGCGCGTCGTCGGAGTCGGCGTGCACCGCCGCCGCCCTCGCCAGCGCGATCGCCGAGGCGATCCGCACCTCGCCCACCGCGCCCGCGTCCATGCCCCGGTCGGGGTCGGAGACCGCCTCGCGGTCCGGTACGTCGGCGGCGACGACCACCCGGCGCCGGGCCGCGCCCGGGTCGGCGGCGAGCAGCCGGAGCGAGGCGGCCGCGGCCCGGCTGAGGGCCGCGTACTCCAGTTCCTCGATGTCGTCGGAGACGTACCACTCGCGCAGCCCGGGCGTCACGGCGTACGCGGTCAGCGGCCCTGGCCCCAGCTCGCCCGCCTTGTGCGCCTCCGCGAGACCGGGCAGGGTGAGGGGGACATAGACGCGCATGAGTGGCCGCTTTCGTAGTCGGGAGACTGCCCCAGGATACGTGCGGGAGTCCCTCTTCGGGGTGACGCTCCTGGACCCCTCGGGCGTCCACCGGGAAGCACCCGCCATCCCTCCGCCGGGCCCGGTACGGCGAGCCCATCACCCTGATAGGTGATTTCAGGGTCCCGTGCTCCCACGCCGTCCCCGCCTTGCGACGGCCGCGCGGGACCCGTAGAAGATCCCCAACACAAGTTACCGCCCGGTATCCGATCCGGACGGGCAGAACGGGGGCGATCTGCGTGTACGCGACCACATCCACCACCACCTCCCGCACGAGCGGCGTCACGAGCGGCGTCACGGCCGACAGCAGGGCCGACAGCACAGCCGGCGTCACGACCGGCGTCACGACCGGCGTCACGACCGGCAGCAGGGATGACGTCACGACCCGCGTCACGGCCGACAGCACGGCCACCGGGCCCGGCCTCAGGGCGGCGAGGGACCGGGCGGCGGCCAGGACGGTCGCCGTGGCCAGGCCCCCCGGCCGCCGCGACCAGCGCAGGCCCGGCACCGGCCGCCCGCAGCGGCGCCCGCACGTTCCCCCGCACGAGCTCTTCGCGGAGCGCCTGCTCGCCGTCCTCAGCGGCCACCGCCCCGTGCACTGGATGCTCGGCCAGACCATCGGAGTGGCGTACGAGCAGCTCGTACGCCTCGCACCGGGCACCCCGCTCAGGGCGCGGGGCGCGCGCCCCGTCATCCGCGCCTGCCGTGGCTTCCAGCCGCGCTCCGGCGTGGTCGAGGCGTCCGCCAGCATCGCCGCCGGCGAGCAGGTGCGTGCCATGGCCTTCCGCCTGGAGCGCGGCGCCGACCTGCGGTGGCGCTGCGCCGCCGTCGAGCTGGGGGGCGAGCGGATCCCGGCCGGAGCGTCCGGAGCATGAGGGCATGAGGACGGGCCGGGGAGCGCACAGCGAGTGCGCTCCCCGGCCCGGGGCCCATGGTCCTGCCGCTGTTACTTCTCGCGGCGGTTACTTCTCGCGGCGGTTACTTCTTGCGGCGGCGCCCGCCGGTGGTGCCGCCCTTCTGCGCCTTGCGGCGCTCGGCGCGCGTCAGACCGTCGGACGTGGACCGCGTCGGCCCGTCCGCGTTCTGGAAGTCGCCCTCGACGATCCCGCCCTCACCGTCCACCGTGGGGGCGGAGAAGTGCAGCCGGTCGGGCCGCTGCGGAGCGTCGAGCCCCTTGGCGCGGATCTCGGGACGCGCGGCACCCACCGGCACCCCGTCCTCCTTGGTGAGCGACGTACGCTCCGCCTCGTCCTGCACCAGGACCTCCTCGACCTGCTGCTCGACCTGGACCTCCAGGTTGAACAGGTAGCCGACGGATTCTTCCTTGATGCCGTCCATCATGGCGTTGAACATGTCGAAGCCCTCGCGCTGGTACTCGACCAGCGGGTCCTTCTGCGCCATGGCACGGAGGCCGATGCCCTCCTGGAGATAGTCCATCTCGTAGAGGTGCTCACGCCACTTGCGGTCCAGGACGGACAGCACGACGCGCCGCTCCAGCTCGCGCATGATGTCCGAGCCGAGCTGCTTCTCACGGTCCTCGTACTGCTCGTGGATGTCGTCCTTGATGGACTCCGCGATGAACTCGGACGTGATCCCGGCCCGGTCGCCGGCCGCGTCCTCCAGCTCCTCCACGGTGGCCTTCACCGGGTAGAGCTGCTTGAAGGCGCCCCACAGCCGGTCGAGGTCCCACTCCTCGGCGAAGCCCTCGACGGTCTCCGCCTGGATGTACGCGTCGATCGTGTCGTCCATGAAGTGGCGCACCTGCTCGTGCAGGTCCTCGCCCTCCAGGACGCGGCGGCGCTCACCGTAGATGACCTCACGCTGCCGGTTGAGGACCTCGTCGTACTTCAGGACGTTCTTACGCGTCTCGAAGTTCTGCGTCTCGACCTGCGACTGCGCGGAGGCGATGGCGCGGGTCACCATCTTGTTCTCGATCGGGACGTCGTCCGGCACGTTGGCCATGGACATCACGCGCTCGACCATCTGGGCCTTGAACAGGCGCATCAGGTCGTCGCCGAGGGACAGGTAGAAGCGGGACTCGCCCGGGTCGCCCTGACGTCCCGAACGACCGCGCAGCTGGTTGTCGATACGGCGCGACTCGTGCCGCTCGGTGCCCAGGACGTAGAGCCCGCCGAGCTCCTTGACCTCCTCGAACTCCGCCTTGACCGCCTGCTCCGCCTTCTCCAGCGCGGCCGGCAGGGCCGCCGCCCACTCCTCGACGTGCTCGACGGGGTCCAGGCCGCGCTGACGCAGCTCGGCCTCCGCGAGGTCGTCGGGGTTGCCGCCGAGCTTGATGTCGGTGCCACGGCCGGCCATGTTCGTCGCGACCGTGACGGCGCCCTTGCGGCCGGCCTGGGCGACGATGGTCGCCTCCCGGTCGTGCTGCTTGGCGTTGAGCACCTCGTGCTGCACCCCGCGCTTGCTGAGCTGCTGCGAGAGGTATTCGGACTTCTCGACCGAGGTGGTGCCGACCAGGATCGGCTGACCCTTCTCGTGCTTCTCCGCGATGTCGTCGACGACGGCGGCGAACTTGGCGACCTCGGTCCGGTAGATCAGGTCGGACTGGTCGATGCGGACCATCGCCCGGTTCGTCGGGATCGGTACGACGCCCAGCTTGTAGATCTGGTGGAACTCGGCGGCCTCGGTCATGGCCGTACCGGTCATGCCGGAGAGCTTGCCGTAGAGGCGGAAGAAGTTCTGCAGGGTGATCGTGGCGAGAGTCTGGTTCTCGTCCTTGATGTCCACCCCTTCCTTCGCCTCGATCGCCTGGTGCATGCCCTCGTTGTAGCGTCGGCCGGCGAGGATACGGCCGGTGTGCTCGTCGACGATCATGACTTCGCCGTCGATGACGACGTAGTCCTTGTCGTTCTTGAACAGTTCCTTGGCCTTGATGGCGTTGTTCAGATAACCGACGAGCGGGGTGTTGACCGACTCGTACAGGTTGTCGATGCCGAGCCAGTCCTCGACCTTCGCGACACCGGACTCGTGGATGGCCACGGTCCGCTTCTTCTCGTCGACCTCGTAGTCGCCGGTCTCCTCGATGCCCTTGAGCGGGTTGCCGGCCTCACCCCTGGTGAGCCGGTTGACCAGCTTGGCGAAGTCGCCGTACCACTTGGTGGCCTGGTCCGCGGGGCCGGAGATGATCAGCGGCGTACGGGCCTCGTCGACGAGGATCGAGTCGACCTCGTCGACGACCGCGTAGTTGTGGCCGCGCTGCACGAGCTCGTCCTGCGACCACGCCATGTTGTCGCGCAGGTAGTCGAAGCCGAACTCGTTGTTCGTGCCGTACGTGATGTCGCAGGCGTACTGCTCGCGGCGCTGCGCGGGCGTCATGTTGGCCAGGATGCAGCCGACCTCAAGGCCCAGGAACTTGTGGACGCGGCCCATCATCTCGGAGTCGCGCTCGGCCAGGTAGTCGTTCACCGTGATCAGGTGAACGCCCTTGCCGGACAGCGCGTTGAGATACGCGGGCAGTGTGCCGACGAGGGTCTTGCCCTCGCCGGTCTTCATCTCGGCGACGTAACCGAGGTGCAGCGCCGCGCCGCCCATCAGCTGGACGTCGTAATGACGCTGGCCGAGGACGCGCTTGGCCGCTTCACGGACGGTGGCGAACGCCTCGGGGAGCAGGTCGTCCAGGCTCTCACCGTCGGCGTACCGCTCTTTGTACTCATCGGTGAGCGCCCGCAACTCGGCGTCGGAGAGGTTCACGAAGTCCTCTTCGATGGAGTTGACCTGGTCCGCGATGCGGTGCAGTTTGCGCAGGATCTTGCCTTCGCCTGCACGCATGAGCTTGTGGAAGACGGACACTGAGGCTGGTCTCCTTGCCGGTCGGGCCTGGCACGTGGGTCGTATACGGACACGGGCGCGGGCACGGCAGGCGGGCCCCACCGCAACGGCCATCGTAAGCGAGGACCCGCCCGCGCCGGGAGGGCCACCGAAACGCATACCCACCGTCACCCGCGGTGACAACGCGCGGGAAGCGCGGAAGGTGCCGGTGAGAGACGAAAAGGGCTCGCGCCGGGCCGGGCCGCCGACCAGAATCCGGGCATGAAGCCCCTCACCCTCACGACGGAGCGCCTGCGTCTGCGGCCCTTCACGGCGGACGACACCGACGCCGTTCACGCGGCCTGCCAGGATCCCGCCATCCAGCGCTGGACAACGATTCCGTCACCGTACGAACGCCGGAACGCGGAACACTTCATCGGACAGCTGGCCCCGGACGGCTGGCGGGACGACTCGGCGTACGTCTTCGCGGTGCAGGCGCGGGGCGGCGGCCCGGTCATCGGCGCGATCAGCCTGCGGCACCCCCGCTCCGGTACGTGGGAGACCGGATACTGGACGGCCCCGGAGCACCGGGGCCACGGCTACACGACGGAAGCCCTGGAAGCGCTGGCCCGCTGGGCCTTCACCGCGGCCGCCGCGGATCGGCTGGAGTGGCGTGCGGAGGTGGGCAACGCGGGCTCCCGCGCCGTCGCGGAGAAGGCCGGCTTCGTCATCGAGGGCGTCCTGCGGGCGGCTCTGCTCAACAAGGGCACTGTGCGCGACTGCTGGATAGGCGCGCTGCTCCCCGCCGACCTCGGTCTGCCGGGCGGACATCCGTACCTGCCCGCCCCGGACCGCAACGTCCCCGCGCGGGCCTGACACCCGGGCCCGCCCCTGCGGACCCGACCAGCCGACCCGCCGACCAGCCGGCCCAACTGATCAGGGCCGGCTGTCAGGACCAGCTGTCAGGACCAGCTGTCAGTGCCGCCGTCTATCGTGCGAAGCATGACGACTGTGCCGCCCCCCGCCGCCGAGCTCTCCGCCGACGAAGCCCGCCGTATCGCGCTGCGTGCCCAGGGGTTCCTCGGCGCCCCGGACCGGCGGGCCGGGGTGCGGGGTGTGCTGCGCCATCTCGGCGCCGTCCAGCTGGACACGATCTCCGTGCTGGCGCGGTCGCACGAGCTGATTCCGTACGCGCGGCTCGGCGCCGTCGGCCGCAGGACGGTCGAGGACGCCTACTGGACGCCCTCGCCCGCCGGTGCGTCGCCGGCGCCCCCGCACGCCTTCGAGTACTGGTCGCACGCGGCGTGCATCCTGCCCGTCGAGGAGTGGCCGCACTTCGCCTTCCGCCGCCGTGCCTACCGCGCGAGCCCGCAGTGGTACCACGAGCTGGCGGACGGCGCGTACGACACGGTGATCAAGCAGTTGCGCACGGAGGGGCCGCTGACCGCCACGGAGCTGGGCGGCGCCAAGAACGGCGGGCCGTGGTGGGACTGGTCCGAGGCGAAGGTCGCCGTTGAGCGCGCCCTGATGTACGGAGACGTCGTGTGCACCGGCCGACGGAGCTGGAAGCGGGTCTACGACCTGGCGGAGCGGGCCGTTCCCGGAGATCTGCTGCATGACGATCTGGATGACACGGAGTGCCTTCGCCGGCTCGTCCGGCTCGCGGGCCGGTCGCTGGGCGTCGGCACGCGCGCCGACATCGCGGACTACCACCGCCTCAAGGGCGACCAGGTCGACGCCGTGATCGCCGACTCGGGACTAGTGCCGGTGTCGGTCGAAGGCTGGACGAAGCCGGCCTGGGCCGACCCGGAGGCGCTGGCGACCCCGCCCCGCGGCCGGCACCGTACGACCCTGCTGTCACCGTTCGACTCCCTGATCTGGGAGCGGGCCCGCACCGAGCGGATCTTCGGCTTCACCCACCGCCTGGAGGCCTACGTGCCCAAGCCCAAGCGGGTCCACGGCTACTTCGCGATGCCGCTGCTGTCGGGCGGCAGGCTGCTGGGCCGGGTGGACCCGGCCCGCGAGGGCAGGACGCTGGTGGCGAAGCAGGTGTCCCTGGAGTCCCCGAAGGCCGTGGAGCCGATGGCCCAGGCGCTGCGGGAAGCGGCGGAGTGGGTCGGCTGCGATTCCGTACGGATCGAGCGCGTCGACCGCACCGAGCTGACCGCCGACCTGGTCAGGGCGCTCTCGTGACCGCTGCCGTCCCGCTCCCGTCCTGTTCCGTCCTGTTCCGTCCTGCCTTGTCCTGTGCTGCCTGTCCTGACCCGTCCTAGCGGATCTCCAGGATCTTCTCCCGCATCGCGTAGACCACGGCCTCCATCCGGGAGTGCAGCTGCAGTTTCTCCAGGATGTTGCGGACATGGTTCTTCACGGTGTTCTCGGAGATGAACAGCTCCTTGGCGATGTCCCGGTTGTTCATCCCCGTCGCGACCAGCTTGAGGACCTCCAGCTCGCGGTCGGTCAGCCGTGGCGCCGGGACGAGCCTGCGCTCGTCGGTGCGCTGGATCATCGACTTGAACTCGGTCAGCAGCTTGGACGCCATGGAGGGGCTGATCTGTGACTGGCCGTCGGCCACGGCACGGATCGCGGTGGCCACCTCGTCGGTGGAGATCTCCTTGAGGAGATAGCCGGTCGCGCCCGCCTTGATCGCGTCGTAGAGGTCGGCCTCCTCGTCGCTGATCGTCAGCATGATGATCTTGGCGCTGGGCGCCACCTCCTTGATGGAGGTACATGCCTCGATCCCGCCCCGCTTGGGCATCCGCACATCCATCAGCACGATGTCCGGCAGCAGGTCGGCGGCCTTGTCGACGGCCTCGGCCCCGTCTCCCGCCTCACCGATGACCTGGATGTCCTCCTCCTGGGCGAGGACGATCTCCAGCCCCCGGCGGAAGAGCGCGTGGTCGTCGACGACGAGGACCCGGATCGGCTCCTTGCCGGACCCGCCCCGTTCCACGTCGGCGTCGGACCGGGCGCCACCGGCCGTCTCGTCGGCATCGTCGGCGCTGTGTACCGGCCCGAAGCTGTCCGCCATCGTTCCTCCCCCTGACGGCCGCGCCCAGAGGTCCATGAGGGCCGGCCAACCGCACTTCGCAGACCACCTGTTGGCTTGCGATGTTCATGCTTTCATGCCCGGACGCCGGAAAGTCGATCCTGGTGATCGCACGGTGGTGCCCCTGAGGGCACCGAAGTGTCCCTCAGGGGCACCACCGATCCATGGATCACCGCCGGATTCCCGGCTGTCCTCCGGTCGTCGGCCGGCCGTCTCTCACCCGCCGAGGGCGCCGCCGGCGCCGCCGGCTTCCGATTCGGCCAGCGGATCGGTCCTCAGGTGGATGACGCCGTAGTCGTACGCATGGCGCCGGTAGACGACGCTGGGTTCCTTGGTGTCGGAGTCGACGAACAAATAGAAGTCGTGGCCGACCAGTTCCATCTCGTAGAGCGCCTGGTCAAGCGTCATAGCCGCGGCGACATGGTTCTTCTCGCGGACCACCAGAGGCCCTTCGCCCTGCACCTCCAGCGAACCGATCCTGGTCGTGCGGACCGCCTCGGCCTCCTCCTGCGCCGCGGTCTCGCCGTTCGCGTTCAACTGGGCAACGCCAGGAACGACATCGGCGACCTCGGCGGCCGAGAGCCTGCCGTTGCCACGCCGGTTGTACCGCTTCTCGTGCTCCTTGCGCAGCCGCGCCTCCAGCTTGCCGGTGGCCAGATCGAGCGCCGCGTACGGATCGGCCGCGGCCGCCTCCGCACGGATCACCGGGCCCCGCGAGCGGAGCGTGATCTCCACCCGGTCGCACCGGTCGGCCTGCCGCGGATTGTGCTCCTTGGACACCTCGACATCGAGGCTGATGACCTTGCCGTCGAGCTTCTGGATCTTCTCCAGCTTCAGCTTCTCGGCCACGTGCTTGCGGAACCGCTCCGGCACCTCTGTCTTGCGGCCCTTGACGACGATGTCCACGCAGAACTCCGTTCCCGGATCACTCCGCCTCGCTGCGGAGTTACTCCCTGTTGCACCAGACCCCAGTAATCACGAGGGCCTCGGACTTGGCGACTTTCACCTCCTCCTCCCCCGTGGGCAACATCCCACTCCCCCCGACTTCGAGGTTCTGAAAAACGCCGAAGCACACCAGTGCATTCAGTGAGTCGCGGCTTCCGCCATTCCTCACAACCGAACATAGCTCCCCCGGGCGGTTCTCGGCACCCGCTACTGGGAGGTACTCCCGTCGAGGTCTTTTTCTTCCCGCTTTACCTGCGACGATGCAAGGTCATGCTCAGTTCCGGTTTATTTCGAAAGAGAGCGAGGGGGCCGCGACGACCGCTGCGCTCACCTGTGCGAATCCAGGAATGTCCGGGCCGGAGACGGCACTGAGTGCCCGCGCCGCCTCGACCAGCGACGCACCGGTCGTCATCAGGTCGTCCACCAGCACCACCCTGCCGCCCTCCAGCAGCCGCGCGCCCCCGGCCATGACCTCCAGGGCCCCGGACAGATTCGCCAGCCTCTGACAGGCGCTGAGGCCCGCCTGGTCGGCCACCGGACGTGCCTGCCGCAGCACCGGCAGGACCCTGGCCGGGCGGCCCGTTCGGCGTAGCTCACCGGCCGCGGCCAGCGCGATCCGGCGGCCCGCGTCATGTCCGCGCGCCCCCACCGCCCGGCGCGCGGACGGCACCGGCACGAGCAGCAGCGGTCCGACACCCGTCCCCGGCGGCGCCGCCGCTCGGACGGCCCCGGCCAGGGCCCGCCCCAGCGGCCCCGCCAGACCGAGCGCACCACGCTCCTTGTGCGCGAGCAGCACGGCCCGTACCGCGTCCTCGTACGGCGCGGCCGCGTGGACCACCGGCAGCCCCACGGGTTCCGGCACCGGCCGCACCCTGCCCGGCCACGTGCCGTACAGCGCCCGGCCGCAGTCGTCGCACAGCGGCGTCCTGGGTCTGCCGCAGCCGCCACAGGCGACCGGCAGCACCAGCCCGGTGATCTCCCGCCACCACCCCCGCACGCCTTCCACTGTGCCCATGACGGACGCACCCGGCCACCCCTGTGGACAACTGCCCGCCGCGAAGGCCCCGGTCGCCCCTCGTGCCCAGGTCGGCCGGGACGGACGGGCCGATCGGGGCAGCCGGGTCAGCCGGGGTAGACGGGCGACGATCCCGCCTCCACCATCGTCTGCCAGTTGGCCCCGGTGGGCAGCCGTACGATCCCGGCCTCCCCGGAATCGGCCACCAGCGGCTGCCGGTCGTCCTCCGCCGCGGCGATGGCCGTGACCTGGTTCAGTCCCGGCAGCACGCTCGCGGCCGATGTCGACCCGTCGGTCTGTATGTAGCGCACCTGCTGCACGCCACGGGCCTCCTTGCCGACCACGACCAGCCGGCTGGGTCCGGCCCAGGACACCGCCGTCACCGTCTCCATCTGCGGGGCCGCCGCGTGGAGTTCCGTCACGGACACCGTCGGACCGGCGGCGGAGGCGCCCCGCTCCACCCGTCCGATCTGCAGGGTGGTCCGCCCGTCCTTCGAGAGGAGCAGCGCGATCCGCACACCGTCCGCCGACACCCGCAGCGCCTCGATCCGCGCCCCGTCGAGCCCCTCGACCGTCACCTTGCGCGGCGTACCGGCGCCGTCCTCGAACCGGAGCAGCCGCGGCTTCGCGGGATCGCGGTCCGCGACCCACAGATCGCCGCGCCCGTCCCAGCTCGGTGCGGACAGCCGGTCCGCGGGCCGGGCGCCCGCGCTGGTCACCAGCGCGCCTTCCAGCTCGCCGTTCGAGAGGATGGAGGACACGAACAGCGCCTCGCCACCCTCGCTGATGCCCGCGGCGTGCTTCTCGTCCCGCGACACCGCCACCGAACCCAGCTTCGTGGCACCGGTCCCGAAGGGCCCGATGACACGCGTCCGGTCGACGGTCTCGCCGTTGCCACCCGAGAGCAGCGACAGCCTTCCGCGGTCGTCGATGAAGTACGGATTGTCGGCGCGGCCCGAGATCCGGTCGGGTGCGAACTCCTCGGCCTGGGCCCCGCCGAGCACACACAGGGAGGACCCGCCCGCGAGCAGCTCGACCTGGCCGACCGGCGTGGACGTGAGATCCCGCAGGGTGAAGAGCACTTGTGCCGCCATCTTCCGGCACTGCGCGTGCCCCGCCTTGGCCGCGTTCCCGTTGAGAGGCACCTTCAGCGCGTTCCGGTCGTCGAACTCCAGCGACCTGGTGCCCTTCTGCAGCGCCGTACCGGTCGGGAAGGGTGAATCGACCACCGGCTCCAGCCAGTTCGTCGGCCCGTCGAGCAGTACCTTGACCGCCTGCGTCACCGGGTCCATGCGCGTCGTGGGATCTATCCGCTGGCGGATATAGACCGGATCGGCGACCAGCCAGTTCTCCCCGGAGGCAAAGTAATACTTATTCACGGAGCGGTAATTGCGCTGGAAATCCGACTCACCGAGCACCAGCCCCTGGGGCAGGCTGTCGATGCGCCACTCCTTGCCGCCTGAGGGCGCGTTCTGCTGCACCAGGCGAATCGACTGGTTGTACGCACTCGGCTCGTCCGGCTCATAGGCGTGCGAGGAATCCACGTCGGCGATCCGGTCGCCGTACAGCGGATACGTCAGGCCGGGCTCGTCGGCACCGGACGGGTCCTTGGGGCTCGCGGGCACCGGTGCGACGCGCAGCACGGTCGTGCCGGCCTCCGGCTGCCACCAGCCGGCCGCCCGCTTCGTCAAGTACTTCCTGGCCATCGCGAAATCGGGATCATCGCTGGTCATGGCTTCCAGGAAGCCGTCGACGATCTCGTCGGGCTCCGCCTTGTCCCGAGGCGGCACGGCGTACACCCGCACCTGGGACTCACCGGGCGGCGATGCCTTGACCGGCTCCACGTCGCCGCTGTCCGGGATCGACGCGCACCCGGCCAGCAGCAGCGCGAGGGTCCCCAGCACAGCGGGCACCCGCACCGCACGTATCCGGCCGTACCGACGGGGGTCAGCGCCCACGAATCGTGTCCTCCCGCTTCGGAGCCTGATGTACGGAGTCGGCGGGATCACTCTCCGGGGCACGCCCCTCCGCAGGACGTGCCACCACCCGTGCGCCACTCCCCGGCAGCGCCGCCGGGTCCACCGCGGCCGCCGTGCCGCCCGACGCGGGCGTGCCGGGCGGCACCGGCAGTGCGAACCGCTCAGCCCGGGGCTGGGCCGGGACGTTCGCCACCCGGTGCGTGTCGTCCCTGA
Organism: Streptomyces sp. NPDC051569; assembly: GCF_044454085.1. NCBI lineage: Bacteria > Bacillati > Actinomycetota > Actinomycetes > Kitasatosporales > Streptomycetaceae > Streptomyces > Streptomyces sp. NPDC051569. The sequence continues at coordinate 178,009 of NZ_JBITDJ010000013.1, forward strand.
AGTCCTGGTCCCCGGAGCGCTCCCGATGACGCCGTGAGTCCTCCGGCTCCAGCGGTATCGGCGACCCGCGCAACGCCTCGTCCGCCGTACGCGGCAGCGTCAGCCGGAACTGGGATCCGCCTCCCGGCTCGCCCCACGCCTGCAGCCAGCCGCCGTGCAGCCGCGCGTCCTCGACGGCGATCGACAGGCCGAGCCCGGTCCCGCCGGTGGTACGGGCCCGCGCCGGGTCGGCCCGCCAGAAGCGGTTGAACACCCGGGTGGCCTCGCCGGGCTTGAGCCCCACCCCGTAATCGCGGACGGCGACCGCGACGGCCCCGCCTGCCACGCCCAACCGGACCACGACATCCCGGCCCTCGCCGTGCTCGACGGCGTTGACGACCAGATTGCGCAGCACCCGCTCGACCCGGCGGGCATCGGCCTCCGCGACGACGGGCTGCTCATCACCGAGGACGCGGATCCGGCTGCCCTTGCGTTCGGCCAGCGGCGCGGCGCCGCCGATCACCCGCCGGACGACTTCCCGCAGGTCTATCGGCTCGGCCTCCAGCGCCGCCGCACCCGCGTCGAACCGGCTGATCTCCAGCAGGTCCGACAGCAGCGACTCGAATCGGTCGAGCTGGTCCCCGAGCAGTTCGGCGGAGCGCGCCGTCACGGGATCGAAGTCGGCGCGCGCCTCATGGATCACGTCAGCGGCCATCCGTACGGTCGTCAGCGGGGTCCTGAGTTCGTGCGAGACGTCGGAGACGAAGCGGCGCTGCATCCTGGAGAGCTCCTCCAGCTGCTGGATCTTGAGCTGCAGATTCTGCGCCATCTTGTTGAAGGCCTCACCGAGCCGCGCGATGTCGTCCTCACCGGTGACCTTCATCCTCTCCTGGAGACGGCCCGTGGAGAGCCGCTCGGCGATTCCCGCCGCCATCCGTACGGGCGTGACGACCTGCCGCACCACCAGCCAGGCGATCGCCCCGAGCAGCACGACCACGAAGAGGCCGGCGGTGGCGAGGGTGCCCTTGACCAGGTTGAGCGACTGCTCCTCCTGGGTCAGCGGGAAAATGTAGTAGAGCTCGTACTCGTTGCGGTCGGCGTCGTTCAGCCGCTTCCCGACGATCAGCCCGGGCTCCGGATCCCGATGGTCCGTCGCACCGGTGTATCTGATCTGGGCGTACGCCTCGAACGGCCCGGTGCCCTGCGCGACCGCGGCCCGCAGATCCGCCGGAACGCTGGCGAAATCCACGCCGCCCGACACCCGGGGGGCGCGGCTGGTGGAGGCGGCGTCCGCCGAGTCGGGACTCAGCGCCACCACGTTGAAGGCACCCGGACCCCCACTGGCGAGCTGTTCGACCAGGTCGGAGCGCCAGTTGACGGAGTTCCTCGACGGGCTGACGCCCGTCCCGTCGCCGTCCCGCCCGCCCGGTGCGTCCGCCTTCTCCTTGGCGACGTTGAAACCGCCGGCGGCCTGGCTCTGCGCCGCTTTCTCCTTGGCTTCCAGCAGGCCGTTGCGCACCTGCCCGATGACGACGAATCCGAGCAGCAGCACCACTCCGAGCGACATCAGCAGAGTGGCCGCGACCACCCTCAGCTGGATGTTCCGCCGCCACAACCGGACAGCGGGCAGCAGCGGCCGCCTCACCCAGCGCACCAGGAGCCGCAGCACCGGTCCGCCCGGCGAACCGTCCTGGAGCAGCCGGCCGCTCCGGAACAGCCGGACGAACCGCGAGAGGGCATGGCCCGGCCCGGCAGCCCGCCCCGCACGGACTCCCGGCTGACCGGGCTTCGGAGCAGCGCTGCCGCCGGACATATCAGCTCGGTCCTGCCTTGTAACCGACACCACGGACGGTCACCACGATCTCCGGCCGCTCAGGGTCCTTCTCGACCTTCGAGCGCAGCCGCTGCACATGCACGTTGACCAGCCGCGTATCAGCCGCGTGCCGGTACCCCCACACCTGCTCCAGGAGCACCTCACGGGTGAACACCTGCCACGGCTTACGGGCCAGCGCGACCAGCAGGTCGAACTCCAGCGGTGTCAGGGCGATGGACTGCCCCTCCCGCTTCACGGAGTGACCCGCCACATCGATGACCAGATCGCCGATCGTCAGCTGCTCCGGCGCCGGCTCCTCCGACCTCCGCAGCCGCGCCCTGATACGGGCCACCAGCTCCTTCGGCTTGAACGGCTTGACGATGTAGTCGTCAGCGCCGGACTCCAGCCCGACCACCACATCGACCGTGTCGCTCTTGGCCGTGAGCATGACGATGGGCACGCCGGACTCCGCCCTGATGAGCCGGCACACCTCGATCCCGTCCCGGCCGGGCAGCATGAGATCCAGCAGCACCAGATCCGGCTTGGCCTCACGGAAGGCGGCAAGCGCCTTGTCACCGTCCGCTACGAACGACGGCTCGAACCCTTCACCTCGCAGCACAATGCCGAGCATCTCGGCCAGTGCGGTGTCGTCATCGACGACAAGGACGCGTCCCTTCATATCGACATCATCCCATTATCTAATCGTTACCTGGCGTGACCTGGCACACAGCTCCGCGATTCCGCCCCCGGTCACCGGGGACAGCGCGCCATATTCGGTGACGATCGCCGTCACCAATTCCGGAGGGGTGATGTCAAAGGCCGGGTTGTACGCCTGCGTTCCCAGCGGCGCCACCGGCATCCCACCCCCCACCTCCACTCCCGCCACCGCTGTCTGCGGCGCCGTGAGCTCCGTCACCTCCTGTCCCGGTCGTTGCTCCACCTCGATCGACCCCCCGTCCGGGGAATCGAGGTCGATGGTCGTGGTGGGGGCGACCACGATGAACGGCACATGGTGATACTTGGCCAGCACGGCGAGCGGATAGCTCCCCACCTTGTTGGCCACCGACCCGTCGGCGGCGATCCGGTCCGCCCCGATGAGGACGGCGTCCACCTCCCCGGCCGCGAACAGCGAACCCGCCGCGTTGTCCGTGAGCAATGTGTACGCCATCCCGTTGCGAGCCGCCTCGTACGCCGTCAGGCGGGCACCCTGAAGAAGCGGACGCGTCTCGTCCACCCACAGACGTCGCAACCGACCGGCCCGGTGCGCCGAGAGTGCCACGGCGAACGCGGTTCCCTCCCCGCCCGAGACAAGCGCCCCAGTGTTGCAGTGGGTCAGGATCCGGTGGCCGCCACCCGGCAGCAGTTCATCGAGGAGCGTAAGCCCAAACGCCGCCATCCGCGTGCTGGCCTCGGCGTCTTCCCGGTGCAGCTGCTTCGCTTCGGCGAGCGCGGCAGCCGCCGCCTCGCCCCGGTCCGCCCCCTTCTCGGCCGCCGCGCGGTACGCGTCGCGTGCCCGCCGCACCCCGTACCCGAGGTTCACCGCGGTGGGCCGCGCCCCCGCCAACTGTTCCGCGGCGTCTTCCACGTCGTAGCCCCGCACCGCGGCGAGCGCCACCCCGTAGGCACCCGCGACGCCCAGCAACGGCGCCCCCCGTACGGCGAGCGTCCGGATCGCCCGCACCAGCGCGGGCACATCGGTACAGACGAGCTCGGCTTCCTCGACCGGCAGTCTCGTCTGGTCGAGGAGGACGAGTACGGGCCCTTCCGGCGGCTCGTCCCAGCGAAGTGAGGGGAGCATGGACGGCTCCGCGCCGACCTGGGATGGTACGTACTGATCAGCCATCCGCACAGTCTGCCCGCTGCGGCACGGACAATGAAGGCAAGGGCGCCGGGAGAAGGAGATACCGCCCCCGGCTTACCAGGGAACAGCGCGTGGCACGATGGCTGCCGGTCCCCCGCTCCGCGGACAGGCACCGCTGAAGAGCCGGCTCGACGAGCCGGCCCCACAACCAATCCACGAGGTGGACGACCGTGAACGACACTCCGGGCTGGGCCTCGCCCGGATCCGCCCCGTCCGACGGCAAGGACGCCTCCGTGCCCAGGCCCGCCGAGCCCGCCGACGACGCGGTCCCGCCCGCCAAGTGGTCCGCGAGCCGACCGCCGGCCGCCGAGTGGTCCGCCCCGAGCGCCCTAGGCCCCGCGCCTGCCGCGCGCCGGCCCGCGCCGGGCTGGGGAAAGCCCGCACAGGGCGGCGGACCGGGCAGGGGCAACGGCTGGGGCCCGCCACCCGCCGCCAAGCCAGGGGTGATCCCGCTTCGTCCGCTCGGCTTCGGCGAGATCCTCAACGGCGCGGTGTCCACCCTGCGTGCTCACTGGCGCACCCTGCTCAGCATCAGCGTCCCCGTCGCCGTGATCGCCCAGGTCGCCGACGTGGTCTCCCGGCGCTACCTGGTCCCCGATTCCGCGAAGATCGATCCGGATGCGACTCCTTCGGAGCTTCTGCGGCAGTCAGCCGACTCGATACAGTCCGCTTTCATCGCGCAGACGCCCGTTCTCCTCGTCGCGCTGATCGGCACCCTCATCACGACGGCGATGCTCACCACGGTCATCAGCCGCTCCGTCCTCGGACGCCCCGTCAGCCTCTCGGGCACCTGGACCGAAGCCCGTCCCCGACTGCCCCAACTGCTCGGGCTGACACTGCTGCTGGCTCTGATGAACATGGCCGTCATCGCCGTCGGAATCCTCCCGGGCCTGCTGCTGGGAGGTGTCGCGGGAGCCGCTCTCCTCCGCGTCGGCGCCCTGGCGGCCGGCGCCGTCGTCCTCTGGCTGTTGGTCCGCTTCAGCCTCGCCTCCCCCGCGCTGATGCTGGAACGGCGGGGCGTAGTGGCGTCCATGCGGCGGTCCGCGAAGCTCGTGCGAGATGCCTGGTGGCGTGTCTTCGGAGTCCTGGCCCTCACCGTGCTGTTGGTTCTCCTGGTCGTGTTGGTCATCGGGCTGGTCTTCACTCTCATCGCCTTCACGGCGGACGGTGACGCCCGCGCGGCCCTGATATCCGGAGAGCAACCGGCCTTCAGCTGGCTCTTCCAGATCATCAGCAGCATCGGAGCCGTGACCGCCGCAGCGATCACCTACCCGATCTCCGCCGGCGTGACCGCTCTGCTCTACGTGGACCAGCGCATCCGCCGCGAGGCACTCGACCTCGAACTGGGTCGCGCCGCCGGCATCGCGGGCTACGGATCCGACCAGCAGGGCCACGACGCCTCCTGACGCTGACGCGGTGGACAGCACTCACCCCCGCCCGTGAAGTGGCGGGGGTGAGTGCTGTCCGCGTCGACGTACCACGAGTCGATGTACCACGAGAACGACCCGACCCTCCTCCGGCGCGTATGCGTCCGCTTCCTGGAAACGCCTGATCGACCCGCGTCCCGGCCATTCCGCTGACGAGGCCGCCTCCGGCGCCCGACAGCGAGTCCCTGACCCTGAAACGACGGCATACGCCTCTCAGGACCGCCCGTACGGGCGGTCCGGTGACACCACCTGCTCGGGGCGGGCCCGGGAATTCCTCCTAACGACCGCCTCGGCCGATGGAACAGCACGCAATCCACGCCCCGAGGGCCCACCGAGGGCCGAGGCCCGCCTCCACCGCACGTGAGCGCCCGGAACGGCCGGCCACCTCCGCTATCTCGCACCGAAGGCCCCGCTCCCACCAGACACCCCACAGGCAGGGCTGACCCCAGCGGCCGGAGAAAGAGAAATTGGGCGTGGACACGAAATGGGTGGTGAACGCGAAAAGGCCCCGCACCATAAGGTGCGGGGCCTTCCCACAATAATTGTTCGGCGGCGTCCTACTCTCCCACAGGGTCCCCCCTGCAGT